>NZ_JBHSOF010000089.1:0-18631 GCF_042656005.1 Kitasatospora misakiensis | reverse complement strand
GAGCAACAGCTCGACGGGGCGAAATGATCAGGATCCCGAATTCACCAACAGCGTCGGAGCACCGCCGGGGCCCTGTCGTGTGCCGTCCGGAGCGGACGGCCTGCCGTGTGCCGTCCGCTCCGGACGGCGTACGGGTCTCAGACGCCGTACTCGTCCAGCGGCGGGCAGGAGCAGACCAGGTTGCGGTCGCCGTACGCGCCGTCGATCCGGCTGACCGGCGGCCAGTACTTGTCCGCCGGGTTCACGCCGGCCGGGAAGACCGCCTCCTGCCGCGAGTAGCCGTGCGCCCAGTCGCCGGCCAGCGTGGCGGCGGTGTGCGGGGCGTTGCGCAGCGGGTTGTCGTCGGCGGCCCACTCGCCCGAGCCGACCTTCTCGATCTCGGCCCGGATCTCGATCATCGCGTCGCAGAACCGGTCGATCTCGTACAGGTCCTCGGACTCGGTCGGCTCGATCATCAGGGTGCCGGCGACCGGGAACGACATGGTCGGCGCGTGGAAGCCGTAGTCGATCAGGCGCTTGGCGATGTCGTCCACCGTCACGCCGGTCTCCTTGCTGAGCGGGCGCAGGTCGATGATGCACTCGTGCGCCACCAGGTCGCCGGGGCCGGTGTAGAGCACCGGGAAGTGCGGGGCCAGCCGCTTGGCGATGTAGTTGGCGTTCAGCACCGCGACCTGGGTGGCGCGCTTGAGGCCCTCGCCGCCCATCAGCCGGACGTACGACCAGGAGATCGGCAGGATGCCCGCCGAGCCCCACGGGGCGGCCGAGATCGGGCCGACACCGGTGGCCGGGCCGGCCTCCGCCTGCAGCGGGTGGTTGGGCAGGTACGGCGCGAGGTGCTCGCGCACCGCGACCGGGCCGACGCCCGGGCCGCCGCCGCCGTGCGGGATGCAGAAGGTCTTGTGCAGGTTCAGGTGCGAGACGTCCGCGCCGAACTTGCCCGGCTTGGCGAGGCCGACCAGGGCGTTCAGGTTGGCGCCGTCGACGTAGACCTGGCCGCCGGCCTCGTGCACCAGGCCGCAGATCTCGGTGATCTGGGTCTCGTACACGCCGTGGGTGGACGGGTAGGTGACCATCAGCACGGAGAGGCTGTCGCGGTGCTGCTCGATCTTGGCCTTGAGGTCCTCGACGTCGACGTCACCGTCGACCAGGGTCTTGACCACGACCACGCGCATGCCGGCCATGACCGCGGAGGCGGCGTTGGTGCCGTGCGCGGAGGACGGGATGAGGCAGACGTCACGCTGGGTGTCGCCGTTGGCGTGGTGGTAGGCGCGGACGGCCAGCAGACCGGCCAGCTCGCCCTGGGAGCCGGCGTTCGGCTGGAGGGAGACGGCGTCGTAGCCGGTCACCTCGACCAGCTGCTGCTCCAGCCCGCGGATCAGGGTGAGGAAGCCCGCGGCCTGGTCGACCGGCGCGAAGGGGTGCAGCTGGCCGAACTCCGGCCAGGTCACCGACTCCATCTCGGTGGTCGCGTTGAGCTTCATGGTGCAGGAGCCCAGCGGGATCATGCCGCGGTCCAGCGCGTAGTCCCGGTCCGACAGGCGGCGCAGGTAGCGCAGCATGGCGGTCTCCGAGCGGTGGCTGTGGAAGACCGGGTGGGTCAGGTACTCGTCCTCGCGCAGCAGCGCGGCGGGCAGCGTGTCGGCGGTCTCGGCCACCTCGCCGGCCTCGACGCCGAACGCGGCCCAGACGCCGGCCAGGTCCTCGCGGGTGGTGGTCTCGTCGGTGGAGACCGAGATCCGGTCCTCGCCGTCCTGGAAGACGTTGATGCCGTTGGCGCGGGCGGCGGCGGCGATCTCGGCGGCGCGGCCCGGGACGACCGCGGTGACGGTGTCGAAGAACTCGCCGTGCAGCAGCTCGACGCCGCCGGCCCGCAGGCCCGCGGCCAGCGCGGCGGCGTAGCGGTGGGTGCGGCGGGCGATGTCGGCCAGGCCGTCCGGGCCGTGGTAGACGGCGTACATCGAGGCCATCACGGCGAGCAGCACCTGGGCGGTGCAGATGTTGCTGGTGGCCTTCTCGCGGCGGATGTGCTGCTCGCGGGTCTGCAGGGCCAGGCGGTAGGCGCGGTTGCCGTCGGCGTCGACGGAGACGCCGACCAGGCGGCCGGGCAGCGAGCGGGCGTACTCGGCGCGCACCGCGAGGTAGCCGGCGTGCGGGCCGCCGAAGCCCATCGGCACGCCGAAGCGCTGCGAGGTGCCGCAGGCGATGTCGGCGCCGAGCGAGCCCGGGGACTTCAGCAGGGTGAGCGCGAGCAGGTCGGCGGCGACGGCGACGATCGCGCCCAGGCCGTGGGCCTGCTCGATCACCGGGGCGAGGTCGCGGACCACACCGGTGGCGCCGGGGTACTGGAGCAGCACGCCGAAGACGCCGCGCTCGGCGATCTCGGCCGGGATGCCCGCGGACAGGTCGGCGACGACGACCTCGACACCGGTCGGCACGGCGCGGGTGTTGATCACCGCGACGGTCTGCGGCAGGGTCTCGGCGTCGACCAGGAAGACACCGCCCTTGACCTTGGTGACGCGGCGGGCCAGGGCCATCGCCTCGGCGGCCGCGGTGCCCTCGTCCAGCAGGGAGGAGCCGGAGGTGGGCAGGCCGGTCAGGTCGGAGACCAGGGTCTGGAAGTTGAGCAGCGCCTCCAGGCGGCCCTGCGAGATCTCCGGCTGGTACGGGGTGTACGCGGTGTACCAGGCCGGGTTCTCCATGACGTTGCGCAGGATCACCGGCGGGGTGAAGGTGCCGTAGTAGCCCAGGCCGATCATCGACCGGAGGACGGAGTTGCGGTCGGCCAGCTCGCGCAGCTCGGCCAGGACCTGCGCCTCCGAGCGGCCGGCGGGCAGGTCCAGCGCGGTGATCGAGCGGATCGCCTCGGGGACGGCCGCGACGGCCAGCTCGTCCAGCGAGCCGTAGCCGACGTGCGCCAGCATCTTCTCCTGCGCGGCGGCGTCGGGGCCGATGTGGCGGTTCTCGAAGGGGCTGACCTGTTCGAGCTCGGTGAGGGTCGCGGGGGTGGTGGGGCGTCCCGAGTTCGGCTGGGCGTTCATGGTGGTCGAGGCCTCCTGGTCACGGACCGGCGGGGGTGCGCACGCCGGGCGCCCTCGCCGCTGCGGACAGCGGAGGACCCGGTCGGACGAACCCGACAGGCCTCCCCCTCTGTCATCGGGACCTGAGAGCTTCGCCCGCACGGGGCGCCGTGGGACGCCCCGCCGGCTTGCACCGTCGGTGAGGGTGGTGGCCGTCGGCTCCCTCGCCGGCGGTCCTGCCCTGCTTTCCAGAGTGACCTATCCCGCACGG
Source organism: Kitasatospora misakiensis (assembly GCF_042656005.1). Classification (NCBI taxonomy): domain Bacteria; kingdom Bacillati; phylum Actinomycetota; class Actinomycetes; order Kitasatosporales; family Streptomycetaceae; genus Kitasatospora; species Kitasatospora misakiensis. The sequence goes on along the minus strand of NZ_JBHSOF010000089.1, from coordinate 15,343 downwards.
TACGGATGCCTGAGAGATTCCGGGGAGGAGTTGCTCCTTCGGCGCCCCGACCAGCCGTTTCCACTGCCGGGGACTCTCCCGCGCGGGCTCGGCGGTCGCGCCCAGGGTACCAGCGGGAGCCCCGGCGATCACGGGTGTGTCCGGTCACTTCGCGGCGCCGCCCCGGTCGTCCGGGTCGACCCGGACGGCGCAGCGCCGGACCCGTCCGGCCCCGTCCCGGTCGCGCCCGTCCGGTTCATGCCTTTTGGTGTGAAGTGGCGGACGGGACGGGCGGGCCGGCCGCCGTTCTGCGGGCGTTCCGCAGGATCACCGCACTGGAGGAAAGAGTGCAGACCGACATCGACCCCCGGGACCTCATCGGCCACAAGGCGGTCGACCGCAACGGGGACAAGATCGGCACCATCGACGAGGTGTATCTCGACGACGCCACCGGCCGGCCCGAATGGGCGGCCGTGCGGACCGGCATCTTCGGCCGGGACGCCTTCGTCCCCCTGACCACGAGCGAGTTCTCCGGCGACGAGCTGCGGGTGCCGTACGACAAGTCCCTGGTGAAGGACTCACCGGACTTCGGCGTGGGCCAGCACCTGTCACCCGCCCAGGAGCTCCAGCTCTACCGCTACTACGGGCTGGACACCCCGGTGGACGGCCGGCCGTCGGCGGGTGACGGCTCCGGTTCGGAGCCGGCCGACCTCGACTTCGGCACCACCGCCGACCACGACACCACGGCGGTGGCCGGCACGGCCGCGGTGGGCGCGGCCGCCGCGCACGGCACCGCCAATGGCGCCGCCAACGGCACCGGCACCGCGCACCCGGCCAAGCCGCTCGGCCTCCACCAGTCCCCCACTACCGTCCCCAGCCCGGCCGCCGACCCCGGCAAGCCGTCCGACCCTGCCCCGGAGGCCCCCGTGCGGACCCTCGCCACTCCCCTGCCCACCACCGCGACGCCCACCGCACCGCAGCCGTCCGCCGAGCCGCGGCCGCACCCTCCGGCGCCGGCGTCCGCGCCCGGCACCTCGACGGCCGCTCCCGCCTCGGGCACCGCGCACCCGGAGCCCGGCGCCGCCGCGTCCGCCCCCAGCGCTCCGGTGGAGATCACCTGCCGCGAGGAGCGCCTGGACATCACCACCGAATGGCACGTGCTGGGCACCGCCAAGCTGCGCAAGTACGTCACCAGCGAGCCGGTGGAGCGGCGGGTGCCGGTGGTCCGCGAGCGGGTCCGGGTCGAGCGGATCCCGGTCGGCGACGCGGAGCGGGCCTCGCTCAGCGACAAGGAGATCGCCGAGGCGGTGGAGGAGGTCACCCTGCGCGAGGAGCGCCCGGTGGTCCGCAAGTACCTGGCGCCGATCGAGCGGGTCCGGCTGGTCGTCGAGCGGTACACCGCCGAGGAGGTGGTCCGGGACGAGCTGCGTCGCGAGCACGTCGAGGTCCACGACAACACCGCGGCGGCGTCGACCCCGGCCCCGGCCGCCGCCCACGGTCCGGCCCGCCAGGCCGCGCACCCGCCCGCCGCGGAGGACCAGGCCCGCCCGGCCCCGCTGCGGCCGCTCGGCTGACCCGGTCGGGTCTCCCGGAGGACCTCGGCCGCTCACGGCCGGGGTCCTTCCTTTTTACCAAGGCTTAACCAATGAATATTTGACACACTGAAGTATCTCCCTGCATGGTTAGTTGAGTTCATTCACTATGTACGGGAGGAAACAACCGTGAGTGAGGCACCACAGCCCACCACCGCGACCCAGAAGCCGAGCAGCGCACGGGTCCTGCCGGCCCTCATCCTGGCGATGCTGTCGTTCAGCGTGGTGCAGACCGCGGTCGTCCCGATCCTGCCCTCGCTCGCGAAGGAGCTGAGCGTCTCCGGCTCCAGCATCACCTGGCTGATGACGGCCAACCTGCTGTCCGCCGCCGTGCTGACCCCGCTGCTCGGCCGCTTCGGCGACCTGCGCGGCCGCAAGCCGATGCTGCTGATCTCGCTCGGCGGCCTGGTCGCGGGCTCCGCGCTCGCGGTCTCCACCCACTCCTTCACCTGGCTGGTCGTCGCCCGAGTCCTCCAGGGCGCCGGCGGTGGCGTGCTCCCGCTGGCGATCAGCATCGTCCGCGACGAGCTGCCCAAGCAGAAGGTGACCGGCGGCGTCGCCGCCATCAGCGCCTCGATGGGTGTCGGTTCCGGCCTAGGCCTGGTCGCCACCGGCCTGCTGCTGGAGCACTGGAGCTACAAGTCGATCTTCTGGATGGGCCTGTTCTTCGGTCTCATCGCGGTCGCCCTGGTCGCCCTCCGGGTGCCCACCGACCCGGTCACCGACAAGGAGGGCGGCGCCGACCCGCTCGGCGCCATCACCCTGGCCGGCTGGCTCTCCGCCCTGCTGGTCGCGGTCAGCCAGGGCAACACCTGGGGCTGGACCTCCACCAAGACGCTCGGCCTGTTCGCCGTCGCCGCCGTGATCGCCCTCGTCTGGGGCGTCATCGAGGTCAAGGTCGCCCACCCACTGGTCGACATGAAGATGATGTCCCGCCCGGCCGTCGCCTTCACCAACCTGGCCGGCCTGCTCATCGGCTTCGGCATGTACGGCTCGTTCATGGTGATCAGCAACTTCGCCCAGACCCCGGAGAAGTTCACCCACTACGGCTTCACCGCCACCGTGCTGCACGCCGGTGTGATGCTGCTGCCGTCGGCCCTCGGCTCGATGATCGCCGCCCCGGTCGGCGCCATGCTGATCGCCCGCCGCGGCCCGCGTCTGCCGCTGGTCCTCGGTGGCGTCCTCGGCGCCGTCTCGATGGCCTACCTGGCCCTGCGGCACAGCCACGAGGGCGACATCTACCTCTCCTCGGCGATCTTCGGCCTCGGCATCGGCCTCGCCTTCTCGGCGATGCCCGCCTACATCAACGGCGCCGTCCCGGTCGAGCAGAGCGGCATCGCCAACGGCATGAACGCCGTGCTGCGCACCGTCGGCGGCGCGATCGGCACCGCCGTCATGGCCGCCATCCTCACCGGCGACACCCTGAAGCTGCCGATCCCGATCTCGCTGCCCACCCTGGACGCCTACAAGCACGCGTTCTGGACCGCCGCCGTGGTCTGCGTCGTGGCCGGCGCCGTCCCGTTCCTGATCCGCTCCGTCAAGCCGACCACCACGGTGGCCGCCGGCGGCAACCAGGTGGCGGACCTGACCTCCGGCCAGCAGCCGGTGAAGACCGACGCCTGACGAGGCGTCCCGCCCCGCGCCCAGGGACAGGGCGCGGGGACCGGACCCGGACGGTCGCCGAGGGCATCGCGACCGTCCGAGGCCCGGAAACGCGAAGCGGCCCCACCCGGCCCCCCTGCCGGGTGGGGCCGCTTCGCGTTTCCGGACCGGCTCCGCCGCTCAGCCCTCCTCCCCACCGTCCCCGCTACCATCCCCGCCGTCCTCGTCCCCGTCCTCGCTCCCGGGCCACCCCGGGCGCAGCGGCAGCGGCCGGGCCGGCTCCAGCGCCGGATCGTCGATCCGGAAGGTCCGTACCCGGCCCGGCTTGCTCCACGGCGTCTCGAAGCGGACCGTCACCCGGCCCACCCCGCTGCCCTGCACCCACCCCGGCCCGTGCTCCGCGTGTCGCACGTCCTGCCCCGGCAGCCAGCGGCGCACCGGCACCGCTTCCTCCTCCACCGCCTGCGGCTCCTCCTCCGCCCCGGCCTCGGCCGCGGCGGCCGCCTCCTCCCGGACGGCCTGGGCGAACAGGTCCTCCTGGGTGTAGTCGGCCAGCTGCGCCACCCCGACGCCCAGCAGCCGCACCCCGCCGGTGATGTCCACCTGCGAGGCCAGCCGGCGCGCCGTCTCGACCACCACCGTCTCGTCGTCCGTCGGCCCGCGCAGCGTCTCCGAACGGGTCAGCGTCGAGAAGTCGAACCGCCGGACCTTCAGCACCACCGTCCGCCCCGAGCGCCCGGCTCCGCGCAACCGCCGCACACAGCGCAGCGCCAGCGCCTCCACCTCGCGCAGCACCCGGTCCCGGTCGGCCAGGTCCACCTCGAAGGTGTCCTCCACCGAGACGGACTTGGCGTCCTGGTCCGCGACCACCGGCCGGTCGTCCAGTCCTATGGACATGGCGTGGACGCCGACTCCGTGCGCCTTCCCCAGCAGCTGCACCAGTTCCGCCTCGCCCGCCTCGGCGAGCTCGGCCACCGTGTTCAGCCCGGCGCGGCGCAGCACCTGCTCGGTGGCCGGACCGATCCCGGGCAGCGCCCGCACCGGCATCGGCCCCAGCACCGCGCGCTCCTGGCCCGGCTCGACCAGCACCAGCCCGTCCGGCTTGGCCTGCTCGGAGGCGATCTTGGCCATCAGCTTCGACCCGGCCGCCCCGACCGAGGCGGTCAGCCCGGTGCGCTGCCGGATGTCCGCGCGCAGGTCCTCGGCCAGCGCAAGCACCAGCCGCTCCCCCGTACCGTGCTCCGCCTCGGCCAGCACCGGGCCGTACGGACCGGCCTCCAGATCGACGAAGGCCTCGTCCAGGCTCAGCGGCTGCACCAGCGGCGAGAGCTCCCGCAGCAGCCCCATCACCACCTCGCTCACCTGCCGGTACGCCTCGAACCGACCGGTCAGGAAGGCCGCGTTCGGGCAGAGCCGGCGCGCCTGCGCCATCGGCATCGCCGAGTGCACGCCGAAGGTCCGCGCCTCGTAGGAGGCCGTCGACACCACCCCGCGCCCGCCCAGCCCCCCGACGATCACCGGCTTGCCGCGCAGGCTCGGCTTGGCCGCCTGCTCCACCGCCGCGAAGAAGGCGTCCATGTCGAGGTGGATGATGCTCGGCAGTGACCGCACCCGCCGATCATGCCGCACGGGTCCGACAACCCGTCCGAACCCGGCCGCCGGGGTCAGCGCACCGCCGTACCGCCGTCGTCGGCCCGGCCAGCACCCGCGTCCGCCAGCGCCCGCGGTATGCCCGGCTCACGCGGACCGAGGAACAGCGGATCCGGCCGCAGCCAGGCGTTCAGCATGGCCTTCCCGGCCCCCGGGATCTCCCGGAGGCCGCCGTACAGCCAGGTGGCGTCCCGGACCTCCGGCACGCCCACCGCGTACGACTCGATGCCCGCCGCCTCGCAGAGCGCCAACGCCCGCCGGACGTGGAAGTCCTGACTTACCAGCACCGCGCGGTCCACCCCGAAGATCCGGTGCGCCCGGGTGCAGGAGTCCCAGGTGTCGAAGCCCGCGTAGTCGCCGACCACCCGCACCTCCGGCACCCCGTGCTCGATCAGGTAGCGGCGCATCGCGTCGGTCTCGTCGTAGCTCGTCCGGCCGTTGTCGCCGGTCACCAGGATCGCCTGGACCTTCTGACGCTCGTACAGCTCCACGGCCGCGTCCAGGCGGTGCGCCAGGTACGGCGAGGGCTTCCCCTCGAACAGCCCGGCGCCGAACACCACCGCCACCGGTGCCCCGGGCGCGCTCGCCACCGTGCCCACCCGGTCGCCGGCCGAGACGAAGAGCCAGCCGCTCGGCGCGAGCGCCAGGGCGCAGCCGACCGTCGCCAGCTGGAACAGCCGCCGCTGCGCCGACCGCCGGCGCAGCCGTTGGCCCAGTCCTACCGCCCTGCGCGTCACCAGACCGGGTATGCCGGAACCGAACCGCACGTGCCCTCCCTCATCTCGGCTCACCGGGCACGACGACGCCGTGGGCCCGGACGGTTCCCCCGTCCGGGCCCACGGCGTCGCTTCGAGTCCCGCGGCGAGCGGGAGGCGGTCAGACCGCGCGGTTGCGCCGCTGCGCCAGTTCGTCCCCCGGGTCGTGGCCGACCACCGTCTCCCCGGTGTCGGTCCGCTCGGCGTGCAGCCGGACCAGGGTCCGCTCCAGCTCCTGCCAGACCGCGCCGACCGCGATGCCGAACACCCCCTGGCCGCCCTTCATCAGGTCGACCACCTGCTGGGGCGTCGTGCACTCGTACACCGTCGCGCCGTCACACATCAGGGTCAGCCCGGCCAGGTCGGCGACCTCGGCCGCCTGCAGATGAGCGACCGCCACCCGGATGTTCTGCAGCGAGACCCCGGCGTCCAGCAGCCGCTTGACGATCTTCAGCAGCAGGATGTCGCGGAAGCTGTAGAGCCGCTGGCTGCTCGCCGGGTAGGTCGAGCGCACGCTGGGCTCCAGCAGGCCGGTGCGGGCCCAGTAGTCCAGCTGGCGGTAGGTGATGCCGGCCGCCGCGCAGGCGGTCGGGCCCCGGTAGCCGATCAGCTCGGAGGTCGGCGCGAGCCGCTCGATCGCCGGCTGGCCGGGCTGCACCGCCGGGAACCGGCCCACACGCGGCAGCTCCGTCCGGGGCAGCTCGGTCACCGTGCGGGCGGTGCGCGGCAGGTGTACGGCGCACAGGCCTCCCGTGGCCACTTCGTCGCCAGTGCCGGTCATGCCTACCTCCGTCCACTCGTGCTGCGGGCAACCCAGACCGCGGGCGTCGGACACCCGGGCAGCCCCTCCTGACGGTAGGCAGTCCCCTATGGCCCGTCAACGATCGCCACGCCGGGCCGAACGGACCACATCACTCAGGAGGGTGGTTTTTCGTGCCCCCAGTGTGGGTAGATGCGCGTTTTTTGGCAAAACGGCCGACGCCCGCGCGTGCCCGGTCGGCACCACGCGGACCACCGGGGACCACCACGGCCGCCGGCACCGCGGGCTGCGAACCACCGCGAACCACCGCGGGCCACGGGCGACCGCCCGGCTCCGGCTACTGCGGGCCGTTGCCGCCGAAGTCCTCCGGCGAGACCTGGTCGAGGAACTCGCGGAACTTCTCGACCTCGTCCTCCTGCTCGTCCGGGATCGCGATGCCCGCCTCGGCGAGCACCTCCTCGCTCCCGTAGATCGGCGTCCCGGTGCGCAGCGCCAGCGCTATCGCGTCGGACGGCCGGGCGCTGACCTCCACCCCGCCGGCGAAGACCAGCTCGGCGTAGAAGACGCCCTCGCGCAGGTCGGTGATCCGGACCTCGGTGAGCTGCTGGCCGAGCGCCTCCAGGACGTCCTTGAACAGGTCGTGCGTCAGCGGGCGCACCGGGGTCATGCCCTGCTGGGCGAAGGCGATCGCGGTCGCCTCCCCCGGGCCGATCCAGATCGGCAGGTACCGATCGCCCCCGACCTCGCGGAGCAGCACGATCGGCTGGTTGGAAGGCATCTCCACCCGGACACCCACGACGTCGAGCTCATTCACACAGCAACCCTATGGCTCCCGACCCGGATATGAAAGCGCAGCGCCTACGGCCCTGGTCAGGGGCGGTGGACACGGCCGGGGCGCGGCCCGGCGCGCGCCTTACGAACGGATCCGCAGACCCGCCTGGACCATGGCCGCGTGCAGCCGCACGGAGAGTGTCGCCAGCTCCCGGGCGGTGGCCTCGGCGTGCGCCCTGGTCTGCGGGTTCCGGTGCCGCCGCAGCGGCGCCACGACCTGTTCGACCAGGGCGATCTCGCGGTCCGCGGCCGCCTTCATGGCCCGCAGGTGCCGCGGTTCCAGCCCGTACCGGCCGAGTTCCGCGACCAGCCGGGCGACCTGCAGCGCCTCGCCGTCGTACCCGCCGTCCGGCCCCGGGGCGACCAGCCCGTAGGACTCCCACTCGGCCAGCTCGGCCTCGCCCGCCTCGGCGGCCGCCAGCAGCTCGGCCCGGCCCAGCCGCACCCCGGCGGAGGCCTCGGCCGAGGCGGTCAGCTCGCGGTCCGCCTCCTCCAGCGGCCCCGGCCGGGTGTCCGCGGCGGCGGGCAGCGCCGGCGGGGTCTCGCCGCGCTCCATGGCGTCGAGGTGCTCGCGGATCACCCGCAGCGGCAGGTAGTGGTCGCGCTGCATCCGCAGCACGTAGGCCAGCCGCTCGACGTCGGCCGGGCTGAACTTGCGGTACCCCGAGGGTGTGCGCTGCGGCTCGACCAGCCCCTCCGCCTCCAGGAAGCGGATCTTGGAGATGGTGACCTCGGGGAAGTCGTCACGCAGGAAGGCCAGCACCGCGCCGATGCTCAGCAGCTCGTCGCCGCCGCGCCGCCGGCCGGCGGGCCGGTCCGGGCGGGTCGGCTGCCTGGGCGCCGCGACCACGCCCCGCGCGCCCTGGTCCGGCTTGGGACCGGACGACGCGGGGGTGGCCGCCCCGAGAGGAGAGGAAGGGGTGTTCGGACTCACTCGGGCTCCTGCCGACGTTGGTTTCAGTACCCCCGGTTGTGGCTGGCGAAGAAGACCAGCCGGTACTTCCCGATCTGCACCTCGTCGCCGTTGTTCAGGGCGACCTCGTCGATCCGCTCCCGGTTGACGTAGGTGCCGTTCAGGCTGCCGACGTCGGCGACGGTGAAGCCGCCGCCCGGCGTCCGGCGGAACTCCACGTGCTTGCGGGAGACCGTGACGTCGTCGAGGAAGATGTCGCCCTGCGGGTGGCGGCCGGCCGTGGTCTTGTCGGAGTCCAGCAGGAAGCGGCTGCCGGAGTTCGGGCCGCGCTGGACGATCAGCAGGGCCGAGCCCGGGGGCAGCGCGTCGATCGCCGCCAGCACCTCGGCCGAGAGCGCCGGCGTACCGGTCCCGGTCGTGGTGTTGGGGTCGTAGGACTCCAGGCCGGAGATCGAGATGGTCGAGGTGGTCTCGGCCGACCCCTCGGGCAGCAGCCCACCGCGCAGCGCCGTACCGCAGTTGGAACAGAACCGGGCCGAGGCCGGGTTCTGGTTGCCGCACCTGGGGCACGGAGTGGGGCCAGCCATGTTCACAGCCTCCTGGCGCGGCACACCCGACGGGTTGTGCCCGGCGTACGGGTCCGGAGCAAACCCTCCACCAGAGGTTGAGGGTGCTGACGGGAAACCTATGCGCGGCGCGCCGGAAGGGTCAACCGACGCGCCGTAGCCCGCCTGATTCCCCGCGTACTGGGCTCCGGCGCCGTCCCGGAACAGCGGACGCTCGGCGTACTCCGCGCCCTCGGGGGCGGAACGCATCCCCGGCACGGCGGCCTCGTCGTCCCGGCGGTGCAGCGCGGTCGGCGCCTCCGCGGCGGCCGCGTCACGGCCCTTGTTACGACCGAACAACTTCGAGAAGAAACTCACGGGCGAATCCCCTTGCGTGTGACAGACCCGCCCGTGGGGCAGGGTGGGAACCTCGGACAGACCGCGGGCCCGGTCGTGGATCGGGCCGGCGGGAGTGGCACTCCGGGTGTGATGATCACTTCGGAGCCGGCTTGGCGTACTGCGGCGTCTTCGGATCGACGAGTGCGTCGACGAGCACCTTCTGCTGCGGGGAGATCGTCGCGCGCGCCTGATGGCTCTCCAGCGTACGGACGACACCTCCCGGGATGTTCAGCGCGGGTGTGAGGTCCTGAGGATTCCCCACGACGGTGAAGCGGTAGGGCGCCGAGACCTTCTTGCCGTCGATCTGCACACCGCCACCGGACACGTCCGTGAAGTAGGTGTTGACCACCACGCGCACATCGTTGATCTGAATCGCCTCCGCCCCCGCCGCTCGGAGTTCCTGCAGGGTGTCCAGCAGCATATCTGCCTTCACCTGCCCTTGGGGATCATCGACCGTCAGTACGATCCCCGGACCAGTGGCCTTGACGGTCCCGGCGAGCACGCCGAGTTCCGTCACCTTCTTCCTGGTCTGCTCCTGGGCTTCCTTGGCCTGGTTGGAGCTGTTCTCCAACTTGGCCAGGGACTGCTCCAACTCCGCCTTCTCCTGTTGGAGACGCTGCTGACGGCTGTCCAGTTCGTCGAGGATGCGAACCAGGTCCTCCTGGCGCGCACCGCGCAGCTGGCTGTGGTGGTCGTTGGTCGAGCGCACCTGGATCGCGAGCCCCAGACCGAGCGAGAACAGCAGCACGGCCACCACCAGCTGACCGCGCGACAGCCGCGGCGGCCAGAGGGCCGCCTTCAGCCGCCGGCGCCCGGAGTGGCGGTCGGCCGCCTGCGCCGACACGGACATCGGCGCGAGCTCGATCTCCTCCGCCTCGTCCTCGGGCTCCGCCTCGTCCTCGGGCTCCGCCTCGTCCTCGGGCTCCTCCGCGGGCTCCGGCTCGGGAGCCTTCTCGCGCCGCGCTCCCGGCGCCCCCGGGTCCGTGACGGGAGATCCCGTCACCGCTTCCGGCGCACGCGCGGGCGCAGGTGTCACCTCGGGGGCGCGCTCGATCACGGGCGCGGGAACCTGCTTCACCAGGGGCACCGGCTCCTTCAGCGGCTCCTCGGTCACCGGCTCGGCAACGGGCTCGGCCTCGGGCTCCTCGGCCGTGGCCTCCTCCGCCTCCGCCTCCGCCACCGCGTCCTCGACCGGGGCGGTCACCGCCTTGTCCGGGGACCCTTCCCCTCGCTTCTCCTGCCGCACAACTTCTCCCGCCGATCCGTCCACTTTCTCCTCCGCCGCGCGCTCGCGGCCCGGCTCAGGCACGGAAGACATGGCGCCTGATCGCGGCGGCGTTGGAGAAGATGCGGATGCCGAGGACGACGACCACACCCGTGGACAGCTGCGAGCCGACACCCAGCTGGTCGCCGAGGAAGACGATCAGCGCCGCCACCACCACGTTCGACAGGAACGAGACGATGAAGACCTTGTCGTTGAAGATGCCGTCCAGCATCGCCCGGACGCCGCCGAACACCGCGTCCAGCGCCGCCACCACCGCGATCGGCAGGTAGGGCACCACGGCGTCGGGCACCTCGGGCTGGACGAAGAGTCCGACGACGACGCCGATCACGAGACCCAGTACGGCAATCACGGTGTAACTGCTCCTGTCGCTGCGGAGGACGACCCGGTGGTCGCGGTGGGCGGGTGAGAGGTCTGGGAGGTCTGGGATGGCGGCGGGGCCGAGGCTCTGGCGGGGGCGCTCGACGAACGCTTGCCGGTCGGCCCGCTCGTCTTCGCCGACGGCGAGGCCCCGGCGGACGGACTCGCCGTGCCGGAGGCCGAGGCTGAGGCTGAGGCTGAGGCTGAGGGAGACGGTGACGACGAGGGCGACGGGCTCCCGGACGGCGAGCCGGTCGGCGAGGCCTCGGGAACGGCCGGCTGGGCGGTCCGCAGGCTCACACCGACGGCCGCGGGGAGGGTGAGGCTCTTCTGGGCCGACAGGGTCGACTTGATGCCGTACTTCTCCTCCAGCAACCGCAGGTACTGGCCGGCCATGGCGCTCTCGAAGGCGCCCAGCAACCGCGGCCCGTCCCCCAGCACCTGCACGGTGTACGGCGGGACCAGCGGCCGGTTGTCCACCAGTACGGCCTCACCGGCCGCGCGGATCGCCGAGAGCGCGGTGAGCCGCTGCCCGTTGATCGAGACGGCCTCCGCCCCCGAGGCCCAGAGCCCGTTCACCACCAGCTGGAGGTCCCGGTCGCGCAGCCGCCCGCTGTTGGAGAAGCCCTGCCCGGCGCGCGGGTCGACGCTCCCGCCGGCGCCCGTCCCGGCCGCATCCTCCAGCACCAGCTTCACGCCCGGACCGGTGACCTCGCCGAGGCCAACCGCGCCGGCCAGCGCCGCCGGGTCCCCCTCGCCCGGGGCGAGCGCCTGCTGCTGGGTGCTGTCGACCTTCCGCCGCAGCTCCTGGACCTGCTTCTGGAGGTGGTCCGCCGAGCCGTTGGCGTCGTTGATCCGGTGGATCAGGGCGTCGCGCTCCTTGGCCAGCGTGGGCTCCGCCTTGTGCGCGTTCACCGCCCCGACCGTGACGACCGCCCCGACCAGCGCCAGCCCGGCCCCCAGGGTCAGCAGGCCGCGCGCCGTGCCGGGTATCCGGTACGGTCCGGCCCCGCCCCGCGCGGCCGCCGCCTCGGCGTACCCCTCGTCGAGGCTGTGGTCCATCACATTGGTCAGCAGGGACATCGAGGCATCCGGACGGTTGTACCGTCCACTGCTGGCACCCTGCCCCGGCGTCGCTGACATGCGGACCATCGTCCCACGTCGCGTGAGGGTCCCGCGCACGCCCCCTGACCTGCAAACACACCAAACCGGGTGGAGTGCGACCAACCACCCGAAACGGACAGCGGGGCGGGGCGGCCGACGCCGCCCCGCCCCGCCGCGGGCTCACCGCCCGGCGCTGTCGACCACCGCCGCCCACTCGTCGAGCAGGGCCTCGGTCGCCGCGTCGTCCGGCCCCTCGGCCCACAGGTGGGTGACCGCCTCGGCCGGGTCCGGCAGCACCAGCGTCCACCGCCCGTCCGCCTCGACGACCCGCACGCCGTCCGTGGTGTCCAGCTGCCGACTGCCGGCCGCCTCGACCACCGAGCGCATCACCATGCCCTTGGCCGCCCACGGCGTCGCGATGTCCCGCCGGCGGATGTGCGCCTGCGGGATCCGCGCGTCGATCTGGCTCAGGGTGAGCTGGGTGCGGGCCACCAGGCCGACCAGCCGGACGAACGCCGCCGCCCCGTCCAGCACCCCGCTGAACTCGGGCACCACGAAGCCGCCGCGGCCGTCACCACCGAACACCGTGCCCTCGGCGGAGGCCGCCTTGGCCAGGTCGTCCGGCGTGGTCGTGGTCCAGGTGACCTGCGTGCCGTGGTACGCCGCGACCTGCTCGGCGATCCGGGTCGTGGTGACCGGCAGCGCGACCTGACCGCTCCGCCGCTCGGCCGCGACCAGGTCCAGCAGGACCAGCAGCGCCCGGTCGTCGTCGATCACCCGGCCGAGCTCGTCCACGAAGGCCACCCGCTCGCCCACCGGGTCGAACCGCACCCCGAAGGCCGCGCGGGAGGACGCGACCAGCTCGCCGAGCCGCGCCAGCCCGGCCCGCCGCTCCTCGGCGTCCTCGGTCGGCCGTGCCTCGTCCAGCCCGCTGGAGACGGTCAGCGCCTCCACCCCGAGCCGGCCGAGGATGCTCGGCAGCACGAGCCCCGCGCTGCCGTGCGCGGTGTCCACGACCACCTTCAGCCCCGCCTCGCGCACACCCGTGGTGTCCACGGCCCGCAGCAGGTTGCCCGCGTAGGAGTCGAAGACGCTCGACGGGAAGGTGAGGTCACCGATCTCGCCCGGGAACGCGCGCCGGTACTCCTGGCGCGCGTAGACCCGGTCGAGCTTGCGCTGCCCGGCCTGCGACAGGTCGGCGCCGCGCTCGTCGAAGAACAGGATGTCCAGCGAGTCCGGCACCCCGGGGGTGGTCCGCAGGAAGATCCCGCCGGCGCTGCCCCGCGCGGTGTGCTGCCGGGCCACCGGCATCGGCACGTTCTCCAGGTCGCGGACGTCGATCGCACTGGTCTGCAGCGCGGAGATCATCGCCCGCTTGAGCGCGCGCGCACCACGCGAGTGGTCACGCGCGATGGTGACGGTGGCGCCCTTCTTCAGGGTCGTCGCGTACGCCCCAGCCAGCCGGACGGCCAGCTCCGGGGTGATCTCGACGTTGAGGATGCCCGAGACGCCGCGCACCCCGAAGAGGTGCTCCTGGCCCCGGGACTCCCAGATCACCGAGGTGTTGACCACCGCGCCGGCCTCGATGGTCTTGAACGGGTAGACCCGGACGTTGGCCCCGATGATCGACTCCTCGCCGACCAGGCACTCGTCCCCGATCACCGCGCCGTCCTCGATCCGCGCGGCCCGCATCACATCGGTGTTCTTGCCGACCACACAGCCGCGCAGATTGCTCTGCGGCCCGATGTAGACGTTGTCGTGGACGACCGTCCGGTGGAGGAAGGCGCCGCGCTTCACCACGACGTTGCTGCCGAGCACGGTGTGCTCGCGGATCTCGACGCCGGCCTCGACCTTGGCGTAGTCGCCGATGTACAGCGGGCCGCGGAGGATCGCCTCCGGGTCCACCTCGGCGCCCTCGGCCACCCAGACGCCCGGCGAGATCTCGAAGCCGTCGAGCCCGACCTCGACCTTGCCCTCCAGGACGTCCGCCTGGGCCTTGCCGTAGCTCTCGTGGGTGCCCACGTCCTCCCAGTAGCCCTCGGCCACATAGCCGTAGACCCGCTTGCCCTCCTTGAGCAGCTGCGGGAACACGTCGCTCGACCAGTCCACCGACTCGCCGGCCGCGACGTAGTCGAAGACCTCGGGTTCCATGACGTAGATTCCGGTGTTCACCGTGTCCGAGAAGACCTGGCCCCAGGTCGGCTTCTCCAGGAAGCGCTCGACCCGGCCCTCATCGTCGGTGATCGTGATTCCGAACTCCAGGGGATTCGGCACCCTGGTGAGGCAGACGGTGACCAGTGCGTTCTTGCTGCGGTGAAACTCGATCAATTCCGTGAGGTTGAAGTCGGTCAATGCGTCGCCGGAGATCACCAGAAAAGAGTCGTCCTTGAGGGCGTCCTCGGCGTTCTTGACACTCCCCGCGGTGCCGAGTGGAGTCTCCTCGTTCGCATAGGTGAGGTGCATGCCCAGCTCTTCGCCGTCACCGAAGTAGTTCTTCACCAGCGAGGCCAGGAACTGGACGGTCACGACGGTGTCCGAGAGACCGTGCCGCTTCAGCAGGCGAAGCACGTGCTCCATGATCGGCATATTGGCGACCGGAAGCAGGGGCTTCGGCATGCTGGAGGTCATCGGGCGAAGTCGAGTGCCTTCGCCCCCTGCCATAACAACGGCTTTCATTACGGGTGCGTCCTCCTTCGCGGTGGTGGACCGTGCAGGTCCATCAAACCGTTCCAGAGGTTGTCTACCCGGAAGGTATCGTCCGACGCACCGTGTCGACGTGGGACTTCTCTCAGATCACGTCTCAGACCGTGGACGGCGAGGAGCCCGGGCCGCCGCGGACGATCTGTCGCGCCTGCACCGCGTAGAGAATGGCGGCCCACCAGTACAGCGTGGTGCCCCACCAGATGAACGCCCAGCTGACGACCTCGGCCGGCCGGGCGATCCAGGTGTCCACGGAGCCGAGCAGCAGGAGCGGGAACGCGTACATCAGGTTGAATGTCGCGGCCTTCCCCAGGAAACTTACCTGCAACGGCCCGTAGCCGTGCCGGTTGAGAATCGGCAGAAGCGCCGCGATAAACACCTCGCGTGCCAGCAGGATCGCCGTCAACCACCACGGCAGGATCTCACGCCACGTCAGGCCGACCAGGGTGGAGAGCACATAGAGCCGGTCCGCCAGCGGATCGAGCAGCTGCCCCACCCGGCTGATCTGACCCCACCTGCGCGCGAGCTTCCCGTCCAGGTAATCACTGATGCCACTGAGCATCAGGATCAGCAACGCCCATCCGTCGTTGTTCGGACCGTCGAAAACCGGCCAGAGGATCAGCCAGAGGAAGAGCGGAACACCGACCAGCCGGCCCATGCTCAGCAGGTTGGGGATGGTGAGGACGCGATCGGTCTGGACCCGCGTCTCCTGGACCTCCACCCGGGGGCCTCCTGTCACGTATGGCAACTCTGCACGTTGACCTTACAACAGAGAAGCCCCCGACCGATTCCCGGACGGGGGCTTCTCCTGAAAATTTGTTCGGCGGCGTCCTACTCTCCCACAGGGTCCCCCCTGCAGTACCATCGGCGC
>NZ_JBHSOF010000088.1:0-19034 GCF_042656005.1 Kitasatospora misakiensis | reverse complement strand
TTCGGCGACGCCCCCGTCTCCACCCTCCTCAACCTCCTCGCCCTCCTCCGCGAGGCGGCCCAGCAGTGAGCGCCTTCCTCATCGGCGCGGCCTTCGCTCTCCTCCTCGCGCTCGCGATCGCCACCGTCATCACCGGCGTCCTCACCGCCCTCAAGATCGGCCCTCCCCCGCCGCCGATCACCCGCCACGGACGCTGGGAACTCCGCACGCTCCCCGACGGCACCCCCGAATACACCTGGATCGCCCGCCAGGCCGGCCACTTCAGCCCCGAAACCAATCCCGAGAACCGTCGATGAAGGCCTAGGAGCAGGAAGTCGACCCCACCGACTCCCCACCCCTCGGCCGGTCACCATCACCACAACCGGTGCCCTTTGTGAACCACAAGGGGCACCGGAACCCGCGCAGAGCGACTTCCTGCGCCACACGTCCCCGGCCGGCCGATCCCCGCCCGGCCCCCGTCCGGATGCGGCCCCCGCCGGGCCGTGTTCGGATGGCCGCGATGTCCGACCGAACCGCCCCCGCCCCGGCCGAAGCCCTGGTCACCTCGCGTCCGCTGGACGAGTACTGCGGCCTCTTCGGCCTCACCCGGGCCGGCATCGCCGCCCTCCCCGGCCCGCTGCTCGACTGCCCGGGAGGCGCCGCCGCCCTCGCCGCCGAGGCCCGCCCGCTCGGCTGCCGGGTCATCGCCACCGACCCGGTGTACGCCCGGCCCGCCGACGAGATCGCCGCCCGCGTGCTGGCCGCCCGGGCGGCCATGGCCGCCGCGATGGACGCCCGGCCCGATCTGTCCCCGGCCCCCAGGCACCGCCCGCCCGACCGCTACCTGCGCAGCTGGGACCGGGCCCACCGGCTCTTCGCGGCCGACCGCGCCGCCCACCCCGGGCAGTACGTCGCCGCCGCGCTGCCCAGGCTCCCGTTCGCGGACGGCACCTTCGCCCTCACCCTCAGCGGCTACCTGGTCTTCGCCTATCCCGCGCTCTTCGGGCCGGAGCGGCAGCTGGCCGCGCTGACCGAACTGGTCCGGGTCACCGCGCCCGGCGGCGAGGTCCGCGTCCATCCGCTGTGCGACGGCGCGGGCCGCCGCACCGGCCACCTCGACGCCGTCCGACACGCGCTCGGCGAGCGCCGGATCACCAGCGAGATCCGGACCGTCCCGGCCGCCGAGAAGGCCGGACGCCCCCGGCGGGTCCTGGTGCTGCGCCGGGCGGACCACCGGCGAAACGGCTCCGGGCCCCCGCGTCCTTGAGCCCCCGCCTTCAGGCCCGCGGTTCGCCGGATCCCGCCACCGGCGCGTCCGCCCCGGCCCCGGCCTCGGCCGCCGGGCCTTCGGCCGTCGCCGGGCCCTCGGCCTTCGGGCTCCCGCCCGGCGGCGGCCCGCCCTGCTGCTGCGGCAGGAACACCGGAGCCTCCAGCCGCGACAGGATCTTCTCCGCCAGCCAGCTGCGGTCCGAGCCGTACGGGATCCCGTCCGGCGCCATCAGCCGCCCCGCCACCGCCTCCCGCAGCCGCCCGGTCTCCTCGGCCGGCAGCCGGGGCAGCAGCCCGCGCGCCGCCAGCAGCGCGTGGTACTGCTCGAAGCCGGAGCGCGGGTGCTCGATCGCCTCCAGCAGGCTGGGCAGGTCGGCCAGCGCCGGGTCGCCCTGCATCAGCGCCAGTGCCTGGATCCGTCGCCCCTCCGACCCGTCCGCGAACAGCTCCCGCACCTGCGAGGCCGTCAGCGCCGAGCGCCGGGCCGTCGACCTGACCTCGGCCACCACCCGCTCCGGCCCGCCCGCCGGGTCCGCCGGCAGCATCGAGCCGGGCAGGTCGTCGGGCTTGCCGGTGCTGGTGCCGAGCAGGCCCAGGTGCTGCATCGCCCGCATCCGCAGGTCGTCGGCGCCGACCCGGTCGCCCTTGCGGTCCCGGTCCTGCCCGGCCAGGAAGAGGTCCAGGGCCCGGTCCGCGTCCGAGAGCACCCGCGGCAGCGCCAGCCGGGTCAGCAGCCAGCCGGCCAGGAAGCCGAGCAGCACGAAGTAGAGGACGAGTGCGGCCGCGAACGGCGCGGCGTCCGCGCCCCCGCCCAGGGCCGGGGCGAGCGTCCGGCCGAGTTGGTCGAGCCGCTCGCCGATCGAGCCGAGCTGGGTCAGTCCGACGCCCAGCAGCACCTTGGTGAGCCAGTCCGAGACCTGTTCGAGGTTGGTGTTCGGCACGTAGGAGCCGTGCGGCTCGGCGCCGGCGGCGCCGCCGCGCACCCGGGGCACCCCGAACAGGAACCCCAGCGCGCCGCCGACCAGGGTGGCGGCGCAGATCACCACCAGTCCGCCGCCCACGGCCTGCCACGGACGGGGCCGCCCCGGTGCGAACAGCACCAGCCCCAGCAGTCCCGCGCCGGGCAGCACCCCGACCGCCGCCCGCCGGGCCGTCCGTACCGCCGCGTCGCCGGTCCGCCGTGTCGTCATCGCCCACCACCCCCTGTGCCCGCACCCCGCCCCTGCGGAGCGCGCGCCGACTCTAGCGGGGATGCCCCCGACGCGACCGGGGAAACCCGCCGGTCCGCGCCGCCCGGAAGAGCCACTGGAAAAGCCGGAAAGCTGGAAAGCCGCCGGGAACGCAGACGACCCGCGGGCTGCTCCTCGGTGCCGTGCCCCGCCGGGGGCCGGACGCCGAGGCACCGGGGATGTACCGGTGAGCCCGCGGGCCGGGTGACTGCTTGGAATTCGCCTGCCGGAGGCCAGTGGCCCCACCCTGCGCAGGCAGGGGCGGCTCTAGCGAGCAGCCACCTCACGCATCCTGATGGAACTCAATTCAGGATCACCTCCCTTCAGTGTGCCGCCACTGTAGGCAGCCCACCGGAGGCGGGGCAACGGATTTATCGCCGCCGGATCAGGCGGGCTTCACCCGGTCCTTGAACAGCGAGTAGTCGATCACCTGGTCGGCCGGCGGGGCCTGGACGGTCAGCGGCTTGTCGATCTCGGTGAAGTCCATCTGGCCGCCGTCCTTGCCGCCCTTCTCGATCCGCAGCGGGTACGGCTTGCCCTCGGTGGCGACGTGCAGGGTGACCTCGCCGCCGGAGCTGTCCTTCGACTTCACGCTGAAGGTCTTCGCGCCGTTGACGGTGCCCGCCGAGCCCTTGGTGATGTTGGTGGCCCGGTCGTCACCGCCGAAGGTCTTGGTGAGCTCCTTGAGGTTGCAGACGGTGGTGAGCTCCTTCATGTCCGGGTCGTCCTGGACGCCGGAGATGTAGCGGCCCTTGAGGAGCTCGACGGCCTGGGGGTTCTTCCCCTCGGTGACGCTGGTCAGGAACTCGGTGTCGGGCTTCAGGTAGACCTGCTTGCCGTCGCCGATGAGCTCGAACTTGCCCGCCCCCGGCACGCTCATGGTGCCCTTGCACTGGCCCTTGGTGTCGACCGCCAGATCGACGCTGATCTTCTCCGCGTCCTTGTTGATGGCACCGACGACCTTCACCGAGGAGGCGCCGGAGAGGGCGTCCTTGGCCTGCTTCTGGATCTCCTCGGCGCTGAGCTTCTCGGTGTCCAGCTTCGGAGCCGCAGCCGCGGCCGCGGTCGCGGTCGCCTTGTCGTTGTCGCCGCAGGCGGTCGCCCCGGTCGCGAGCAGCAGGCCGATCGCGGCGGTGCAGGCAAGGCGCTTCGACAGCATGAGTGTGTTCCTAACTCGGCGCGATGGTCCGCGTCCGAACGAGTCATCTTTTCACTCAACATGATCGCTGACGCCGCGCAGTGGATCGTGCCCGGCTCTCCCGCTGCGCCTTCGCGGCGGGATCGCGGCAGGTCGCGGACGCAGGCCGGTCGGCCGCGTCCACGACCCGGGAACGCCGAAGGCCCGGAGGGCGAGCCTCCGGGCCTTCGTGCTACTGAGTAGCGGGGACAGGATTTGAACCTGCGACCTCTGGGTTATGAGCCCAGCGAGCTACCGAGCTGCTCCACCCCGCGTCGGTGAACACAACAATACGGGGAGATCGCCCGGATGGGAAATCGCTTCCTCACGGCCCTCCCGGCGGGCCCCCGAGCCACCCTCCCGGCCGGCCCCCGAGGCGGCGGGCGATCCGCTCCGCCCGGGACCGCGAGGTCCCCGGCCCGTCGCGGCCGGGGTGCCGGCCGGCCCGCGACCTGGCCCAGGCGGCGAAGCAGACCAGCGCAGCGAAGCACGGCACCATCAGCACCGCGTACACCAGCAGGAAGCCGTGCGTGCCGAGGTCGGCGGCGGCGTTCCACGTGCCGTGCAGGGCCATCGCCAGGACCAGCCCGGTCGGCGCCGCCAGCCGGGCCAGCCAGCGCCGCCCGGTGGTGAGGGTCACCGCCAGGCCAAGCCCGGTCAGCGCGGTGAACAGCGGATGGGCGAACGGCGAGAGCAGGCCGCGCAGGACGAAGGTCTGCACGGTGCTGTCGAAGTCCCGCAGGCTGGGCGGCTCGCCGAGGCCGATGCTGTCCAGCCGCTGCTGCTGGTCGTCGGTGAACGCCCGCCCCAGGTAGAGCGCGTTCTCGGTGAAGGCGAACCCGCAGGCGGTGATCCCGCCGAGGACCACCCCGGCGGCCAGGACGCGCGGCCGGGAGCGCGCCCGCCGCCCGGGGAGCGCGGCCGTCGCGGCCCGCGGGTGCGGCAGCGGGCGCGGGTAGGGGCGCAGCCGCAGCCGGACGCGCGCGTGCGGCAGGGTGAGCCGGCGCTCGTACCCGCGCGGCTGCCGGGGGCCGGGCAGCCGGTGCAGTACGGCGGCGCAGGGGCGGCCGCCGGGCCGGGCCGCGCAGCGCAGCCGCCGGGTCGCCGGCAGCAGCAGGACGAGCAGGGCGGCGGCCTTGGCGCTCTCCTCGATCACCGGGGTGACCAGGTCGGCGCCCAGCGCCTCGCCGAGGCTGCCCTGGTGGGCGGTCAGATAGCTGCTGGTCCAGCCGTTGGCGAGGATGGCCACGGTGGTGGCGGCGCAGGCGCCCCAGCCGAGGCAGAAGACGGTGTGCCGCAGCGGGACGCGGGCGGTCTGGTTGAGCCAGGCCAGCCCGCCGAGCACGAAGGGCAGCGGGACCATCGCCAGCCCGAGGCCGACCAGCAGTCCGGCGGTGCCGGTCTGGCGGCGGACCAGGTGGAGGATCAGCACCCCGCAGCCGGCCAGGGTCAGGACGGCCGTCGCGGTCACGGCGGAGAAGGCCGCCGGGCGGAGCGTGCGAAGGGGGGTGCGGCGGGGGGCCGGTTCGTCCGGCGGGGCGCCGTCCGGGCCCGTGGCGGGCGCCTCCGCGGCGGGGCGGCCCGGCCCGGGCAGGAGCCGGTGGGCCCGGCGCCTCCGCGGCCCCGGGATGGTCCGGGTGCCGGCGGTGGGCGTGGGCATCTCTCGGTCGTCGGCGGCCCGCACGGTGATGTGGTACCCA
Organism: Kitasatospora misakiensis; assembly: GCF_042656005.1. Lineage (NCBI taxonomy): Bacteria > Bacillati > Actinomycetota > Actinomycetes > Kitasatosporales > Streptomycetaceae > Kitasatospora > Kitasatospora misakiensis. The sequence continues at coordinate 13,680 of NZ_JBHSOF010000088.1, read as the reverse complement.
CCGCCGGACGGGGTGCTCACCCGGCACAGGGTAGGCCAAGCCGCCGGGCGGCCGGGCGGAATCGGGGCGAACCGCCCGCCGGGGAGGAATCCGCCGGCGGGGTCACGGGCCGTACGGGCCGGCCGGGTCGAACGCCCGGCGGTGGCTCAGCGGCGGCGGAACAGCAGGTCGTGCACCACGTGGCCCTTGGCGATGCCGGCCCGTTCGAACTTGGTGACCGGGCGCCAGTCGGGTCGCGGCGCGTAACCGGGGACGGAGCCGTCCGGGTGGTCCGCGGGCTCCAGCCAGCCGGTGCCGTCGCCCTCGGGGTGGAGGTTCTCCAGCTCGGGCGAGGCGGACAGCACGGCGAGCATCTGCTCGGCGTACGGCTCCCAGTCGGTGGCGCAGTGCACCAGCGCGCCGGGCGCCAGCCGGGGGAGGACCAGCTCCAGGAAGGACGCCTGGACCAGTCGGCGCTTGTGGTGCTTCGGCTTGGGCCACGGGTCGGCGAAGTAGACCCGCAGGCCGGCCAGCGAGGCGTCCGGGAGCATGTCGCGCAGCAGGATCACGGCGTCGCCGGCGGCGGGCCGGACGTTGGTGCTGCCGTCGCGCTCCAGCAGCCCGAGCAGGTTGCCGTGGCCGGGGGTGTGGACGTCGGCGGCCAGGATGCCCGTGCCGGGGTCGGCGGCGGCCATCGCGGCGGTGGTCTCGCCCATGCCGAAGCCGATCTCCAGGGTGACCGGCAGGCCGTCGAAGAGCGTGGGCAGGTCGAGCGGGGTGCCGTCGATCGCGATGCCGTACTTCTCCCAGCTCCGGTCCAGCGCGCCCGCCTGGGCGTTGGTCATCCGCCCCCGGCGGGGCTGGAAGCTGCGGATGCGCCGCTCGCTGTGCTGGGCCTCGGTGGCCTTGTGCGGGTACATCGGCGCGGGGTACGCGGCGGGCGCCGCGGAGAGCCGGGCGGAGGGCGATTGCTGGGGGATGGGGGCGGTGGCAGTCACAATCAACCGAGTCTACGGGGCCGCCGGGGGCGGGCCGCAGGCCCTGTGACCGTCCCCACGTCCGTCCCCACGTCCGCCACCACGTCCGCCGCCGCGTCCGCCACCGTGCCCGCCGCCCCGGGTCGTCACCGCCCGCCCGCCGCGAGGGCGGCCAGCGCCCGGCGGGCGACCTCCCGGCCGATCGGCAGCGAGGCCGTCGCCGCGGGGGAGGGCGCGTTCAGCACGTGCACCAGCCGGCGGGTGGAGCGCGGATCGTCGGGGTCGAAGCCGGCGAAGGCGAAGTCGTCCAGCAGCGAACCGTCCCGGGCCACCGCCTGGGCCCGGACCCCCGCCGCGGCCCGGACCAGGTCGGCCGAGGTGACGGCCGGCAGCAGCCGCTGGACGGCCGCGGTGAACGCCCGCTTGGACAGCGAACGGTGCAGCTCGCCCACCTCGTACCGCCAGTGCCGGCGGGCGATCCGCCAGGTGCCGGGGAAGGCGGCGGTGCCGGCGAGCTCGCGCGGCCGGACGGTGCGCCAGTCGTAGCCCTCGCGGGCCAGCGCGGGCACCGCGTTCGGGCCGACGTGCACGTCGCCGTGCACGCCCCGGGTCAGGTGGACGCCCAGGAACGGGAACGCCGGGTCGGGCACCGGGTAGACCAGCCCCCGGACCAACTCCCGGCGCTCCTTGACCAGTTCGTAGTACTCGCCGCGGAACGGCACGATCCGCACTCCGGGGTCGTCGCCGGCCAGCCGGGCGATCCGGTCGCTGTGCAGGCCCGCGCAGTTCACCAGCACCTGGCAGCGCAGTTCGCCGGCCGAGGTCTGCACGGTGACCCCGTCGGCCCGCCGGGCGACCGCGCGCAGCTCGGCGCCGGTGCGGATCTCCGCCCCGGCCTCGCGGGCCAGCCGCGCGTACGCGGCGGCCACGGCGGGGAAGTCGCAGATGCCGGTGGTCCCGATGTGCAGTCCGGCGACGCCGGTGACCTGCGGCTCGTACGCGGCGATGCCCCGGCGGTCCAGCTCGGTGACCGGGATGCCGTTGGCCCGGCCGCGTTCGGCCAGGGCGCGCAGCCGGTCCAATTCGGCCGGCCCGGTGGCGACGATCAGCTTCCCGGTGACCTCGTGCGGGATCCCGTGGGTCCGGCAGAACTCCACCATTTCGGCCGCGCCGGCCACCGCGTACCGGGCCTTCAGCGAACCGGGCCGGTAGTAGACGCCGCTGTGGATAACCCCGCTGTTGCGTCCGGTCTGGTGGGCGGCCAGGCCGGGCTCCTTCTCCAGCACGGTGAGCCGGAGCCCTGGCCGGGCCGCGCTCAGCGCGTACGCCGTGGCGAGCCCGACGATCCCGCCCCCCACCACCAGCACGTCGACGTCGTAGCGCACGGCCCGCTCCTCGTTTCGTCCGACCGGCCCCCGTCCGTCCGCGATGCTGCCACGACGGCGGGGGCCGGTCGAGGGGGCCCGGGCCGCTTCCGCCGGGCCCTGCTGTGCCGGGTGCCGGGTGCCGGTGGTCAGGCCGGGGCGACGATCACCGTGCGGGCGCGCTCGGTCAGGTCGCGGACCCGCCGCTCGCCCTGGAACGGCTCCAGCCGGCGCAGCATCTCCACCACGTACTCGCGGCTGCGCTGCGAGGAGATCCGCCCGGTCACGTCGACGGCGCGCTCGCCGGCCGCGACCGCCGCGTCCAGGTTGCCCGCCTCGGCCTCGGCCATCGCGGAGACCACCAGCCGCAGACCGTGCGAGCGGACGAACCCCTCGGTGGGGCGGGCCAGCGCCTCCCGGGTGAACTGGCGGACCTTGGAGGGCACCCCGAGGTCGCGGAAGCACTCGGCGGCGTCGGCGGCGAGCCGGTCGTAGGCGTAGAAGTCGATCCACGCCGGATCGGGATCCCCGGCGCGGGCCCGTTCGAGCGCGCTCTCCGCCGCCCCGAGCGCCGTCGCGCACGCCGCCGCGTTCCGGGCCTTGGCCTGGGCCCGCGCCTCGACCAGGTGGAAGAAGCTCATGGTCCGGGCGGTGGCCAGGCCCCGGTTGCGCTCCAGCGCGGCCTGCGCGAGGTCGACGGCCTCCTCGGCGAAGCCCCGGTAGCCGGCCTGGAGGCTCATCGAGGCCAGCACATAGCCGCCGAGCGGGACGTCCGCGGCGGCCCGGGCGAGCCGCAGGGCCTGGATGTAGTAGCGCTGGGCGGCCTCGTGCTGGCCGGTGTCGAAGGCCATCCAGCCGGCCAGCCGGGTGAGTTCGGCCGTCGCGCCGAACAGCGCCCGGCCCACCGCGTCGCTGTACGAGGCGAGCAGCAGCGGGGCCGCCTCGACCCGCAGGCACTCCGGCACCATCGACGAACGCCAGTCGCCGCCGCCGTACTTGGAGTCCCAGCGGCGGGCCTCCTGGGCGGCCTCGCGGAGCTTGGCGGCGTCCGAGTGGCCGACCCGGTACGAGCCCGTCTCGGCGGGCGCGCGCGGCACCTCGCGGGCCACCGTGCCGTCGGCGGGGGTGATCAGCCAGCGGGAGACGGGGGTCGCGTACGCGGCGACCGAGAAGGTGCCGGCCAGGCTGTCGCTCCAGCGGCCGCCGCCGGGGCCGCGCCGCAGGTCGAGGTCGACCCGCCAGAGGTCGGTGGCGGACCGGACCGCGTCGGGGACCTCGCGCGGGAAGGCCAGGCCGAGTTCGGGCGCCGGGTCGGTGTCGCCGAGGCCGATCTCCTCCAGCGGCACCGGCCGGCCGAGCTTGCCGCCGATCGCGGTGGCGATCAGGTGCGGGACGGGGCCCTGCGGCACCATGCCCTTGCTGACCCAGCGGGCCACCGAGGTCTTGTCGTAGCGGAGCGTCAACCCGCGTTGGGCACCGAGGTCGTTGACCCGGCGGGCCAGACCGGCATTGCTGATCTGGGCCAGGGTCAGGAGCGTGCCGAGCCGTTCGTTCGGTCCTCGTGGGCTGACGGTCATGGTGGCGGCGGCACCTCCTGCGGCCTTGTGCGCGGGGCCCGGGCGGCACCGGGCCGAAGCTGCTGTACCTAGAGTAGTCGGACGCGTTCCGAGGGTTAAGAGGCCGCATTCCGGATGGCGGGATCGCGCGCCCGGCCCCGGTCGGCGTCCGGGCCGGCGGGTTGGTCCCGACCGCCCGGATCCGGCCGCCCGGCGCGGTCCCGGCGGAGCGCCGGAGTGCCGTGCTCCGGTCCCGTGTCGATGTGCGCCCGGCCGTGCCCCCTGGCCCGACCGGCTGGTCGGCGATTCGCTGGTGGTCGTGGGTCGGCCCGCCGTCGAGGACCCGGCGGGCCGGGGGATGCCGCCGCCTTCATCCCCGCGGGCGGTGGCGAAGTCCGGGAGGGCATGCGGATGCCCTCCCGGGCCGAGCGACGCCTTTCGGCCATCTCGCGATGGCCATGACAGGGCGCCGCGCGAGGCGGTCCGGGCCGAGGAGGGGGAGGCCCGGGCCGCCCCGGCGGGGACGCTCGCCCGGGTGTTCGACGACCGGCGCCGGCACCGTCGGAAGCGCCGTACGACACCGCCCTCCGCCCCGTACGACACCGCCCCCGCCCCGTACCGGAAACGACGACTCGGGGCACCGGACGCGCGACCGGTGGCACCATGTCTTCTGACGGCGCGCCGGATCACGGTGGCGCCGACCGCAGGGCGCCACGGGCCGGCCAGGGGGGACCGCCCGGAGGCGGACGCGCCGCGCGGTGCAGATCCTCGTCCGGTGGAGGCGCGATGCGGTGGCTGACGGGCTGGTGCACGGGCGCGCCCCGGCCGGGCGCACCGGCGGCGCACCGGCCGCCCGGCGTGGTCGCCCCGATCGCCGCGCGCCCCCTGTGGACCGGGCCCGACCCGCTCTGGGCGGTCGGCGACTGGCGGCCCGAGGAAATCCGGCTGGTCACCCTGCGGCCCGGCGCCGCCGCCGTCGTCACCACCGGACCCACCACCCCCGACCCCTTCGAGGACACCCCCGCCACCCTCCGGCTCGCCGTGCTCGGCCACTGCGGCGCCGGCGACGCCGAACTCGCCGCCGGCCTGGCCGCCGCCCGCGGCGGCGCCGTCCGCCAGCTCACCAACTGGCCCGGCAGCTACACCGCCGTGCTGCGCAGCGGCACCCGCTCCACCGTGCTGCTCACCGACCTGGCCGGCGCCCGGCCGGTCTTCCACACCCCGTGGGGCGACGGCACCGCGTACGCCACGGCGGCCCTGCCGCTCGCCGACCTGGTCGGCGCACCGCTGGACACCGGCCACCTGGCCGCCCGGCTCGCCTGCCCCGAGGCACCGGAGGCGCTCGGCACCGGCACCCCCTACCTCGGGGTGCGGCGGGTGCCGCCCGGGCACGCGCTGGCGGTCCGCGACGGGCGGCCGTACGTCTCCGGGTACGACGGTCCGGGCGCCGACGGGGCGCCGGGGCGCGGTGAGGCGGCGGCCGTCCGGGAGCTCACCCGGGCGCTGCTGGAGTCGGTCCGCTCCCGGGTCCGCACCAGCCCGGCCGGGTCGGCGCCGCTGCCGGCCGGTCCGGCCGGGCGGGCCCGGCTCGGGGTCGACCTCTCCTACGGGACGGCCTCCGCCACGGTGGCCCTGCTCGCCGCCGCCGTCCCGCTCGCGGGCGGCCCGGCGGGTCCGCACCCGGCCTCGCATCCGGTCTCGCACCCGGCCGGTCCGCGCCTGGCCGTCCCGGCGCAGGCCGGACCGCCGCCCGCCGGGCCGGCTCCCGCCCTCGTGCCCGCGTCCGCGACCGCGCTCGGCGCCGCGCGCACCGGCCCGGTCAGGACCGGCTCGGCCAGGAGCGGGGCGGTGAAGGGCTCCTGGGCCCGCGTGGCCGCCCGGCCGCGGAGCACCCCCGAACCGGTCGCCGCCGTCACCTTCGGCGAGACCGCCGGGACCGGCACCCCCGGCGCCGCCGTCCCGGCCACCCCGACGCTCGCCCCGACCGTCCCGCGGCTGCGCCACACCGTGCTCACCCCCGGCCCCGACACCCTCCCGTACGCGGACCTGCGCACCGACCCGACCGCCGGGCGGCTCACCGACGAGCCCGGCCCTGAACTGGTCACCGCGGCCTGGGCCGAGGCCCGGTTCGGGGCGGGCGGCACCGACCACCTCACCGGCCACGGCGCCCGGCAGGTCCTGGACGGGCACCCGGCCCGGCTGGCCGATCTGGTCCGGGCCGGCCGCTCGCGCGAACTCCTCTCCCCGGTGGCCGCGCTGGCCGGCGCCGACCGGGCCGCCGCCGGCGTGCTGGCCGGCGCGCTGCGGACCCCGCTCACCGTCGTACGCGCCGCCCACCGGCTCGCCCGGGTCCGGTACGCGGACGCGCTCGACGACACCGCCGTGCGGCTGACCCTCCGGCGGATACCCGACGGCGGCGGCACGGCCGGCGCGCGCTCGGCGGACGACCTCGCCTGGGTGGTCCCCGGGCCGGCCGCCCGCTGGCTCTCCGACGAGGCGCTCTCCGCCGTCGCCCTGCGGCTGCGCCTGGCGGCGCGCGAACCGGCGCCCGGGGACAACCCGGGCGCGTACCGGGCCCGGCACGCCCTGCATCGGCACGCGCGCGGGTTCCGCACGCTGGTGCACGCCACCGAACAGCCGGGCCAGCGCCTGCACGCGCCCTTCCTCGACAACCAGGTGGTGCGCGCCGCCCGGCTGCTCCCGGACGACGTCCGGCTCCAGCCCGGCGCCCGGCACGCCCTGCTGCACGCCGTCCTGGCCGGCGCCGGCCGCACCGACCTGCCGCCCGACTGGGGCCGCGCCCCGCGCCCCGACCGCACCAGCGCTACCCGGGCGGGCCTGCGGCTCGCCGCCGACGGCCTGACCGAGCTCTTCGACGCGCCGCTGCTCGCCGAGGCCGGGCTGATCGACCTGCCCGCCGTCCGGGCCGCCCTCGCCCGCGCCGCCGACCCGGGCACCCCGCTGCCGCCCGCCGCCCTCGCCGGGCTCGCCGAGCTGGTGGCCACCGAGCTCTGGCTCCGCCGGGTCCACGCCCGCCGCCACGGCGCCTGCTGGACCGGCCTCCCGCACCCCGCGCGCCCGGCCCTCTCGCCCTCCCGCCTCGCCTGAGCCCGTCCCGTCCCTGGCACGGCGCGGTACGGCGCGGCTCGGGCACGGGGCGGCACCGGGCGGCGATCATGGCGAGGCGTCCCGCCCCCTTCTCTCCCCGCCCGGAGGCCGTGGTGACCAGTGCCGGTCCGGACCCGACCGTCCCCGTCGTGCTCTCGGTGCGCGGGCGCCCGCCGACGGGCCGCCCGCCCGGGGTGCTCGCGGCGTGCGACGGGTCCGACGGTTCGCTCTGGGCCCTGGACCGGGCGATGACCGAGGCCGAGGCCCACGGCCTGCCGCTGTACGTGCTCGCCGTCGTCAACCCGGCGCCCACCGGCTACCCGCCCGGGATGGCCGAACTGGTCCAGGAGAGCGTCGAGACCCTGGTCGAGTCGATGGCGGACGGCCTGCGCCGCGCGGTGGCCGCCGTCCAGCGGGCCCGCCCGCGCCCGTACACCGCCGAGATGTCGCTCCACGTGGTGCTCGGCAATGTGATCGAGGTCCTGCTCGCCGCCTCGGCCCGGCAGCACACGGTGGTGGTCGGCACCCGGGGCAACGGCGGCTTCGCCCGGCTGCTGCTGGGCTCGGTCAGCGGCGCCCTGGTCCACCACGCGGCCTGCCCGGTCCTGGTCGTCCCCGCCCCGCCCGAGGCCTGAGCGCGCGCCGGGAATGCCCCGAGATGGTTCATCGTTCACCCATCTCGGACCGCATCCCCACGCCTCTGGAGCCCCCGTCATGAAGGTCGAGATCTACTCCGACATCGCCTGCCCCTGGTGCTACATCGGCAAGCGCCGCTTCGAGCAGGCGCTCGACGGCTTCGCGGGCAAGGCGGACGTCGAGGTGGTCTACCGGCCGTACCAGCTGGTGCCGGACGCGCCGGCCACGGCGAGGGCGCACCGGGAGTGGCTGGCCGAGCGCTTCGGCCCGCAGTCCGTCGCGATGGACGCCCGGGTCGCCGAGCTCGGCCGGGCCGAGGGCATCACCTACGACTTCGACGCCGCCCTGGAGGTCAACACCTTCCTCGGCCACCGCCTGCTGCACCTCGCGGAGACCGAGTACGGCGCCGCCGCCCAGGGCCGGCTCAAGGAGGCCCTGCTCAAGGCGCACTTCACCGACGGCGTCGACGTCGGCGACCGCACCGCGCTCACCGAGGTCGCGGTCGGCGCGGGCCTGGACCGCGACCGGGTGACGGCCTACCTCGCCGGTGACGAGGGCACCGCCGAGGTCCGCGCGCAGCTGGCCGAGGCCCGCGAGCTCGGCATCTCCGCCGTGCCGACCTTCGTCTTCGAGGGCAAGTGGGCCGTCCAGGGCGGGCAGGAGGCCGAGGCCTTCCGCCGCGTGCTGGAGCAGGTCGCCACCGAAATCGGCGAGCCCCGCCCCGCCCCGGCCGGCGAGGCCTGCGCGGACGGTTCCTGCGCCGTCTGAGCCCGAACCGGAAGCGGAAGAGCCCCGGAGCTGTGTTCTCCGGGGCTCTTGCATGTCCTGGGGTAGCTCAGACGGTACCGAAGTCCCCGGCGCGGATGCCGGCGACGAAGGCCGACCAACCGGTCGCGCTGAACGCCAGCTCCGGGCCACTCCGGTCCTTCGAGTCCCGGACGGGAACGACGCCTTCGACGGCGGCAGCTCCGGGAGCCACCTCGATGCACTCGCCGCCGTTGCCCTGGGAGTACGACGATGTCTTCCAGGCCGGGTGTCGCCAATCAACGGTTAGGTGGGGGGTGGTCGTCACGTTTACTAACTCCCTCATCGCGCGGCGAATCACAGTGGCGGAGTCCCGGCCGTTCAGCGCGTCCTCCCGAAGCCGATCATAGGCCCGCGAGTGCGACGCTGCGGCGTGCTGATCAACGACGAAGCGCCCGTGGCCGAGGGTTTCGGTGTAGACCCAAGTCATGCCGTCGGGCAGGCTCAGCAAGTGAAAGCCCCCCTCTCCCGTTCTCTCGCCCAACTCCCTCTGGGCGACGTGGAGATGGATGTGCGGGAAGCGTTCCGCGACCGCCAAGAGGTGGGCGAGCTGAGCGTGCATGACGATGCGTCCGCCCACGTGCTGCCAGATGACGCCTTCGTCCACTATGGCCACAAGCTCTGGACCGTCAGGGTCTAGGAAGCGCTCCTGTCGGCGTAGTCGAGCCTGAACGATTCGTTCAATCTCGTCGTCGTCGTTGTCCGGGTTGAGATGTCGAACCAGGGCCCGCGCGTAGTCGGCCGTCTGAAGCAAGCCGGGAACGCGTTCGGTGTGTAGACCCCGGATCCGAACGGCTTCCTGTTCTTTGGCCGCGTACTGCCGGAACCAATCCGGGTGATCGATGGTGCCCCAGTCCACGTCGTCCCAGACCCGGGTGAGCTGCCCACTGGTACCGAACAACTCGTCGCATGTCTCGGCGAACTCGCGGCGCGGCTGTCGCGCCAAGCCTTCGACCTTTTGAATGAAGCTCTCAGACATATGCAGCTTCACAGCAAGGCTCCGGTGGGTCGGGTAGCCGGCGGCCGTCCGGAGATCCCGCAGCATCCAAACGAACGCCTCGGGACGCAGCACTGTGCGCGTGACTCGTCTCCCTGCCATCCGCAACCCCATTCCGGACAGTGTTCTTTGTCTTGCTGTCAGGTATACCGCTCCGCCTACCCGTTGTCGTTAGCTCGTATCGCACAGCAACGACGGAAGGCGGCGGCGGTGGGCACTCTCTACACCCCGAAGCAGTACGAACAGGTACTTGACCGGCGAAGCGGCAAGGTCGGCGAGTACATGGGCACGTACGCCGGATCGATCCATCTGCGACCGCCCGGCGGCGGGTGCGAGTGGACCACCGATCCGGACCGGATCGAACCGCTGAGCCCGGTTTCGGAGCTGGAGCCGGCTCACCCGGACGGGGCACCCCCGAGACCGGCACTGTGACCGCCCGCCGGTTCGTCGCCGTGGTCCTGGTGGTTGGGGCCGTCGCCCTGGCCGTCGCTCTACTGGCAGCTCGGTCCATGCACAACGCGCCCTTCTGGTTCAGGGGCGTGACGTTCCTACTCGCGTTCGGCTCCGTCTTCGGTGGCGGCAGCGTAGGCGCGGCAGCACTCATGGAAGGCGCAACAGCTCCCCTCAAGCGAAAGGCGCGGAAGTGATCGGCGGTACCCCCACCTGCCCGTGCGGCAACCCGGTCGGACTGACCGGAGCAGCAACGGACGACATCCCCGAATGGCGCTGCGGCTGCGGACGCTTCGGCTTCCTGCTGCCCCCGGACTACCTGACGAAGCACCCCGAGGAACCACCCGTTCAGGTCTGCGGCCAGAAGCAGCAGGCTGCCGCGAAGGTGGCCGCGTGACCCCCGAGGAGCGAACGCACCTGCCCCCACGTGAGATCCGTGTGGAGGTAGTCCCCGCTGTGGGCTACGAGCTGGAGATCGAGGGGGCGCTTCACATCCCTTTCGTGTCGGCGGCTGACGTAGAAGAGCACTTCGAGGACGTCATCGCCGAAGCCGTGCGACGGAACGTGTTCATCGCCGATGACGTACCGCTCGTGCTGCTCGTCACGGATGAGCACCAGGAGCTTCGACGGATCGAACAACCGGTTCGACCCAAGTAGCACCCACAAGACCCCCGCCCCTGTGTGATGAAAGTGCGCACTGGACACATGGGGGCGGGCACCAACGCCCGGCGCTTTCGCGTCGGGACACGTCCGGCACGTCACGTGACACTGACGCCGGACACCCCCTGCCGGCCCGGGGCTGGAGTGGTCGGCAAGGGAAGGGCTCCGCCTGTCACCGACGCCAACCCCCGGGGCGGGCGGGGCCACCAACACCAGGAAGGGCGCCATCCGATGGCACTGGGAAAGACGAAGCAGACCACGAAGCCCAAGGTCGACAAGAAGGCAACCGAGCACACGGGGAAGGAGGCACGGGAGCGACAGGACCTGTTGAAGCGCTTCAAGGACAAGACCGAGAAGAAGAAGGACTAGCCCAGTGCCCCGGAAGAAGCAGCTCGTTGAAACCGTCGGTAGCGGGTACGCGCCGACACTCGATGAGTGGGGTTCCTTCGAATCGGGGGCGGACGCGCCAACGCTCGTTGAGGCGGTGAGCTGCAACTGCGCACGCCGACGCGAAGGGGGGTGCGTTGAGAACCTTGGACTCCCCGGGCTGATGGGCCAGTTCATGGACGGGCACGGACGCGTGTGGACCCTCCTGAAGCGCACTCGTCATGGGGAGCCCATGGGGACCCGCATTCGACGTACGTCCGTCCTTCTTCGCCGCATGGAGAACGGCAAGGCCGTCTACAAGAACTTCCACTGTGCCGACGCGCCCGTGACCGAAAACCAGTACGAGCGCAACCGGGTCGGACGTCCGCCGGCCAGCGCGAGACTCCCGTTCCAGGCCAAGAACTCGCCCGGAACGGGTCCCTGAAAGTGCACCACGGCCCCAGGGACGGTCTTTGGGGCCACACCACGTCAGGAGGTACTGCCATGCCCGAGATGCTGTGCACCGGTTGCAACGGGGCCGGTCAGAAGCAGGAATACAAGGTCTCCGTGGTCACCAACCCCGACGGCTCGCAGTCGTCCGTGAGTGAGCCCACCATGGTTCAGTGCACCACGTGCGGTGGCACCGGCAAGCAGCACTACTGAACCCCATACTGGGCTCATGAGCGCAGACGACGAAGAAGCCCCCGACACGCGGCCGTTCTCGAAGTTCAGGCACCCATGCCCCAACTGCGTCGCTGGGGTGCGCCACCGTGCCCGAATGGGCGTCAGCGACGGTCGAACCGGAACCGGGCACATTCCTGAGAAGTGCACCGACTGTGACGGCACCGGGTCCATCCCACTCGGGAACGGGGAGTGGAAGCGGGGCCAGAAACCCGGGAACTAAGGAACAGCGCTACTGGCCTCGTCCGGGTTCGCCTGGGCGGGGCTTATCTCTGCGTGCGGTCCGTGACGAAGCTCCCCATCCCGGTCTCAGTCCGGATCAGTCCGTCTTCGCGAAGCGCCGACGTGACCTTCTGGACGGTCGCACGAGCAACGCCGAAGTCCCGTTCGAGCTGTACCGCTGAAATGAGATAGCCGGGCGGGTACTCGCCATTTTCGATCTTGCGGGCGATCGCGTCGCGGATCTGTCGCCACTTGGGACGGGTCGGGTCGAACTCCATGCCATGAAGGTAGCCGCCACCGACCGCTGACGGGAGTCGGGTGCTATAGGGGGCGATAGGCAGGGGTAGGGACCCCTAGTAATGTCGGCCTACAAGAAACCCGGCGACCGCGCCAACGGTCCCGGGGATGGCCCTAGCTTTCTTGGAGCTAAGACATGCCTGATCTTATCGTTCTCGCGTTCCTGTGGGTGCTGCGCTTGCTGCTGCCGGCGCATGGCAAGCACCGCGCCCCCGACGCCCGGGCGCCCCAGGAAGCCCCCGTCATCTGCGGGTGGCGCAAGCCGTTCGGCGCCCATCTGCTCGTCCGTACGATGCCGCTCCCGGAGCCGTCCCGGCTCGTCCCCCGGTACCTCGAAGCCTGGGAGCAGACCCCCAACGACGAGAAGACCGCCGTGCTGACGCAGCAGGCAGAGAAGCAGGCGGCGCGCTGGGAGAAGATCAAGCAGCGCGAGCGCCGTGCGGCAGCCTTCGCGGCTGCAGCAGACTTGCCGGACCCGCTCCACTACCTGGACGACGTGACGGACGCGGACCGCGTTCTCGTCGGGGCGGTGGCGTGATGCCCCGGGGCCCGCTTCAGACGCATCTGAAGCGGGCCTCGGCCCAGTCGGCGACGTTCAGCGCCGACCAGATGCCGTTCACCGGCGTCACCACCAGCCGGATCGACTGCTGCCCGTCGAGCGGCACGTGTACCGGTACGGCCGGGTCGCCCGCCCGCAGTGTGCGCGAACTCCACAGGATCCGCCCGTCGCCGCCCTGCACCGCGAAGACCACGCCGCCGATGGAGACGGTCAGGTCGTCCATCCCGGCCACCGCGTCGAAGGACGTGCAGCTCCGGTTGAGGTCGATCAGCGTGGTCGCGGGCGCGTGCACGCTGATGCCGTGCCGGTGCTCGGTGCCGGCGACCGAGACGGCGTCCCGCTGCCAGAACCAGTCGCTGCCCTTCTGCCGGATGCTCGGCTGCGACGGCGGCACCCGGTGGTTGCCGGGTTTGACCACCGGCAGGTCGTCGGCCCAGAAGTCGGTCGGCGCGGGCGGTGTCGGGGTGAGCGTGGGGGTGAGGGTGGGGGGAGGCGTCGGCACGCTCGGGGTCGGCACCGGCACCTCGGGGGTGGGCGGCGCCGGTACCTCGGGGACCGGCACCTCCGGCTTCGGCACCTCCGGCTTCGGCACCTCCGGCTTCGGTACCGGCGGCGGGGTCGGCACGGGCCCGGCCGGGGCGGTCGGCGCCGACGCGACCGGCGTCGGCGTGGGCTTCGGGGACTCGGGCGCCGGCGAGGGGGCCGTCGTGGGGGCCGGGGGTCGGCTCGGCGGCGCCGGCCTGGACGTCGGCGCTGGTGACGGCTTCTCCACCGGGACCGGCGGGGGGCTGCTCGGAGCCGGCTCCGGGGCCGGCTCCGGAGCGGGCGGCTCGGGCGCGGCGACCGGCGGCGCGGGAACGACCGTCGCGGCGGCCGGGGGAGCGGCCACCGGAGGTCTCGGCTCGGGCGAGCCGGTGAGCGCGTACGCGGCGACGGCGCCCGCCGCCACCGCGACGGCGGCGGCGATCCCGGCCTTCGCGGCGGTGCCCAGGCCCTCCGCGGCCGCGCCCGCCGCGCCGGCACG
>NZ_JBHSOF010000087.1:0-19424 GCF_042656005.1 Kitasatospora misakiensis | reverse complement strand
GGCGGCCGCCGGGTCGCTGTTCTCCGGCCCGCAGGCGGTCAGGGCCAGGGCCAGCGCGGCCACCGGAACGGCGGCCTGCAGAGTGTTCCGAAGCTTCGTCAAGGTGTCTCTCCCCCGAGGATGATGTGGTCGGTGCGGCACCGTTGAACGGAGGTGCCGTCAGTGACGGACGCGGACGGTGTCCGGTCGGTTCCGGAGCGGAACCCGCCGGATCGTACCGCCACCGGGCGAGGAGGGGGCAAACCGTGATCGCGAGCCTGCTGGGGGCGGTCCTGGCCGGGGTGCTGGTGGCGCCGGCCCTGCGCGGCCTGGTGGTGCGGTACGCCGTGCCCGAGGACGAGCCGTGGTGCCTGGCCTGTCCGTCCTGCGGGGTCGGACTGCGCGGCCTGCCGCCCACCGGCGGCTGCCCGGCCTGCCGGACCAGGCTCGGCCCCGGCCCCTGGCGGGTGGAGGCGGTCACCGCCGCCGCGGCCGCCGCCGCGCTCGCCGCGGCGCACCCGGCGGACGCCCTGCTGCTGCTCTGGCTGGCCGGCCCCGGCGTGGTGCTCGGCTTCACCGACGCCCGGGTGCACCGGCTGCCCTACCCGCTCAGCTGGACGCTGGCGGCGGGCCTCGCGGCGCTGCTGACGGTGCTGGAGCTGGCCGACGGCAGCCCGGGCACGCTGCTGCGCTGCCTGCTGGTGGCGCTCGCCGCCGGGGCGCTGTTCGAAGTCCCGGTCCAGCTGCGGCTGATGGGCCCGGGGGACACCGTGCTGGCGCTCGGCCTCGGGGCGCTGCTCGGCCGGTACGGCTGGCTCGCCGCACTCGCCGGCCTGGCCGCCTTCGTGCTGCTGGCCGGGCTCTGGTCGGTCGGCGTCCTGGTGGCCGCCCTGGTGCGGCGGCGCCCGGTGCGCGGCCGGGAGGTGCCGCTGGGGCCGTTCATGTTGCTCGGCACCCTGGTGGCGGTGCTCGGGTACTCGGCCTGAGCACGACGGCGGTGGGGACGCGGGACGGGCCCGCCGTACCGGTCGGGTACGGCGGGCCCGGCGCCGGCGCGCCGGCCCCAAGCTCACGGGACAGAACAACTAGACCATTGGGGGTCGTCAAGCAGGGAGCCGTCGGCTTACGGATGCCTTAAGGAAGCAGAGACCGTTCCGTATCCGGCCGCCCGGCGTTCCCCCGGCCGCCCCCGGGGGCGCCGCGCGGGTGCGGTCCGGCTGCGGCCCGGATACGTTCCGGCCATCGGCGCGGTGCCCGTGGCGACAGACTTCGCACAGGACCGTGACCCTCCCGCGACCTGCGGCTTTCCCTGCCGACACGGCGCGGGAGTAGGCTGCGCCGGGGGTTCTCAAGCACCCGGTGAAGTGAGCACGGAGGGGCCGAAAACCATGGGTCTGCGCGATGTCGTCGAACGCACGCCGGGTCTGCGCGTCCTGCTGGACGGGATGTACGGCCTCTACGGTCGCCGGGTCGAGGTGCACCTCGCCCGCACCCCGCACCACATCGGCGTGATCCTGGACGGCAACCGTCGCTGGGCCAAGGCGACCGGCGGCTCCACCGTGTACGGCCACCAGCGCGGCGCCGACAAGATCAGCGAGTTCCTCGGCTGGTGCGACGAGACCCACGTCAAGGTCGTCACCCTGTGGATGCTCTCCACCGACAACCTCTCCCGCCCGGCCGGCGAACTGGTCCCGCTGCTCGGCATCATCGAGGACGCCGTCACCAACCTGGCCGCCGCCCGCCGCTGGCGGGTCAACCCGGTCGGCGCGCTGGACCTGCTGCCGCAGCACACCGCCGACGTCCTGAAGCGCGCCGCCGACGAGACCGCGGGCATCGAGGGCATCACGGTCAACGTGGCGGTCGGCTACGGCGGCCGGCACGAGATCGCCGACGCCGTCCGCTCGCTGCTCCAGGAGCATGCCGGCCGGGGCACCTCGATCGAGGAACTGGCCGAGGTGCTGGACGTCGAGCACATCGCCGAGCACCTCTACACCAAGGGGCAGCCCGACCCGGACCTGGTCATCCGCACCTCGGGCGAGCAGCGGCTCTCCGGCTTCCTGCTCTGGCAGAGCGCGCACAGCGAGTTCTACTTCTGCGAGGCGTACTGGCCGGCCTTCCGCAAGGTCGACTTCCTGCGGGCGCTGCGCGCCTTCGAGCAGCGCAACCGGCGGATGGGCCTCTGACCGGGGCCCGTTGTCGGCCCGTTGTCCCGGGACGCCGGGATTGACCGCCGTAAGGGCTGGCCTACCCTGCGGCCGGGCGAGGCCAAACGTTCACCGGCAATGATCCGTCAGTTCTCCCGGGGCGCGAATGCACCGCCCCCCGCCTGGGAATACTCGGATCAGACCGGCCCCGAGGCCACCGGGGCAGCGGGGGCCGGCTTGCCGCGGATGACGCAGGGTCATCCGCCCTGGAGGCCTAGTGGTCAGTTCCAAGAGCCGCCGGACACCAGACCGGCGCACGTACGTTCTCGACACCAGCGTGCTCCTGGCGGACCCGCTCGCCATGACCCGCTTCGAGGAGCACGAGGTCGTCCTCCCCGTGGTCGTGGTCACCGAGCTGGAGGCCAAGCGGCACCACCCGGAGCTGGGCTATTTCGCCCGCCAGGCGCTGCGACTGCTCGACGACTACCGGATCCGGTTCGGCCGCCTCGACGAGCCGATCCCGGTCGGCGAGCTCGGCGGCACCATCCGGGTCGAGCTCAACCACTCGGACACCTCGATACTGCCGGTCGGCTACCGGGCCGCCGGCGGCGAGGCGGACAGCCGGATCCTGGCGGTGGCGCGCAACCTGCAGGCCGAGGGGTACGACGTCACCGTCGTCTCCAAGGACCTCCCGCTGCGGATCAAGGCGTCCTCGGTGGGCCTGCTCGCCGAGGAGTACCGGGCCGAGCTGGCGATCACCTCCGGCTGGACCGGCATGACCGAACTGCACGTCCCCGCCGACGACGTGGACGCGCTGTTCGCGGCCGGCCACGACGCCGGGGTGGACGTCGAGGGTGTCGCCGAGCTGCCGGTGCACACCGGGCTCGTGCTCACCTCCGAGCGCGGCAAGGCGCTCGGCCGGGTCACCGGCGACGGCCGGGTCCGGCTGGTGCGCGGCGAGCGCGAGGCCTTCGGCCTGCGCGGGCGCAGCGCCGAGCAGCGGGTGGCGCTGGACCTGCTGCTCGACCCGGAGGTCGGCATCGTCTCGCTGGGCGGCCGGGCCGGCACCGGCAAGTCCGCGCTGGCGCTGTGCGCCGGCCTGGAGGCGGTCCTGGAGCGGCAGCAGCACCGCAAGGTGATGGTCTTCCGGCCGCTGTACGCGGTCGGCGGGCAGGAGCTCGGCTATCTGCCGGGCTCCGAGTCGGAGAAGATGAGTCCCTGGGCCCAGGCGGTCTTCGACACCCTCTCCGCCGTCACCACCCCGGACGTGATCGAGGAGGTCATCTCCCGGGGCATGCTGGAGGTCCTGCCGCTCACCCACATCCGGGGGCGTTCCCTGCACGACGCCTTCGTGATCGTGGACGAGGCGCAGTCGCTGGAGCGCAACGTCCTGCTGACGGTGCTGTCCCGGATCGGCCAGGGCTCGCGGGTGGTCCTCACCCACGACGTCGCGCAGCGGGACAACCTCCGGGTCGGCCGGTACGACGGCGTGGTGGCGGTGGTGGAGAAGCTGAAAGGGCATCCGCTGTTCGCGCACATCACGCTGACCCGCTCGGAGCGCTCGCCGATCGCGGCGCTGGTGACGGAGATGCTGGAGGACGTCCAGCCCTGATCCGGACTTTCCGGACATTCATGGACATTGGCTCATAAAACAGTCAATTCCCAAGCCGGGGCCCGTTCCTGACGGAGCGGGCCCCGTCCCTTTCATCACATCGAGTGCTTTCTGTCCGACGAACGCCGGTACGGTGAATGTGACATCCGCCACGCAACAGGGAATTGCGTCGACAGTGCCCCGTGCGGCATGGTGAGGGTTCTGTCAGGCCCCGCGTACGGCATGGCAGGGCTTCCGGGAGACCGGGGGTCCGGCCCGGACGGTCCACCAACTCCGGTCAGTGGACGCACAATTGAAGACTTGAGCCGTACGCCGCCCGATCACAACGCCCGGTCGACTCATCTCGGCCGGACGCCGGGTCAGTACCTCCCGTGACCAGCACCGTACGGAGGGCAGCGCCAAGGGGCATGTTGCGCCCGTACGGTCACGCGTGGGCGATGCTGGAAGGAATCCATGTGACTCGGATCTCGGTCCGGGGAGTCGCCGTCGCCTCCGCCACCGCCGTCACCGCTGTCGGTGCCGTGGTGGGTATGGCCTCGGGCAGCGAGGGCAAGACGACGCAGACGGTCGACGTCGCCGGCGCGACGCTGCTTGCCGAAGTCCCCTCCGGCGCCCAGGCGCAGACCATCAGCGACAACATCGGCACGCAGGCATCCGCCCAGCAGGCCGCAGCCGACGCCGCCACCAAGGCCGCCGCCGAGCAGAAGGCCGCCGAGGAGGCCGCGCGTCAGCAGGCCGCCGCCGAGGCGCAGGCCAAGGCCGACGCCGCCGCCGCCGACGCGGCCGCCAAGGCCGACGCGGAGAAGGCCGCGAAGGCCGCCGACGAGAAGCGGAAGGCCGACGAGGCCGCCGCCAACCGCTCCAAGGCGCGTTCGGCGATGGCCGCCACCGACGGCGCCGCGTCCGCCCCGGCGGTCTCGGTCAGCCCCGGTTCGGTGCAGGAGCTGGCCCAGCAGATCATCGGCAGCGACGCCCAGTTCCAGTGCTTCAGCCAGATTGTGAAGCGCGAGAGCGGCTGGAACTACACCGCCACCAACAAGAGCTCCGGCGCGTACGGCCTGGTCCAGGCGCTGCCCGGCTCCAAGATGGCCTCGGCGGGCGCCGACTGGCGCACCAACCCGGCCACCCAGATCAAGTGGGGCCTCAACTACATGAACAGCCGCTACGGCAGCCCTTGTGGCGCCTGGTCGTTCTGGCAGTCGCACCACTGGTACTAGGAACACCCGCCGCGGCCCCCCGATCATCGTCGGGGGGCCGCGGCGTTTTCCGTTCCGGGGGTGGCGCGCGGGCGTTCGGGCCGCCGCTCGCTCACGAGCGGGCCGCGCCGCCCGGGCCGCGCTGACCAGTGCGCCTGCGGGCGGTGCGGTCCTGGGTGCGGACGCGGGGACGGGGAGGGGTCCTGGTAGCTCCCCGCACCGGCCGGTCCGCCGACAGATGGCTCCGTTCCCGATCGACTCCTCCCCACTGTCCTGTGCCTGAAACCACCGGGGACATGCTGGTTTGCCCCGTAATCGGCCCCCGTCCGACCGGCCTCCGATCGGCGTCCGGGCGGAAGAACCCGGGCGGATCCCGCTCACCGGGCGGACTCACCGCGCCCCGGCCGGGTAGCGTCTATCCCTGACGGCCGTGGCGCGACCCACGGCGTGCCGCCGGACCGGGCGGCTCCGGCGGGGAGAAGTGGTAGCGAGCATGGCGCGGGGCGGAAAGGCCTTCAAGGCCGTGGCCAAGGGCATGGCCGTGGTGGCGAGCGCGGCCGCCGTCATCGAACGGCGCCGACGGGCCGCGATGGCGGCCGACTTCCACGAACCACCGCAGCCGGTGGACGCGGGGGACCCGCTCGCGGCTCCGCACGCCCAACCGCACACCCAACCGCACGCCCATCCGCTGCCCGGGCCGCGCGGCGCGACCGCCTCCGCCGCCCCGGCCGTCCCCGCTCCGGCGGCCCCCGCGCCCGTTCCGGTGCCCGCGCCGGCCGCCCCCGCTGCGGCGTCCGCCCCGGTCGCCGCCCCCGTCTCCACGCACGGTCACTTCGGCCGGCCCGCCACCCCCGCCGAGGCGGTGCCGTGGGGCCTGCGGGTGGCCGCCGAGTCCACCTGGCGGCTGCTGCTGCTCGGCGCCGCGCTCTACGTCGTCTTCTACATCGTCGACATGCTGCGGCTGGTCGCCTTCGCGGTGCTCGCCTCGCTGCTGATCTCGGCCCTGCTGGAGCCCACCGTCTCCTGGCTGCGCCGGCACGGGGTCCCGCGCTCGCTGGCCGCCGGCGGCGTGTTCATGAGCGGACTGGCCGGCATCGGACTGGTCGGCTGGTTCGTGGTGTGGCAGGTGACCACCAACCTGGAGACCGTCACCAGCAAGGTCAAGGCCGGTGTCGATCAGCTGCGGGACTGGCTGATCACCGGGCCGCTGCACCTGACCGAGCAGCAGATCACCGACTTCGCCAACCAGATCACCAAGGCGATCAGCACCAACAGCGAGCAGATCACCTCGGCCAGCATCACCGGCGCGCAGATCGCCGTCGAGGTGCTGACCGCCGTCCTGCTCGCCTTCTTCACCACCTTCTTCCTCCTCTACGACGGGGAGCGGATCTGGAACTGGGCGCTGCGCGGCCTGCCCCGGCACTCCCGGTACGCGATGGCGGGCGCCGGACCGAAGGCCTGGGCCACCCTCACCGCCTATGTCCGCGGGACCGTCTGCGTGGCCTTCATCGACGCGGTCTGCATCGGCGTCGGCATCCAGCTGCTCGGCGTGCCGATGGCGCTGCCGCTCGCCGTGATCATCTTCCTCGGCGCCTTCGTCCCGCTGGTCGGCGCCCTGGTCACCGGTACGGTCGCGGTCCTGATCGCGCTCGTCACCACGACACCGTGGACGGCGCTGATGGTGCTGGTCGTCCTGATCGCCGTCCAGCAGATCGAGGGCCATGTGCTCCAGCCGCTGATCCTCGGCCGCGCCGTCCGGGTCCACCCGCTCGGCGTGGTGCTCGGCGTGGCCGCCGGCTCCATCATCGGCGGCATCGGCGGCGCGATCGTCGCCGTCCCGCTCATCGCGGTCACCAACACCGTGGTCACCCACCTCCGCCGCCGCAACGAGGCCGGCCAGGCCGTGTTCATCGCGATCGAGGCCGCCCGCGAGGCCGCCACCCGTCCCCAGAGCCCCGCACCCCCCGCGGCCTGACCGCCCGCCGAACCCAGAAGAACGGGCCCCACCTCCGGACCGAAGTCCGGGGCCGGGGCCCGTTCTGGATGGCGCGGGGTCAGACGGTGGCGTCCGCCAGGGCGGCCTCGGAGTCGAGGACGGCGGCGACGGCCTGGAGGACGGCGGCGATCTTCATCGAGGCCTGGATGACCTCGCGGTCCACGTTCGCCTTGCGGAGCACGGCCTCGTGCGAGTCGAGGCACTGGCCGCAGCCGTTGATCGCGGAGACCGCGAAGCACCAGAGCTCGAAGTCGATCTTCTCGACGCCCGGGGTGCCGATGATGTTCATCCGCAGACCGGCCCGCATGCTGCTGTACTCCTTGTCGGAGAGCAGGTGCAGCGTCCGGTAGTAGACGTTGTTCATCCCCATGATCGCGGCCGCGCCCTTGGCGGCGTTGTACGCCTCCGGGGAGAGGTGGGCCTTGGCCTCGGGCTCCAGCGCACGCAGCACGGCGGGGCTGCGGGTGGCCATCGCGCAGGAGAGCACGGTGCCCCAGAGCTGCTGGGCGGGGAGGTCGGAGTTGCCGATGACCGAGCCCAGGTTGAGCTTGAGGTCCTTGGCGTAGTCCGGGAGGGCGGACTTCAGGTCGTCGAGGGCCATGGGTCAGCCCGCCAGCAGGGCCTGGGCGTCGAGGGTGTCCTCGCCCTTGTTCCAGTTGCACGGGCACAGCTCGTCGGTCTGCAGGGCGTCCAGCACCCGCAGGACCTCCTTGGGGTTACGGCCGACGGAGCCGGCGGTCACCATGACGAACTGGATCTCGTTGTTCGGGTCGACGATGAAGACGGCGCGCTGGGCGGTGCCGTCCGCGGCCTCGACGCCGCAGGCGCGCATCAGGTCGTGCTTGACGTCGGCCAGCATCGGGAACGGCAGGTCGCGGAGGTCCTTGTGGTCCTTGCGCCAGGCGTGGTGCACGAACTCCGAGTCGCCGGAGACGCCGAGGATCTGGGCGTCGCGGTCGGCGAACTCGTCGTTCAGCTTGCCGAACGCGGCGATCTCGGTCGGGCAGACGAAGGTGAAGTCCATCGGCCAGAAGAAGACGATCTTCCACTTGCCCTCGTAGGACTTGTGGTTGATCTCGGCGAAGGCGTTCGCGGCGTCCAGGTCGACGCAGGCGTTGAGTTCGAACTCGGGGAACTTGTCACCGATCGTGAGCACGTTCGCTTCTCCTGAAGTGAGACTGAGGGGAGTTTGTCCGTTTTGCGGAACGGTCTCCACCATTCCACATCGTGGACTGATCAGGGAAATAGCTACACTCGATGTGTCTGATCGGAGATGGTTATCAACGGCCCCACGCCCCCCTCCCGCCCCGCCCGTCGCAGGGCCCCCGCCCGCAAACCCGACGCGGCTGTGGCGAACGCCACCTCGCGCGGCCCGCGGTCGCCCACGGTCGCCCAGCTCAGGGCCTTCGTCGCGGTGGCCGAGCACCGGCACTTCCGGGAGGCCGCGGCGGCCACCGGGACGAGCCAGCCGGCCCTCTCCGGGGCGGTCGCGGCGCTGGAGGAGTCGCTGGGCGCCCAGCTCGTCGAGCGTACGACACGGAGGGTGATGATCACTCCTCTGGGTGAGCGTGTGCTGGAACACGCGCGCCGGGTGCTCGCCTCCCTGCAGGCGCTCACCGAGGAGGTGGAGGCCGCCCGCCGCCCGTTCACCGGGCCGCTGCACCTGGGCGTCATCCCGACCGTCGCGCCGTACCTGCTGCCGACGGTGCTGCGGCTGGTCCGCCACCGCTACCCGGAGCTGGAGCTGCACGTCCACGAGGAGCGGACGCCCTCGCTGCTGGAGGGCCTGGCCGCCGGACGGCTGGACGTGCTGCTGCTGGCGCTGCCGGCCGGCGGGTCCTCGCCGACCCGGGACGTCCCGCTGTTCGACGAGGACTTCGTCCTGGTCACCCCGCCCGACCACGAGCTGGCCGGCCGGGCCGACGTGGCGCGCGACGTGCTGCTCGACCTGGACGTGCTGCTGCTGGAGGAGGGCCACTGCCTGCGTGACCAGGCGCTCGACATCTGCCGTGAGGTCGGCGCCGAACCCGGCGGCTCCACCACCCGGGCGGCCGGCCTGTCCACCCTGGTGCAGCTGGTGGCCGGCGGCCTCGGGGTGACCCTGCTGCCCGCCACCGCGCTGGACGTCGAGGCGGGCCGCGCCGACCGGCTGGCCGCCGTCCGCTTCGCCGCGCCCGCGCCGGGCCGCCGGATCGGGCTCGCCACCCGGCCGGGCTCGGCCCGCAGCGCCGAGTACGACCGCTTCGCGGCCTCGCTGCGCGAGGTGCTGGCCGAGCTGCCGGTCCGGATCGTCCAGCCCTGACGGCCCCGCAGGCGGGGGTTTGACGATCGACCCTAGGCCTGCGCGGGTGTGCCCAGGCAGAGGCCGACGGTGGTGGCGACCAACAGGGCCAGGGCCCGGCGGGACTCCTCCTCGGGGTCCTCGCCGGCGGCCTTGAGCACCAGGTAGCGGTCCGTCAGCCCGTTGAAGCCGGCCAGGAAGTACACCGAGATCTCGCGCGCGGGCAGCGCCAGGGCCTGCCCGTGCGCGGTGGCGAGGCCGGTGAGGAGCTCGGCGGCGGTGTCCTCGATCTCGTGCTGGAGCGCCCGCATGGTCTCCTGGAGGTCCGGGTCGCGCAGCGCCATCGCGGAGAACTCGGTGATCAGCGCGCACTTCCCGCGCTCGCCGACGGCGCTGTCCCAGAGGGCCTGGACCATCGTCCGGACCTGCTCGCCGAACGGCCCCTCGTCCGGCGCGGCCGCCCGTACCTGGCCGATGAACTCGGCGGTCAACTGCTCGACGACGGCCCGGTAGAGGTCCCGCTTGGTGCCGAAGGTGTAGTGCACCGTCGCCTGCGCCACGCCCAGTTCGGCCGCGATCGCGCGGGTGCTGCCGGCGGCGATCCCCTCGCGGGCCATCAGGTCGATCGCGGCCTGGATCAGTTGGGGGCGCCGCTCGGCGGCCGGGACATGAGCCATTGGGTCAGGGTATCGCCATGTTCGAACAACCACATCGGATGATCTCGTCACTCGTTCGCGTCACTCGACTTTGTCAGGCGACAAAGTTGCGCGTACGGTGAGGGGGACGATCGGGCACCGCACCCTGCCGGCCCGAACGCTCTGCCTGCCCGAACGACCTGACGCCTGCCCGAACGACCCGATCGAAGGTGCACGCATGGCCACGTACCTGTACCGCCTGGGCCGCCTCTGCTTCCGCCGCAGGCGCACCGTCCTCGCCGTCTGGCTCGCCCTGCTGATCGCGATCGGCGGTGCCGCGGCGGCCTTCGGCGGCAAGACCACCGAGGAGTTCAAGGTCCCGGGCACCGAGGCGCAGGCCACGCTGGACCGGATCAAGGACACCTTCCCCGCGCAGGGCCACGGCTCCGCCCAGGTGGTCTTCCGCACCGACGCGGCCGGCGGCATCGCGGCCCCCGAGAACGCCCGGGCCGTCGGTGAGGCGGTCGCCCGGATCGCGGCCGTCCCCGGCGTCGCGGGCATCCCCGACCCGTACGCCACCGGCGCGCTCTCCCCGGACGGCAAGGTCGCGCTCGGCCTGGTCTCCTTCGACAGCAAGCTCGGCGACATCACCGACGGGCAGCGTGAGGCGGTCAGGGCCGCGGCCGACCCGGCCCGGGCGGCCGGGATCACGGTCGCCTTCGGCGGTGACGCGTACAACCGGATGGCCCAGGTCGAGGGCGGCGAGGTGGTCGGCCTGATCGTGGCCGGGCTGGTCCTGGTGGTCACCCTCGGATCGCTGGTCGCGGCCGGGCTGCCGCTGGTCACCGCGCTGGTCGGGGTGGGCGTCGCGATGGCCGGGGTGTTCACCGTGGCCGGCTCGTTCGAGGTCATCTCCACCGCGCCCGTGCTGGCGCTGATGGTCGGTCTGGCGGTCGGCATCGACTACGCCCTGTTCATCGTCTCCCGGTACCGCCGCCACCTCGCCGAGGGCCTGGAGCCCGAGGAGGCCGCCGCCCGCGCCAACGCGACCGCCGGCAGCGCGGTGGTGTTCGCCGGCCTCACCGTCGTCGCCGCCCTGGCCGGCCTGGCCGTCGCCGGGGTGCCGTTCCTGACCGTGATGGGCCTGGCCTCCTCCGCGGCCGTCGTGATCGCGGTGCTGGTGGCGGTCACCCTGCTGCCCGCCGTGCTCGGCTTCGCCGGCCGCGCCATCGACCGGCTGCCCGTCCGGCTGCCCGTCCGGCGGCGCGCGTCGCGGACCGCCGGGCGCGTGACGCTCGGCGAGCGCTGGGCGGGCTTCGTGGTGCGCCGTCCGCTCGCCGTGCTGCTGGCGGGCCTCACCGCCCTGGTCGCGCTCGCCGTGCCCGCCGCGAGCCTCACCCTCGGTCTGCCCGGCGGCGGCTCGCAGGCCGCGGGCACCGACGCCCGCACCGCGTACGACCTCGTCGACCGCGGCTTCGGTCCCGGCTTCAACGCGCCGCTGGTCGTGGTGGTCGACGCCAAGGGCGCGGAGCGGCCGGAGCAGGCGGTCCAGGGCGTGGCCGAACGGCTCGCCGGGCTGCCGGGCGTGCGGACGCTGCTCCCGCCGCAGCTCGACGGGCCGAGCCGCACCGCGCTCGTCCCCGTCATCCCGAAGACCGGCCCGGACCACGCCGACACCCGGCAGCTGGTCACCGACATCCGCGACCGGCGGGACGCCCTCACGGCCGGGACCGGCGCGCGGATCGACGTCACCGGCACCACCGCCGCCAACATCGACGTCTCCGCCAAGCTGAGCGACGCGCTGCCCCCGTTCGTCGCCGTGATCGCGGGCATCGCGCTGGTGCTGCTGGCGCTCGCCTTCCGTTCGATCCTGGTGCCGCTCAAGGCGGTGGCCGGCTTCCTGCTCTCCATCACGGCCTCGCTGGGCGCCGTCGTCGCGGTCTACCAGTGGGGCTGGCTGGACGGTCTGATCGACGTGCCGAAGGTCGGCCCGGTGGTCAGCTTCGTGCCGATCCTGCTGATCGGCGTGCTCTTCGGGCTCGCGATGGACTACGAGCTGTTCCTGGTCTCCGGGATGAAGGAGCACCACGTACACGGCGCGACGCCGCGCGAGGCGGTGGTGGCCGGGGTGCGGAACGGGGCCCGGGTGGTCACGGCGGCCGCGCTGATCATGGTCGCGGTGTTCGGCTCGTTCGTCTTCGGCCACGACCCGATCGTCCAGCCGATCGGCTTCGCGCTCGCGGTGGGCGTGCTGGTGGACGCCTTCCTGGTGCGGATGGCCCTGGTGCCGGCCGCGATGACGCTCCTCGGCCGGGCGGCCTGGTGGTTCCCGAAGAGCCTGGACCGGGTGGTGCCGCGGGTGGACATGGAGGGCGAGCAGCTCATGGCCCGGCTGGAGCCGCCGGCCGGGGCGGCCGCGGACCCGGGGGCGAAGCTGCCCGAGCGGGTCTGACCCGGTGAGGGGCCGCCCGCCCGGGCGGCCCCTCCGGCGCTACGGCAGCCGCTGTTCGAACCAGACCACCTTGCCGGTGCCCAGCCGGGTCGCGCCCCAGCGTTCGGCGCACCGGGCCACTATCTGCAGCCCGCGCCCGCGCTCGTCCTCCGGGCCGGTCCGGCGCGGCCGGGGCAGCAGCGGGCTGTCGTCCCCGACCTCGCAGCGCAGCCGGGTGGTGCGGACCAGGCTCAGCGTCACCGGGCGGGTGGCGTGCTGGACGGCGTTGGTGACCAGCTCGCTGACCATCAGTTCGGTCGCCTCGGTCAGCTCCTCCAGCCCCCAGCGGCGCAGGGTGTGCGCGGCCAGCCGGCGGGCCCGCCCCGGCGTCTCGTTGCGCGGCTGGAGGTACCAGTGCGCGACGTCGCCGGCCGGGATGCCGTCGAAGCAGGCGGCCAGCAGGGCGATGTCGTCGCCCCGGTCGCCGGGCGGCAGGATCCGCAGCGCCTCCTGGCAGAGGTGCTCGGGGGCGTGCCGGAGGCCGCCGGCCAGCCGGGCGCGGAGCAGTTCGAGCCCGTCGCTGAGCGGCCGGTTGCGGGTCTCCACCAGGCCGTCGGTGAACAGCAGCAGGGCCGAGCCGGGCGGCGCGGGCAGCTCGACGGAGGAGAAGTCCACCCCGCCGACGCCGATCGGCGCCCCCGACTCCAGGTCGAGCAGCTCGGCGGAGCCGTCCGGCTGGACGAGCACCGGCGGCACGTGCCCGGCGTTGGCGAGCACCACCCGGTTGGCGATCGGGTCGTAGACGGCGTACACGCAGGTCGCCAGGTGCTGCTCGCGGCCGAGCCGCTGGGCCTGCTCGTCGAGGTGGTAGAGCACCTCGTGCGGGGGCAGGTCGAGGGCGGCCAGGGTCTGCGCGCTGGTGCGCAGCTGCCCCATGATGGCGGCCGAGGTGAGCGAGTGGCCCATCACGTCGCCGACGATCAGCGCCACCCGGTTGCCGGGCAGCGGCACCGCGTCGTACCAGTCGCCGCCGACCTGGGCGCCGCGCTCGCCGGGCAGGTAGCGCTGGGCGAGCCGGACGCCGTGCGGCTGGGGCAGGCGCAGCGGCAGCATGCTGCGCTGCAGCTCGTTGGCTATCTCCCACTCGCGGGCGTACCGCAGCGCGGTGTCCACGGCCAGCCCGGCCTGGGTGGCGAGGTGGGTGGCGGTCGCGGTGTCGGTGGCGTCGAAGCCCGGCCGGCCGCTCTTCTCGGGCGGGCGCCGGATCAGCACCAGCAGACCGAGGACCGTCTTGCGTCCGCGCAGCGGCAGGGCGAGCACCGAGGTGCCCGGGCTGAGCCGGGAGAGGCCGCGGGCGCCGTACAGCTCGCGCAGCAGCTCGGTGGTGCGGGCGCTGCCGCTGTCCTGGGCGGCGCCGAGCACGACCGGTTCGGCCGGGCGGCGGCTGAGCAGGGTGTGCGCGAGCGCGCCGCCGCGGGTGACCGGGGTGGCCGGGCCGGGATCGGCGGTGGAGCGGGCGCCGTACCGGCTGCCGTAGCGCGCGCCGTAGCGGTCGCGGTGGTCGTCGCCGGCCGGTCGGCCGCGCCGGCCCAGTCGGGTGCCCTGGCTGTGGTGGATCCGCAGCTGCTCGGGGAAGCCGGGCTCGCGTTCGACGTTGGGCAGCGGGTCGCGCAGGTGGACGACGGCGGCGTCGGCGAGGGCGGGGACCAGGACCCGGCCGACGTTGCGCAGGGTGGCGGCCAGGTCGAGCGCGCTGTTGATCCGCCGGGTCGCGGAGTCGAGGTAGGCGAGACGCTCGGCGACCCGGTCCGGGAGCTGGGGCTGCTGGGGCTGCGGGGACTGCCGGGGCCGGTCGGACGGGGTCTGCGGTGGCGGCGGGGGCGACGGCGGCCGGCGCGGGATGGGCAGGGCAGGCGGCTGTCCGGCCTCGGATTTGAGCTGGTCGCGCACGGGTGCCTGTCCTGGGATCGGTACGGTCTGTGGCCTGGTGGTGCTCTGCGGTCTGTCGGTGCGGTCTGCGGGCCGGGCTGTGCGTGCTGCGGGCCGGGGTGTGCGTTCCGCAGACCGGCCGTCAGCCGACCCGCCGGCAGCGGAGGAAGAGCTGCTCCTCCGGCGGCAGCGTGGTGCTGGCCGGCGCGTACGGACGCCCCTCCTGCTCCTCGATCACGAACCCGGCGGCCAGCAGGACCCGTTCGAGATCCTCCCGCAGATACCCGCTGATCCGCAGCTCCCGCCCGAGAAACGGAAGTGGAACGTGATCCAGGTCCGCCTCGACCATACCCAGCGCCAGCAGCCCGTCGGGCCGCAGCAGGGCGCGCAACCGGCCCAGCACGGTGGGGATCTCGTCCTGGGGGAGGAGGATCAGGGAGAAGAACGCGGTGACGGCGTCGAAGGTGCCCCGCCCGGCGGGTCCGAGCTCCGGCAGGTTCCAGGCCGAGTCGGCGCGTTCGGTCGCGAGGTCGTACATGTCGATGCGGTGCAGGGCCGGCGGGTGCGGGCCGGGGTGGCGGGCCTCCCGGGCCAGGGTCAGCATGACGTCCGACAGGTCGACGGCGGTGACCCGCATCCCGGCCGCGACCAGCTGGCGGACGGTCGGCTCGCCGCTGCCGCACCCGACGTCCAGCACCGCGGCGCCCGGCTCCAGCCGGGCCAGCAGCCGGCGCCCGCAGGCCAGCTGCCCGTCCTTCGAGGGGAACGCCTCCGCGTAGCCGGTGCCGATCGTGTCGAAGGCGACCGCCTGGAGGGCGCGTTCGGCCCGGCGGCGAAGGACGTCGGGACCGCCGCCCGCGTCCTCGTCGATGGGGAACGGATCCGATATCTGTCCGGTCGTCACGATTGAGAGGCACCTTTCGGCCGGGCCTCCGGTCGGCTGGACGAGGCGCGAGGCAGGGCCGCCGTCTCCTCCCGGCGCCCGCGCTGCCCCGCCGGCCCGCTGCCGGTGGCGGTACGTCACGCTCCCCGCGTCACACTGACTGCATTGCCAAGCTGACTGCACTCTGACACTTTGCACAGAGTCTTTGCACAGGGACACTCTGCACTGCGGGAGCGCCGCCGCGCTGCCTTTTCCCGGATGCTCCACCGGAGAAGTGCACTTGTGTGTGTACTGGCATCCGAGAATATGCGTGATCACCCGACCATGGGGTCCGTTTTCGGCCAACTCGTGACGGTTGGCCGACATCGACCCCGTGCCCGGAAGCGCGGGGCGCGGGCCGGGGTGGTGCGTCCACGGCGCGTACGCCGGACGGGGGGCCGCTGCGACCCCGCTGACCTGCGCTTCCGTCGATCCGCGGGCTGACAATCCGACGTTTATCGAACGTCAATCGGTGCGGTGCAGAGTGGAGTCCAGCGCCGGGGAAGCGTGGAAGGTGCTCCCGCAGCCGGGGGGCTGCGGGAGCACCGAACGCTCACGGGGGACGGCCTCCAGGGGGGACACGGGGGAGCGGAGGCCTACGGCGCGGGGGGTGAGAGGGGCTCGGTGTGCTGCTGGGAGATGAGGTCCGCCACGGGGGAGGCCTCAGGCACACCGAGCCGCGTGAAGACGGCGTGGGCCTCGCGCAGACACGCCAGACCACGTGCGGGCTGGGCGAGACCGAGCAGGGCCTCGCCCAGCGCGGCGTTGGCCAGGCCCTGGCAGTAGGCGGAGTCCATCTCCAGCCCGATCGCCAGTGACTCCTCGGCCGCCTCCGCCGCCTCGGCCTGCTGGCCGGCGGCGAGCAGCGAGGAGGAGAGCCGGGCGAGGGTGTAGCCCTCCCGCAGGCGGTTCTGCTGCGACCGGTAGAGCCGGTGCGACTCGCGGAGGTGCTCGACGGCGCTGGTGGGATCCTCGCCCGAGGAGAGCACCACACCGAGCTGGTACAGGGTGTCGGCCAGGCACGGCCCGTTCTTCGAGGCGCGCGCGGTGGCGACCGCCTCGGTGACGGACCGGACGGCCTGCTCGACCTGCCCCAGCCCGAGTTGGGCCCGTGCCAGGTTCGCGAGCAGCCGCGCCTCACTGATCGGGGCGCCGACGACGCGGCTGATGGTGAGGGCCTGCTCGAAGAACGGCGCGGCCTCGGCGGGGCGGTTGCCGAGGCTGAGCATGATGCCGAGGGTGTTCGCGGCCATCGACCGCATGACGGTCAGGTCTTCGGCGTGCAGGAGGTCCAGGCTCTTGCGCAGGGACAGTTCGGCGCTCTGGAAGTCGCCGGTGACGGACTGCAGGGTGCCGAAGGCGAAATGGACCCGGGCCAGCGCCGCCGCGTCCCCGTGCTCCTCCGCGTGCCGTTCGGCCGTCTCCAGCATGCGCCGGACCCGCGGCCCGTGGGTCGGGTCCTCCACCAGGCTGTCCAGGATGATGAGCAGGTCGACGGCGGGGCGCAGCAGCCCGCTCGGCCCCTCGACGGCCGCCTCGACCGAGCTGAGCAGCAGTCCGATCTCGGCCCGCAGCCACTCCTGGGCGTACCCGCTGGTGACGAGGGGGATGCCGACGGAGCCCGGCGCGTTCAGCGGCGCGGGCAGCTGGTCGTCGGGCTCGATGGCCTGGGCCGCGTTGTAGACCGTCGCGAGCAGGAGGTCGAGCAGGCGCAGCACGGCCGCCTGCTGCTCCTCGACGTCGCCCGCCCGTTCGTTCTGCCGCTGGGCGTAGAGCCGGAGCAGGTCGTGGTACCGGTAGCGGCCCGGAGTGAAGCACTCCAGCATGTTGGCCTCGACGAGCGCCTCGGCGAGGTCCTCGGCCGTGTGTTCGTCGGTGCCGAGCAGCGCGGCGGCCGCCGCCAGCGGGAAGTCCGGGGAGTCGATCAGCGCGAGGAGCCGAAAGGCGCGGGCCTCGGCGGGGGACAGCTGGCCGTAGCCGAGTCCGATGGTGGTCTCGACGGCGAGGTTGCCGAGCTGGAGCTCGTCCAGGCGGCGCCGCTGATCGGCTAACCGACGGGCGAGGTCCGAGACGCTCCACCGGGGCCGGCTGGCGAGCCGGGCGGCGGCGATGCGGACGGCGAGCGGCAGGAAGCCGCAGGCGGTCACCACGGCCATGGCCGCGTCCCGTTCGGCGGCGACGCGCTGCTCGCCGACGATCGCGGAGAAGAGCGCCAGGGCCTCCTCCGGGGTCAGCTCCTCGACGTCCACCAGGTGGGCGCCGGGGATGCCGGCCAGCCGGGAGCGGCTGGTGGCGAGCACCGCGCAGCTGGAGACCCCGGGGATGAGCGGGCGGATCTGCTCGGCGTCCTGGGCGTTGTCGAGCAGGATCAGCATGCGCCGACTGGCGAGCAGTGAGCGGTAGAGGGCGGCGCGCTGGTCCAGCGAGTCCGGGTTCTCGGTGACGCCCAGCGAGTGCAGGAAGTCGCCGAGCACCACGGCGGGGTCGGCCGGTGAGGCGCCCGCGCCGCGCAGGTCCACGTAGAGCTGTCCGTCCGGGAACTCCGCGCGCACCCGGTGGGCGACGTGCACGGCGAGCGTGGTCTTGCCGACGCCGCCGATGCCGGCCAGGGAGGTGACCACCACGGCCTGGCCGGTGGCGTTCATCAGGACGGTGGAGAGGTCGGCCACCATCTCGGACCGGCCGCTGAAGTCGGAGACGTCGGCGGGGAGTTGGGCCGGGGCTGGCGGGGTGGCGGGCCCCTCCTCCCGGCCGGCGGCCGGTGCTGCGGGGGCGACCGGGAGGGTCAGCGCCGGGTCCGCGGCGAGGATCCGCGCGTGCATGGTGGAGAGCCCGGCGCCCGGTTCGACGCCGAGTTCGTCGATCAGCAGCTTCCGGGTGTCGGTGTAGACGCCGAGCGCCTCCGCCTGCCGGCCGCAGCGGTACAGCGCGAGCATCAGCAGCTCGCGCAGCCGCTCGCGCAGCGGGTGTTCGGCGGTGAGCGTGTTCAGCTCGCCGACCACCTCGGCGTGCAGGCCGATGTCGAGCGCGACCGCGCACCGTTCCTCGGCGACGGAGACCTGGCGCTCGGCCAGCCGCAGTCGCTGGGAGTCCGCGTACGGCCCGGGGATGCCGGTGAGCGGCCGTCCGGCGAACAGCGCCAGCGAGCGGACCAGCAGGTGGTGGGCGTTGTCGAGGTCACCGGCGCTCCGGGCGGTCGCCGCCTCGACGGCGAGGTGCTCGAACACCGTCATGTCGAGGGACTCGCCGGGGATGTGCAGGGCGTAGCCGTCGGCGACCGACACGAGGAACTCGGCGGGCCGGCGCACCTCGCGGCGGGGCTCGATGACCGTCCGCAGCCGGGAGACGTAGGTGCGCAGGGCCGCGACGGCCTGGGCGGGCGGGCGGTCGCCCCAGAGGCCGTCGACGAGGTCCTGGGTGGTGACCGGGCGGCCGGCGTGGAGCAGGAGCATCGTCAGGACGGCCTGCTGCTGCGGGGAGCCGAGGGCGAGCTGCCTGCCGTCGAGCCAGGCCTGGACCGGACCGAGTACCTGGAAGCGCAGCGCCGGAGCAGGCGGCGTCTCCCGAAACTCCATGTAGTCCCCCGATGGCCTGGTGTCGATTTCCCGGTAGGGCGCTCGGCGGTTCCGCCGTTGTGGTGGCTTCAGCTTAGGCGGGGGGCCGACTCTGCCGGACGGCACGGTCAGCCGCACGATGTTTATCGGACATTTAATCAACCCTACGATACTGACCCGGCGCCCGCGCCAAGCCGGTGGGGCGGAAGACACTTGATGACCGAAAGGCGGTCCGTCCGTGGCCAACAACCAGAGCGAGACCCCTGTGCCGACCCTCCCGGCCGAGCAGGCCGCCACGGCGGAGGCGGGCCAGGCCGTCGAGGGTGCGGTCGTCGCGACCGCGAACCCGGCCGAGTACGCCGAGCCCACCGCGGACCGCAAGGCGGACCTGGAGGACGACAGCTTCGGCGACGAGGCCCAGTACGTGGACGAGTCCGCCGCCTCGACCCCCGGTGAGTCGGGGAAGGAGCGCCAGCCGCAGGGTGTCATCGCGAGCCACCCGTAAGCGCCGCGTCAGCAGCTCAGGGGGGAACGCGCGTGAAGAACCTCCGTCGCCTCGCGATCGTCGCCGTCTCGGCGATCGTGGTGACCACCGGCTACCTCGTGACGGCCACCGGCGCCTCTGCCGGAGTCATCGCCGGCCACCCGTAGCCCACTCGGCACCCGAGCGCCCCGCACCCCGCCGTCGGCGGGGTGCGGGGCGCTCGCGCGTCCCGGTCGTATGACTGTTCGATGGGGTGTGAGG
>NZ_JBHSOF010000086.1:0-19480 GCF_042656005.1 Kitasatospora misakiensis | reverse complement strand
TCACCCGCTCGCTGATCGCTTACGACCACTAATCACATTGGACCTACTCGTCTAGGGGGCGGGAAACGGCGGGTGCCGGTCAGCGGTTCTCGCCCGGCACCCAGAGCACGTCGCCGCGCTCCTTGTTGGCCGCCCGGGCCAGGATGAACAGCAGGTCGGAGAGCCGGTTGAGGTACTTGGCGGTCAGCGGGTTGACGCTGTCCCCGTGCGTGTCGATCGCCGCCCAGGTGGCCCGCTCGGCCCGGCGCACCACGGTGCAGGCCAGGTGCAGGTACGCGGCGCCCGCGGTCCCGCCGGGCAGGATGAAGCTGCGCAGCTTCTCCAGCTCCGCCAGGTAGTGGTCGCAGTCCGACTCCAGCTTGTCGATGTACGACTGCTCGACCCGCAGCGGCGGGTACTTCGGGTCCTCCACCACCGGGGTCGCCAGGTCGGCGCCGACGTCGAAGAGGTCGTTCTGCACCCGGGTGAGCACCGTGGCCACGTCGGCCGGCAGCGCGCCGGCGGCGATCGCCACGCCGATCGCGGCGTTGGCCTCGTTGGCGTCCGCGTACGCGACCAGGCGCGGGTCGGTCTTGGTCGTCCGGCTCATGTCGCCGAGCGCGGTGGTGCCGTCGTCGCCGGTACGGGTGTAGATGCGCGTCAGATTGACCATGCGGCCAGACTAGCCGGGCCGGTTAGCTGGCGTTAACCCCGTCAGGCCGCGTTGACCCCGCTACGCGACGTTCACTCGCTGTCCCGGAGGCGCCGCCTCCAGCCAGGCGAGGAAGCCGGTGAGCGCGTCGTCGCTCATCGCCAGCTCCAGCGGGGCGCCGTTGTGCAGGCAGCGCAGCACGACCGAGCCGGAGAGCAGGGCCAGCTCCTCCTGCCCCTCCGGGTAGCGCCGGCCGAGCACCTCGATCTCCCGGCGCGGCAGCACCTTGCGGGGGCGCGGGGCGTACGAGAAGACCCGGAACCACTCGATGGAGTCACCGCTGTACCGGCCGATACCAAAAACCCACCCCTTGCCGTCGGTCTGGGGGACCGGGGCCGAGGTGGGTTTGCCGTTCTCGTCGAGATCGGGCTGCGTGGAGGCGTCCGCGGGCATTTTGAGCCGGTAGCTGCAGTCGAAGGTGCCGCCGACCCGCTGGATCACACGGCGGCGTACCGCGAACGCGACCAACCCGATCACTCCGAGCGCCACGACCGCCGCACACACCACAAGGGCGAGGACCATGCTCACCTACCTCCTCGCTACCCGCGTTCCCCGTATCGGCCGTACCAGGCGACCGCGTTGACCTACCAACTACGACGACAGTCCCGGGGTCACGCTCACGCGTCCCCGGGACCGTCGGTCGACCCCGCTCAGGCGGGGTCCGGCTCACTCAGGCGTGGGCCTTGAGGCCGCGCGCCGCGAACAGCCGGACCTCGGCACGCCGCTCGGCGTGCTCGTCCAGGTCGGCCTTGGCCTTCTCCAGTGCGCGCTCGGCGCGCGCGACGTCGATCTCGTCCGCCAGCTCGGCGATCTCCGCGAGCAGAGAAAGCTTGTTGTCGGCGAAGGAGATGAAGCCGCCGTGCACCGCGGCGATCACGGTGCCGCCGTCCGTGGTGCGGATGGTGACCGGACCGGTCTCCAGCACGCTCAGCACCGGGGTGTGACCCGGCATGATGCCGGTGTCACCGGAGGCCGTACGGGCGACGACGATGGTGGCCGCACCGGACCACACCTTGCGGTCGGCTGCGACCAGCTCGACGTGCAGCTCAGCCAACGTGGGCTCCTAGGCTCATACAACCCCCGATTACTCGGGAGTTTCGGTAAGAATAACGGGCCCGCGCCCCCGGCATGAAACCGGCGGCACGGATTTGACCGGAATCACAGCCGATGCGACGCGAGGGGTGGGTCCCAGGGCTGGGGCCCACCCCTCGCGGTCACGCTCGGCTGCTACCGGCCGCGATTACTTCTTCGCCAGCTCGGCGGCGTTCTTCTCGAGGTCCTCGATGCCACCGCACATGAAGAAGGCCTGCTCCGGAACGGCGTCGTACTTGCCGTCCGCGATCGAGTTGAAGGCCTCGATGGTCTCCGACAGCGGGACGGTCGAGCCCTCGACACCGGTGAACTGCTTCGCCACGTAGGTGTTCTGCGAGAGGAAGCGCTCGATGCGGCGGGCACGGTGGACCGTGACCTTGTCCTCCTCGGACAGCTCGTCCATACCGAGGATGGCGATGATGTCCTGGAGGTCCTTGTACTTCTGCAGGATCCCCTTGATACGGATGGCCGTCTCGTAGTGGGTCTGCGCGATGTACCGCGGGTCGAGGATGCGGGACGTGGAGTCCAGCGGGTCGACGGCCGGGTAGATGCCCTTCTCCGAGATCGGGCGCGACAGAACGGTCGTCGCGTCCAGGTGGGCGAAGGTGGTGGCCGGGGCCGGGTCGGTCAGGTCGTCCGCGGGGACGTAGATCGCCTGCATCGAGGTGATCGAGTGACCGCGGGTCGAGGTGATGCGCTCCTGGAGGAGGCCCATCTCGTCGGCCAGGTTCGGCTGGTAGCCCACCGCGGAGGGCATCCGGCCGAGCAGGGTCGACACCTCGGAACCGGCCTGGGTGAACCGGAAGATGTTGTCGATGAAGAGGAGCACGTCCTGCTTCTCGACGTCACGGAAGTACTCCGCCATGGTCAGCGCGGAGAGCGCGACCCGCAGACGGGTGCCCGGCGGCTCGTCCATCTGGCCGAAGACCAGCGCGGTCTTGTCCAGAACGCCCGAGTCGACCATCTCGTCGATGAGGTCGTTGCCCTCACGGGTACGCTCGCCGACGCCGGCGAAGACCGACACACCACCGAAGTTCTCGGCGACGCGGTAGATCATCTCCTGGATCAGAACGGTCTTACCGACACCGGCACCACCGAACAGACCGATCTTGCCACCGGTGACGTACGGGGTGAGGAGGTCGATGACCTTGATGCCGGTCTCGAACATCTCGGTCTTGGACTCGAGGTCCTTGAAGTCGGGGGCCTTGCGGTGGATGGGCCACCGGACCTCGACCTGGGACTCGAACTCGCCCTTGTCGACGTTCAGCACCTCACCGAGGGCGTTGAACACCTTGCCCTTGGTGATCTGGCCGACCGGCACCGAGATGGCGGAGCCGGTGTCGGTGACCTGCGAACCACGGACCAGGCCGTCGGTCGGCTGCATCGAGATGCCGCGGACCAGGCCGTCGCCGAGGTGCTGGGCGACCTCGAGGGTGAGGACCTTCTTGCCTGTGCCGTCGGGGTTGTCCACCTCGACGTGCAGGGCGTTGAACATGTTCGGAATCGCGTCGACGGGGAACTCCACGTCGACGACCGGGCCGATGACCCGCGCGACGCGGCCCGTCGCCGTGGTCGGCTCAACAGTGGTGGTCATACTCATTCGCTCCCGCGGCTCGCGTCAGCGAGCGCGTTGGCGCCACCGACGATCTCGCTGATTTCCTGGGTGATCTCGGCCTGACGGGCCGAGTTGGCAAGCCGCGTGAGCGACTTGATGAGCTCGCCGGCATTGTCCGTCGCGCTCTTCATCGCGCGACGGCGGGCGGCGTGCTCGGAAGCGGCCGACTGCAGCAGCGCGTTGTAGATCCTGCTCTCCACGTACCGCGGCAGCAGCGCGTCCAGGACGCCCTCCGCCGACGGCTCGAAGTCGTAGAGCGGGAAGATCTCCGCCTTGGCCGAGGACTCGTCGCCGAGCTTGACCTCGTCGAGCTTCAGCGGCAGCAGCCGCGCCTCGATCGCGGTCTGCGTCAGCATCGACTCGAACAGGGTCGAGACCACGTGGACCTCGTCCACGCCGCCGGCCTCGGCCGTGAAGGCCTCGATCAGCTTCGCCGAGACGACCTTGGCGTCGCCGTAGGTCGGCTTGTCGGAGAAGCCCGTCCACGAGTCCGCGACACCGAGGTCACGGAAGCCGTAGTACGAGACGCCCTTCCGGCCGATGATGTACGTCACCACGTCCTTGCCCTCGCCGCGCAGACGCTCGGCGAGCGCCAGCGAGGCCTTGATGGCGTTGGACGAGTAACCGCCCGCCAGACCGCGGTCCGCCGTGATCAGCAGGACTGCGGCACGCGTGGCGTTCGGGTTCTCGCTGGTGAGCGGGTGCTTGGCGTTGGACCGGGTGGCCACCGCCGTCACCGCCCTGGTGAGCTCATCGGCGTACGGAGTGGAGGCGGCCACCGCGCGCTGCGCCTTACCGATGCGCGCCGCGGAGATCATCTCCATCGCCTTGGTGATCTTCTTCGTCGCGGTGACAGAGCGGATCCGGCGCTTGTAGACCCGAAGCTGTGCTCCCATGGGTCGTTACGTCCTTTCCCTCGTTACCGGACTCAGGCCTGCTCGGAGAGCAGCTTGCCGTCAGCGGTCTGGTAACCCTGCTTGAACTCGCCGATCGCGGAGGTCAGCGCGTCGATGGTGCCGTCGGCCAGCAGACCGGTCTCGACGATGCCGGCGAGCAGGTCCTTGTGCTGCAGGCGCACGTGGTCCAGGAACTCGCGCTCGAAGCGGCGGATCTCGGCGACCGGGACGTCGTCCAGCTTGCCGGTGGTGCCGGCCCAGATGGAGACGACCTGCTCCTCGACCGGGAACGGCTGGTACTGGCCCTGCTTCAGCAGCTCGACCATGCGCGCACCGCGCTCCAGCTGGGCCTTGGAGGCCGCGTCCAGGTCGGAGC
Organism: Kitasatospora misakiensis; assembly: GCF_042656005.1. Classification (NCBI taxonomy): domain Bacteria; kingdom Bacillati; phylum Actinomycetota; class Actinomycetes; order Kitasatosporales; family Streptomycetaceae; genus Kitasatospora; species Kitasatospora misakiensis. Next base: position 14,810 of record NZ_JBHSOF010000086.1, on the reverse strand, counting down.
CGAAGCCGGCGAAGGCCTCCAGCTCACGGTACTGGGCGAGGTCCAGGCGCAGACGGCCGGCGACCGAGCGCATGGCCTTGATCTGGGCGGAGCCACCGACGCGGGAGACCGAGATACCGACGTTCACGGCCGGGCGGATGCCGGCGTTGAACAGGTCGGACTCCAGGAAGCACTGGCCGTCGGTGATGGAGATGACGTTGGTCGGGATGTACGCCGACACGTCGTTGGCCTTGGTCTCGATGATCGGCAGACCGGTCATCGAGCCGCCGCCCAGGGCGTCGTTCAGCTTCGCGCAGCGCTCCAGCAGACGGGAGTGCAGGTAGAAGACGTCACCCGGGTAGGCCTCGCGGCCCGGCGGGCGGCGCAGCAGCAGGGAGACGGAGCGGTAGGCCTCGGCCTGCTTCGACAGGTCGTCGAAGATGATCAGGACGTGCTTGCCGTCGTACATCCACTCCTGGCCGATGGCGGAGCCGGTGTACGGAGCGAGGTACTTGAAGCCGGCCGGGTCGGAGGCGGGAGCGGCCACGATGGTGGTGTACTCCAGCGCGCCGGCCTCCTCCAGGGCGCCGCGGACGGACGCGATGGTGGAGCCCTTCTGGCCCACGGCGACGTAGATGCAGCGGACCTGCTTCTCCGGGTCGCCCGAGCGCCAGTTGTCACGCTGGTTGATGATCGTGTCGACGGCCACCGCGGTCTTGCCGGTCTGGCGGTCACCGATGATCAGCTGGCGCTGGCCGCGGCCGATCGGGGTCATCGCGTCGATGGCCTTGATGCCGGTCTGCAGCGGCTGCTTGACCGACTTGCGGGCCATGACGCCCGGCGCCTGCAGCTCCAGGGCGCGACGACCGGTCGAGGCGATGTCGCCCAGACCGTCGATCGGGTTGCCCAGCGGATCCACGACGCGACCGAGGTAGCCGTCGCCGACGGGCACGGAGAGGACCTCGCCGGTGCGACGCACCGTCTGGCCCTCCTCGATGCCGCCGAACTCACCGAGGATGACGACACCGATCTCGCGGGTGTCGAGGTTCAGCGCGAGGCCGAGCGTGCCGTCCTCGAACTTCAGCAGCTCGTTGGCCATGACCGAGGGCAGGCCCTCGACATGGGCGATACCGTCAGCTGCGTCAGTGACCGTGCCGACCTCTTCCACAGAGGCGGCGTCCGGCTGGTACGACTGGACAAAGTCGGCCAGCGCGTCCCGGATCTCCTCCGGACGGATCGTAAGCTCCGCCATCAGGCTTCCCTGCTCTCCTAGTTTGCGATCCTCGGCCCGCCATTGAGGGCCGCAAGTACTCGACTCTCGGCCGGGTCGTATGAACCGGCCGTACGATTTGCCGACTCCGGTGGAGCCGGTTCCCGACCGAGGGTCGGATGTGCTGCTTGGGTGTGTTCAGCCTTCGAGCGACTGGCGAGCGCCCTCAAGGCGGCTCGACACGGTGCCCTCGATGATCTCGTCACCGATCTGCACCCGGACACCGCCGACGACCTCGGGGTCGATGTCGATGTTCAGGTGGACCTGGCGGCCGTACAGCCGGCCGAGAGCACCCGACAGGCGCTCCTTCTGGCTGTCCGACAGCGGCACCGCGGTGGTGACCAGGGCCACCACACGGCTGCGCCGGGTGGCGGCGAGCTTCGAGTAGGACTCCAGGCCCTGCTCCAGGCTACGTCCACGCGGGGTGTTGACCAGGCTGGTGACCAGCCGGACGGTGCCCGCGTTGGCACGGCCGCCGAGGAGCTTGGTGATCAGCCCCGCCTTGGCGACGGCGCCGGCCTTCGGCTCGGTCAGCGCGGCGCGCAGCTCGTGGGAGCCGCTCACCACCCGGCCGAACCGGAACAGCTCGTCCTCGACGTCGTCCAGGACACCGGCCTTCTCGGCGGCGATGACCTCGGCGTACGAGGAGAGCTCCTCGACCGAGTCCACCAGGTCGCGCGAGCCCGACCAGCGGGACCGGACCAGGCCGGAGACCAGGTCGACCGTCTCGCCGGAGACCTGGCCGGACAGCAGCGAGGTGACCAGCTGCGCCTTGTCCTGGCCCGACCGGGACGGGTCGGTCAGCACGCGGCGGAGCGACACCTCACGGTCCAGCAGGGCCGTGACGGCGGTGAGCTCCTCGGCGAGCTTGACCGCGTCCACCGAGGTGGAGTCGGTCAGGCTCTCCAGGTTCTGCCGCCCGGCGGCGAGGGCCTCGCGGCTGGCGCCGATCACTTGGCCGCGCCCTGAGCAACGGCGGCCTTGGCCTCCAGCTCGTCCAGGAAGCGGTCGACGACACCGCTCTGACGCGTGTGGTCCTCAAGGGACTCACCCACGATGCGGGACGCCAGCTGGGTGGCCAGCGAGCCCACGTCCTGGCGCAGGGCGGCGGTTGCCTGCTTCTTGTCGGCCTCGATCTGGGCGTGGCCGGCGGCGACGATGGCCTCGCGCTGGCGCTGGCCCTCCTCGCGCATCTCGGCGAGCTGGGCGGCGCCCTGCTCGCGAGCCTGCTCGACGATGCGGGCGGCCTCGTGACGCGCCTCGGCGAGCTCGGCGCGGTACTGCTCAAGCAGGGCCTGAGCCTCGGCCTGAGCGGCCTCGGCGCGCTCCATGCCGCCCTCGATCGCGTCCCGGCGCTCCGACAGCACCTTCTCGATGCTGGGGAGGAGCTTCTTGCCGAGGATCCCGAAGACGATGAAGAAGCAGAGCAGGCCGATGATGATCTCGGGCCATGCGGGCAGAAGGGGGTTCATGATCTCCCCCTCCTCCGCGAGGTGAGCCGCGATGCTCATATCTGGACCTTCCTCGAAGGGTCTACGGCGGGAGTTACTTGGGGCCCTGGCCGAAGACGAACGGCATGACGATGCCGATGAGGGCGAGCGCCTCGGTCAGCGCGAAGCCGATGAACATGTTGGAACGGATCAGGCCGGCGGCCTCGGGCTGACGGGCCATGGCCTGGACACCGTTACCGAAGATGAGACCGACACCGATGCCGGGGCCGATCGCGGCGAGGCCGTAGCCGATGGAAGCGACGGAACCGTAGACGCCGACCTCAGCGAGCATGCTCATTGCAATGTGTCCTTTGCGGGGATGGTGAACCGGTGGTGATTGGCCACCGGGCGTTCCGGGAGGGAGTGGTTCAGGAGGCCCTGGGCCCCTGGCTCAGTGCGCCTCTTCCAGGGCACCGGCGATGTAGCTGCTGGCCAGCATCACGAAGATGTAGGCCTGCAGGAACTGGACCAGCAGCTCGAAGGCGGTCAGGCCGACGGCGACGATGAACGAGGCCGAGCCGTACAGCGCGCCCAGAGTCGGGCTGAGCAGGTACCAGGAGGCGATGGAGAACATCACGATCAGCAGGTGGCCGGCGAACATGTTCGCGAAGGCTCGGACCGCGAGCGTGAAGGGGCGCACGAAGATGTTCGAGAAGAACTCGATCGGCACCAGGATGAACATGACCCAGCCGGGGATGCCCGAGGGCCAGCAGAGGTTCTTGAGACCGCCGACGAAGCCGTGCTTCTTGAAGGTCAGCGTCATGTAGGTGATCCACACGACCGCGGCCAGGCCGGCCGGGAAGGCGATCGCCGCCGTCACCGGGAACTGGGCGAACGGGATGACCGACATGATGTTCAGCAGCCACACGAAGAAGAACATCGAGACCAGCATCGGGACGTACTTCTCGCCCTTTTTGCCGATCGTCTCCAGCACGATGGAGCGCTTGACGAAGTCGTAGCCGATCTCACCGACCAGCTGGAGCTTGCCCGGGAGCAGCTTCGGCCGGGCGAACGCGGCCCAGAAGAACACGACGACCAGCGCGGCCACGACGATCGAGAGCAGCATCGGCTTGTTGAACTCGAAGCTGCCGATCGTGAAAATCGGCTCGAACTGGAACTCGTTCAGGCCAGGGGCCGGGAAGCCGCAGCCAGCGTCCCCGAAGTGGCAACTGCCTGAGGCGAGGGACGTGAGTTCAGCACTCACCACGGACTCCTTCGTCGTGACGCATGGTTACGGCAACCTCGGTGTGTCGGCGTGGCCTACGGCCACGGAGCGGCACTGGAACTTGATGGGTTTCTCGCCGACCCCGCGCGCCGGTGCGCAGCACCACAGCGGGATCATCGAAGAAGACTGCCCGGACCCGGGGGGCGATCGGTCCGCCGTGCGGACAGACCAGGCCTCTTCCCGTACTCCGTTGTTGCGACGGACGATAGCAGCCCGTCAGTGCGGCATAAACACCGCCCCCCTCGTTGGGGGGACAGTGAGGCGTCATCACTGTTGACGCCCGTCGTCGGACGGCTTCTCGGCCTTCGTTTCGGAGGAGCCGGAGCCGGTGGCTTCGGGGTCGACGTAGAAGGTCTTGGCCTTCAGCGCACCGCGCACCTGGAACCCGGTCCAGATCAGCGCGCAGCCCAGCAGCGTGAAGGCGAAGGCCTGTCGGTTGAAGAGGTCGGTGTCCTTGAACACCGCCAGCACGATGCCGACCAGCAGGATCTGGGTCGTGTAGACCAGCAGCGCGGCGGCCATCAGGATGTGCGGGTTCGACCGGGTCAGCCGGTCGAGCGCGACCTGACCGAAGGTGAAGAAGGCCATCACCAGCAGTGCGCCGAAGAGCGCGCCGAGCAGCCCCTTGCCCCCCGCGACGGCGTACGAGATCGCCATGGCGATGACTCCGGCGGCCGCAGTGGGGATCGCGGCGCCTCGGAGGATCCGGGCGTCGTTGGACGGCATGTCGGCAGCTCCGGCGGCATGTCGATGGCGGGGGACGGGCACAGAAGTCGGTGGGGGACACCGGACCGGAACCACGCCAAAAACCGGCTGCTCGACGGCGAGCCCGTCGAGGGGACCCTCCAGGGACGGAAGTCATCCACCTGTCAGGTCTTTCGGCGCGTTCTCAGTACTCGTGAACGGTATCACAAACTATTTGATGAGAGCTTTACCATGAATGTGTGGCACCTGTCACACCAATGCTCCATCGGTGCAGCCTATCGGGTGAACCGTATGACTGTCCCTCATCTCCCCTAGCGGCCACGGCCGTTGCCGTGTCCCCGGCCGGTGGCCGCCGACGAGCCCTTCGGCACTCCGCCGAGCAGCCGCTTGTCCTCGGCCGACAGTTCGGCCATCGGCTCGGCCATCGGTCCCGCCGCGGCTTCGGCCGTCGATCCGGCCATCGGGTCGGCCATCGGGTCGGCCATCGGGTCGGCGGCCGTCCGGCGCACCGGGCGGCGGCGGTAGCGCGGCGGCACGAAGGCCTGCACCGCGCGCGGGGCACGCGGCCGGAACCGCGGGGTGAGCAGCACCACCAGGCCGACCAGGCAGAGCCCGGCCAGCGTGAGGACGACGGTCCGGCCGGTGTTGGTGACCGAGAAGGCGACGGTCCCGAAGGCGATCAGCGCGGCCCAGAAGTACATGATCAGTACGGCCCGGCTGTGCGAGTGGCCGACCTGGAGCAGTCGGTGGTGCAGGTGCCGCTTGTCGGCGGCGAACGGGGACTGGCCCGCCCAGGTGCGGCGGACCACCGCGAGCAGCAGGTCCGCCAGCGGCAGCGCGATGACCGTCAGCGGCAGCAGCAGTGGGATGTAGATCGGCACCAGGGTGTGCACCGTGGCGGTCTGCGACCCCAGCTCGCTGGTGATGAGGTCGGGGTCGACCCGGCCGGTGATGGAGATCGCGGCGACGGCCAGCATCAGGCCGAGCATCATCGACCCGGAGTCGCCCATGAAGATCCGGGCCGGGTGCATGTTGTGCGCCAGGAAGCCCAGGCACATGCCGATCAGCAGCACGCTGAACAGCACGGCGGGGGCGGCGTCGGAGATCGTGTAGCCGTACCAGAGCCGGTACGAGTACAGGAAGAAGGCCATCGCGGCGATGCAGACCATGCCGCCGGCCAGACCGTCCAGGCCGTCGATGAAGTTCACCGCGTTGACCATGACGACGACCAGGACCACCGAGATGACCATGCCCTGGGTGGGGCTGACCGCGACCGGCCCGACCCCCGGCACCGGCAGGGTGATCACCGTGACGCCCTGCCAGACCATCACACCGGCGGCGATCATCTGCCCGCCCAGCTTCACCAGGGCGTCCACGCCCCACTTGTCGTCCAGCACGCCGAGCAGCCACATGATGCCGGCGCCGGAGAGCAGCGCGCGGATGTCGGTGCCCTGGGAGAACACCTTGCTCAGGTTGTCGAGCTGGGAGGCGACCAGGATGCCCGCACAGAGTCCGCCGAACATCGCGATGCCGCCGAGCCGGGGTGTCGGCTCGCGGTGCACGTCGCGGGCGCGGACCGGGGGCATCGCCCCCGCCGCGATGGCGAACTTCCGGACGGGGCCGGTCAGCAGATAGGTGACGGCCGCGGTGCAGAACAGCACCAGCAGATACTCACGCACCACTGGCCTCCTGCCGCGCTGTCCGACGGTTGGGTACCGAAGGTACTCCCGTGCCTGTCCGAGGTTCGAGGTGCGTCGCCACGGCACACACCTTATTGACTCCGACGCCGCGGGCGCGCATCGCGGTTCGCCCTAAGGGGTAGGAGAATTCCCCGGCCCGGTCGGCGGCCCCCGTCAGCGACGCCCGGCGAAGGTCCGCGCGAGCTCCCGAACCCGGTCCGCCACCCGGACGTCCGTGCCCTCGACGAGCAGCCGTCCGATCAGCGCGGCGACCTCCGCCAGCTCCGCCTCCCCCATGCCCTGCGAGGTCACCGTGCCGGTCCCGAGCCGGATCCCGGAGGCCTCCGAGGGCGGCGCCTGGTCGTACGGCAGCGCGCACTTGCCGAGCATCAGCCCGGCGGCCGAGCAGCGGCGCTCGGCCTCGGCCCCGCTGACGCCGAGCGCGCCGACGTCGGCGGTCACCAGGTGGGTGTCGGTGCCGCCGGTCAAGGGGCGCGCGCCCGCCTCGGCGAGCCCTGCCGCCAGCACCCGCGCCCCGGCCACCGTGCGGTGCGCGTAGGCCCGGTAGGCGGGCGTCGCGGCCTCGGCCAGCGCGACGGCCTTGCCGGCCACCTCGTTCATCGCGGCGCCGCCCTGGCTGAACGGGAAGACCGCCCGGTCGACCCGCTCCGCCAGCTCGGCGGTGCACAGCAGCAGGCCGCCGCGCGGGCCGCGGAGCAGCTTGTGGGTGGCCGCCACGGTGACGTCCGCGTACGGCACCGGGGAGGGCGCCACCCCGGCCGCGATCAGGCCGGTGGTCTGCGCGGCGGCGGCCACCAGGTAGGCGTCCGTCTCGTCGGCGATCTCCCGGAAGGCGGCCCAGTCGGGGTGCCGGGGGTAGGAGATGGAACCGGCAACGATCGCCTTCGGGCGGTACTTCCGGGCCAGCTCGCGGACCTGGTCGAGGTCGATCAGCCCGTCCTCCTGGCGCACCCCGTAGCCGACGAAGTCGAACCAGCGGCCGGAGAAGTTGGCGCGCGAGCCGCAGCTGAGGTGTCCGCCGTGCTCCAGCGACATCGCGAGCACCACGTCGCCGGGCCGCAGCAGCGCGGCGTAGGCGGCGAGCATCGCCGCGGTGCCGGAGCGCGGCTGCACATTGGCGTGCGGGGCGCCGAACAGCTCGCGGGCCCGGTCGATCGCCAGCAGCTCCGCGGCGTCGGCGAGCGAGCAGCCGGTGTGGTGGCGGCGGCCGGGGTAGCCCTCGGCGTACTTGTCGATCAGCGGGCCGGTGAGGGCCGCCAGCACCGCCGGGCCGGTGAGGTTCTCCCCCGCCAGCAGTTGGATCGTCTCGGCCCGCCGTTCGGCCTCGGCGGCCAGCAGGTCGGCCAGCTGGGGATCGGCCCGGAACAGGGCGGCGGAGAGCGCCTCGGGGGTCTCGACGGGGGTCTCGACGGGGCCGGTCGCGGCATCGGTGACGGTCATGGCGGGGCTCCCGGGCGCGTCGGGTCGGATTTCTCCAGCCTAGGACCGTCTGCGGGCCCCGGCGCGGCGGCGCGTGCCGGGTACGCCCGGCCGTACGAAGCGGGGCGGGTCTCACTGCGGGGCGTCTCAGTGCGGGGCGCGGACCCCGGTCAGCGCGGTGACCACCGGGTCGACCGCGTGGAATATCTCCTCGCCGCAGTTGCGGAACATGCCGATCGGGGCGCCGTACGGGTCGTGCAGCTCGTCGATCTCCGGGTCGGCGGCCAGCAGCCAGCCGCGCAGCGCCGCGGCGGCCCGCACCAGCGCGCGGGCGCGCTCGGTGACGTCGGCGCCGCGGCGCGGGTCCGGGAGGGTGCCCGGGTCGATCGTCCGGACCAGCCGGGTGAACTCCTTCAGCGTGAAGGTGCGCAGCCCCGCCTCGTGGCCCATCGAGATGACCTGGGCCCGGTGGTCGAGGGTCGCGGTGAGCACCAGGTCGGCCTCGACCACGTGCTCGTCCAGCAGTTCGCGGCCGGTGAAGCCGCCGCTGTCGGCGCCGTACTCGTCCAGCACGGTGGCCGCGTGCTCCTCCATCGGCGCGCCGACATGGCCCCAGGTGCCGGCCGACTCGACCAGGATCCGCCCGGCCACCCGCGGGTTGAGCCGGGTGTCCAGCTCACGCCGGGTGAGCCGCTCGGCGATCGGCGAGCGGCAGATGTTGCCCGTGCACACGTAGAGGATCCGGAAGTGGTCCAGCGGCCTGGGGCCCATGCTCAGGTACGGCGATATGCCGGGCCCGGCATGGAGGGAGGCGGTCGTCAACTGCCGGCCTCCAGGTCGGGGACGACCTCCCTCAGCTGCTCGACGGAGATCGCGCCGGCCCTCAGCAGCACCGGCACCTTGCCGGTGACGTCGACGATCGACGAGGCCGTGGCGTGGTCGGCGGTGCCGCCGTCCAGGTAGACCGAGATGGCGTCGCCGAGCTGCTGCTGGGCCTCGTCGCAGGTGGCCGGGGACGGGCCGCCGGTCCGGTTGGCGCTGGAGACCGCCATCGGGCCGGTCGCGTTCAGCAGCTCGATGGCGACCGGGTGCAGCGGCATCCGGACGGCGACGGTGCCGCGGGTCTCGCCGAGGTCCCAGCGCAGCGAGGGCTGGTGCCGGGCGACCAGCGTGAGCCCACCGGGCCAGAAGGCGTCGACGAGTTCCCAGGCCTGCTCGGAGAAGTCGGTGACCAGGCCGTGCAGGGTGGTCGGCGAGCCGACCAGCACCGGGGAGGGCATGTTGCGGCCGCGGCCCTTGGCGGCGAGCAGGGCGGCCACCGCCTCCGGCGAGAAGGCGTCCGCGCCGACCCCGTACAGGGTGTCGGTGGGCAGCACGACGAGTTCGCCGCGGCGGACGGCCGAGGCGGCCTCGCGCAGACCGGTCGCGCGGTCCCCGGCATCGGCACAGTCGTAGCGGCGGCTCATCGGTGCGGTCCCCTTCCGGACGGGCTCATGACGTTGTTCACTGCGATGCCCCGCGCGCCGTCGTGCGGTGCGCGGCGGGGGCGTTGGCGGTGGTGTTGGCGGTGGTGTTGGCGGTCACAACGACGCCTTCCGGGCCGTCGTGAAGCGCGGGCGGTTGTTCAGGTCGCGGTGGTCGGCGGTGTCGGTCCAGCCGGCCTCCTCGTTGAAGATCCACGGGACCTGGCCGCCCTGGGTGTCGGCGTGCTCGATCACCACGGCGCCGCCGGGGCGCAGCAGACGGGCGGCGACGCGCTCGATGCCGCGGATGGTGTGCAGGCCGTCCTCGCCGGAGAACAGCGACATCTGCGGGTCGTGGTCGCGGGCCTCCGGCGCCACGTACTCCCACTCGGTGAGCGGGATGTAGGGCGGGTTGGAGATCACCAGGTCGAAGCGGCCGTCCCAGGCGCGCTCGTCCTCGAAGGCGCGGGTGGCGTCGCCCTCGTGCAGGGTGACCCGGGCGCGGTCGGGCGAGGCCTCGATGTTGCGCCGGGTGTAGGGCAGCGCGCCCTCGTCCAGCTCGAAGGCGTGCACGACGGAGCGCGGCAGCTCCTGGGCGAGGGCGAGCGCGATGGCGCCGGAGCCGGAGCAGAGGTCGACGACCAGCGGCTCGGCCACGTCCATGTCGCGGACGGCGTCTATCGCCCACTCGACGACCGACTCGGTCTCCGGGCGGGGCACGAAGACGCCGGGGCCGACCTCCAGTTCGAGGTAGCGGAAGAACGCCCGGCCGGTGATGTGCTGGAGCGGCTCGCGGGCCTCCCGGCGGGCCACCGCCTCCCAGTACCGGGCGTCGAAGTCGGCGTCCTGCACGGTGTGCAGCTGGCTGCGCCTGACGTTGTGGACGTGTGCGGCGAGCTCCTCCGCGTCGAAGCGCGGCGACGGCACGCCGGCCGCGGCCAACCGCTGGGTGGCCTGGGCCACCTCGGCGAGTAGCAGGTTCATCCGTACGACCTCTTGCTTCCGCTCTCCGGCCCCGGCGTCGGTCCCGCCGCCGCCGGTGTCAGTTCTGTTGGGCCGCGGCGAGCTTGGCAGCGGCGTCCGCGTCGACGCAGGACTGGATGACGGCGTTCAGCTCGCCGTCCAGCACCTGGTCCAGGTTGTACGACTTGAAGCCCGTACGGTGGTCCGAGATGCGGTTCTCCGGGTAGTTGTACGTCCGGATCCGCTCGGAGCGGTCCACCGTGCGGACCTGGCTGCGGCGCGCGTCCGAGGCCTCGCGCTCGGCCTCCTCCTGCGCGGCGGCCAGCAGCCGCGAACGCAGGATGCGCATCGCCTGCTCCTTGTTCTGCAGCTGGCTCTTCTCGTTCTGGCAGGACGCCACGATACCGGTCGGCAGGTGGGTGATCCGGACCGCGGAGTCGGTGGTGTTGACCGACTGGCCGCCGGGGCCGGAGGAGCGGTACACGTCGATCCGCAGGTCGTTGGCGACGATCTCGACCTCGACCTCCTCGGCCTCGGGGGTGACCAGCACGCCCGCCGCCGAGGTGTGGATGCGGCCCTGCGACTCGGTGGCGGGGACGCGCTGCACGCGGTGCACGCCGCCCTCGTACTTCAGCCGGGCCCAGACGCCCTGGCCGGGCTCGGCGCTGCCCTTGGTCTTCACGGCCACCGAGACGTCCTTGTAGCCGCCGAGGTCGGACTCGTTGGAGTCGATGATCTCGGTCTTCCAGCCGATCCGCTCGGCGAACCGCAGGTACATCCGGAGCAGGTCGCCGGCGAACAGCGCGGACTCCTCGCCGCCCTCACCGGCCTTGATCTCCAGGATGACGTCCTTGTCGTCGCTCGGGTCGCGCGGGACCAGCAGCAGCCGCAGCTGCTCGGTCAGCTCCTCACGGCGGGCCTCGCCGGCCTTCACCTCGGCGAGGAACTCGGGCTCCTCGGCGGCGAGTTCGCGGGCGGTGTCGATGTCCTCGCCGGCCTGCCGCCACTCGCGGTAGACGCGGGTGATCGGGGTCAGCTCGGCGTAGCGCTTGGCCAGCTTGCGGGCGTTCGCCTGGTCGGCGTGGACCGACGGGTCGGCCAGCCTCGTTTCGAGGTCGGCGTGCTCGACGAGGAGCTCTTCGACTGCCTCGAACATGGGGTGGCCTTCTTCCCGGGGATCGGTGGGTGGATCTGGGGCCGCGGAGCGCGGGGCGTGCGGGGGGACGCGAACGGCGCCGGTCCCCAGCGCCCCCGGAACGAGTACGGGGGCACCGGAAACCGGCGCCGAGGGAGCGCTAGGCCTTCGCGCTGTGCTGCTTGCCGAAACGGGCCTCGAAGCGGGCGACGCGGCCACCGGTGTCGAGGATCTTCTGCTTGCCGGTGTAGAACGGGTGGCACTGCGAGCAGACCTCGGCGCGGATCTCGCCGCTCTTCTCGGTCGAGCGGGTCGTGAACTCGGCACCGCAGGTGCAGGTCACGCGGGTGACCACGTACTCGGGGTGAACGTTGGACTTCAAGGGGTTCTCCTAGTGTTCGGGAGGGCACCGGGTCGGCGGCGGGGACGCCGCTCGTGAACCGGGACCGACGGACCAGTCTGCCAGGACCGGCCGCTTCTTCCCAAACCGGGGGGCGCTCCGGGATATTCCGGACCTCCGCCGGGGGCTCAGCCGCGCTCGGCGGGCGCCGTGCCGGGTGCTGTCGCAGGTGCTGTGGCGGGAGCCTTCGCCGATGCTGTCGCGGGGGCCTTCGCGCCGGCCGTGGGGGCCTTCGCCGGGGCCGTGGGGGTGGCCTCGGCGGGGTTCGGGGGCTGGTCGGCGACCACGCTCGGCGGCACCGGCTGGTCGGCCTTCAGGGCCGCCCAGAGCCGGTCAGCCGCCGGCTGCTGCTCGACCACCCGGTCCGGGTCGCCGGGGGCGGCCGCCACCGGCAGGGTGACCAGGCTCAGCTGGTCAGGCCCGATGCCCTTGAGCTGCTCGGCCAGGCCGACCAGGGAGTTCACCGAGGCGAGCGCGGAGTCGGTGGTGATCGAGCGGGTCAGGGTGTCGCCGACCGACCAGAGCTTGACCGGGTTGCTCATCAGCCCGATCCCGCCGACCTGCTTCAGCAGCGAGCGCACCATCTGCTTCTGCAGCTCGATCCGGCCGAGGTCGCTGCCGTCCCCGACGCCGTGCCGGGTGCGGACGAAGGCGAGCGCCTGCTTGCCGTCCAGGTGGTGCTCGCCGGGCGCGAGGTCCAGGCCGCTGTCCTTGTCGTGGATGGCCACCGTGGTGGTCACGGTGGCCCCGCCTATCGCGTCCACGAGCCGGGCGAAGCCGGCGAAGTCCACCTCGACGTAGTGGTCCATCCGCAGCCCGCTGAGCTGCTCCACGGTCTTCACCGCGCAGGCCGCGCCGCCGGCCTCGTAGGCGCTGTTGAACATCGCGCGCTTGGCGCCCGGCACCGTCCGGCCCTGCGGGTCGGTGCAGTCGGGGCGCGGGACGAGGGTGTCGCGCGGGATCGAGACCACGTCGGCGCGCGAGTGGTCCTGGTTGACGTGCAGCACCATCGCGGTGTCCGAGCGGGCGGTGCCGCCGGTGTCGCCGCCGGCCAGCTCCGCGTTGCCGCCGGCCCGCGAGTCCGAGCCGAGCACCAGCAGGTTGAAGGATCCGTCGGTGGCCGTCGGCGGGCGGGCGGTGCCGAGCCGGGCGTCGATGTCGACGCTCTTGATGTTGCCGTCCAGCCGCAGGTACGCGTACCCGGCGGCCCCGGCCCCGAGGACGACGAGCGCGGCGGACCCGCAGGCGGCCACGCGCAGGAGCTTGCGGCGGCGGCTCGGGACCCTCTGGTGTTCGGCCATACGGTCCAGAGTAAATCGGACAAGATGATCAAAAGGCCCCAGACTGTCCCAAGTCTGGAACAAACCCCGTCTGGGACAAACCCCGCCCCGAACGACGGCGAGCCCCGGCCCGCTCGCGCGGGCCGGGGCCTCGCGGGACCCCCGCCCCCCCCGCGCGGGCCGGGGCTCGTGGGCCGTCGACGGTCAGTCGCCGGACCCGGGGGTCGTCTTGGCGATCTGCATCAGGAACTCGGCGTTGCTCTTGGTCTGCTTCATCTTGTCCAGCAGCAGCTCGATCGCCTGCTGCGAGTCGAGCGCGTGCAGCACCCGGCGCAGCTTCCAGACGATGGCCAGCTCCTCGCCACCGAGCAGGATCTCCTCCTTGCGGGTGCTGGAGGCGTCCACGTCGACGGCCGGGAAGATGCGCTTGTCCGAGAGCTTCCGGTCGAGCTTGAGCTCCATGTTGCCGGTGCCCTTGAACTCCTCGAAGATCACCTCGTCCATCCGCGAGCCGGTCTCGACCAGCGCGGTGGCCAGGATGGTCAGCGAGCCGCCGTTCTCGATGTTGCGCGCGGCACCGAAGAACTTCTTCGGCGGGTACAGCGCGGTCGAGTCGACACCACCGGACAGGATGCGGCCGGAGGCCGGCGCCGCCAGGTTGTAGGCGCGGCCGAGGCGGGTGATCGAGTCCAGCAGGATCACCACGTCGTGGCCCAGCTCCACCAGGCGCTTGGCGCGCTCGATGGCCAGCTCCGCGACGGTGGTGTGGTCCTCCGCCGGGCGGTCGAAGGTCGAGGAGATGACCTCGCCCTTCACCGACCGCTGCATGTCGGTGACCTCCTCCGGACGCTCGTCGACCAGGACGACCATCAGGTGGCACTCGGGGTTGTTGTGGGTGATCGCGTTGGCGACCGCCTGCAGCACCATCGTCTTACCGGTCTTCGGCGGCGCGACGATCAGACCGCGCTGGCCCTTGCCGATCGGCGACACCAGGTCGATGATCCGGGTGGTCAGCACGCCCGGGTCGGTCTCCAGGCGCAGCCGCTCCTGCGGGTACAGCGGGGTCAGCTTGTTGAACTCGGGACGGCCGCGGCCGCTCTCCGGGTCCATGCCGTTGACGGAGTCCAGCCGCACCATGGCGTTGAACTTCTCGCGGCGCTCGCCCTCGCGCGGCTGGCGCACCGCACCGGTGATGGCGTCACCCTTGCGCAGGCCGTTCTTGCGGACCTGGGCGAGCGAGACGTAGACGTCGTTCTGGCCCGGCAGGTAGCCCGAGGTGCGGACGAACGCGTAGTTGTCGAGGATATCGAGGATGCCCGCGACCGGGATCAGGACGTCGTCCTCGCCGATCTGCGGCTCGGCGGGGCCGGCGGTCTCGAAGCCCTCGCGGCGGCCACGGCCCCGGCGGTCGCGGTAGCGGCCACGGCGGCCACGGCGGCCGTCGCCGAACTCGTCGTCGTCGAAGCCGCCCTGCTGCTGCGCCTGCGGCTGGGCCTGCTGGCCACCGCTCTGGCGGCTCTGCGGGGCCTCGCTCGGGGTGCTCTGCTGCTGGCCGCCCTGGCGGTCGGCGCGGTCGGCGCGGTCCCGGCGGTTGCGGCGGTCGCGGCGCGACTCGCGGGAGTCGGCGTCGCCGGCCGGGGCCTCGACGGCCTCCTGGCGGCCCTCGCGCTCGCCGCCCTCGCGGCGGTCGCGGCGGTCCCGGCGGTCGCGGCGGGTGTCGGTGCGACCCTCCTCGCGGCCCTCCAGGGCGCGGGCGCCCTCGGGGCGGGCCTCGGCCTGGT
>NZ_JBHSOF010000085.1:0-19576 GCF_042656005.1 Kitasatospora misakiensis | reverse complement strand
GGTGACGACGCGGCGGCCGTCCTCACCGCCCCGGCGCCGCCCGGCCCCGGCACCCCCTTCCCACTCCGGGGCGGCGGGTCCTCAGGCCGTCACCCCGGACGCGGCGGCCTTGGTGCGGAAGGCCTCGACGGTCGTGGCGTCCACGCCGCAGTGGGTGAGGAAGGCCTCGGCGCCGCCGTAGCGGGTGTCGACCAGCTCCAGGAAGGCGGTCATCGCGCCGGCCGGGGCCTCCAGCAGCGGGCGGGGGACCACCAGGGAGCCGGCGTGGTAGTCGTTCAGGGCGTTGCGGTTGCGCTCGGAGAGGCCCTCGAATATCTGCGGCAGCGCCTCGGTGGTGCGGGCGTAGTCGGCGACGATCTCCGCCGCGGGGACGCCGAGCAGGTGGAGCAGGAGGCCGATCAGCAGGCCGGTGCGGTCCTTGCCGGCGGCGCAGTGCAGCAGTACGCCGCCGGGGCGGGCGGCGGCCTCGACGGCGAGCCTGACGGCGCCGGGGGCGGACTCCGCCATCAGCAGGTAGAAGGCGCCGAGCTCCGCGTCGGTGGTCATGGCCCGCATGGCCGCCTCCAGCGCGGGGCCGGTGGGCTGGATGCGGGCGGCGACCACCTCGACGCCGTCGGCCCGGGCGCCGGCCCAGTCGACGTCGTCCGCCTCGGCCGCGCCGCGCAGGTCGACGATCGTACGGATGCCGGCGGTGCGCAGTTGCTCGACGATCGGGCCGTTGTCGGACGGGAACGGCTGGGCGGAGCGGTGGAGCACGCCGCGGCGGACGCGCCGGCCCTCGGGGTCGGCGAGGACGGCGGGGTCACGGAAGTTGACCAGGGTCATGGTGGGGCCTCTCGGTGGGGTGGGGCGAGCCGACACGGCGGGCGGATTCAGGACATCTAGACATCTAGATGTCTACCGGGCGGGTCGGGGCCCGGGCAAGCCGCGCCGGGTGGAGTTCGGGACAAGACCGGACGGAAGCCGCCACCCCGCTCCGTAGGATCTGGCGGGTGGCAACGCACCGAAGCGACACCCCGCTGTACCGCCGGCTGGCCCGGCAGCTCCAGGAGCGCGTCGACGCCGGGACCTACCCGGCGGGCTCCCGGCTGCCCAGCGAGCCGGAGCTGAGCGCCGAGTTCGGCGTCAACCGGCTGACCGTCCGGCAGGCGGTGGCGGACCTGGAGCGGGCCGCGGTGCTGGAGATCCGCCGGGGCGTGGGGACCTTCGTCCGCCCGCCGGCCGTCCGCGTCTCGATCGCCGTCGACCCGCGTAGCCAGCGGTTCGACCTCGGCAGCGTGCACCGCTCGCTGCCGCTCGACGCCGAGCCGCCGGGCGGGACCGCGGGCACCGTCGAGGGCGACGGCGAGGTCGTGGTGGCGGCCCCGCCGGTGGGCGGCTCCGCCGAGGACGACGAGGCGGCCCGCCACCTGGGGCGCAGCACCGGCGAGCTGGCGCGGGTGGACACGGTGATCCGGATCGGCGGCCGGCCCCGGGTGGTGAACAGCTACTGGGTGCCGTCCGGGCCGCTGCCGGCCGAGCTGGTCCGGCCGGGGCGGCCGGGCAACATGGTGCTCGCCCTGGCCGGGGCGGCCGGGGTGGAGCTGGAGTACGACTGGCGGGCGTTCGGCGCGATCGGCGCGGACCTCACCGACGCGGAGCTGCTCGGGGTGCCGCCGGGCACCCCGCTGCTGGTCCGCGAGGGCGTCAGCTGCACGCCGGACGGCGCGCCCGCGCTCTACGTGCGGCGGCGGATCGACGGCAGCAGCGCGCGGTTCGTGCTGCACTACCGGGAGCCGGGGGCCGGGGGCCTAGGTCCGAACCGTACGACCCGGTAACATGCCCGGGCTGGGCGGCCGGCCGGGCAACGGCCCGATGGACCGGACGACCGGCGGACAGGCCGCTCGGCCGACCGGTCGGCCCGCCGGCGGGCCGCACCACACCGACGGGCCGGGGCGGGACACGACGACATGACGGTGGCCAACGGGACCGGCCCGCCCGACATCCCCGGCGAGCTGGCCGGCCACTGCCTCACCCTGCTCACCGACGTCTCCCGCACCGCCCGCCTGCTGCGCCGCGCCGAGCTGGAGCGGCTGCGCGACCTCGGCGAACGCGGTGCCGAAGCCGGCCACGGCCTGCGCGACCTGGTCGGCGCCTGCCTCGGCGCCACCCGCGCGGCCTGGCAGACCTTCCCCGGCCTCACCGCCGTCACCGCCAACGAACTGCGCCGCACCGGCGACGCCGTGCTCGCCGCCACCCAGGCCGCCCTCGGCGCCGTCGCCGAGGGCCACGAGCGCGCCCAGCGGATGGCCGTCCGCCCGGAGGAGGCCAACCGGCGAGAGCTCGTCAACGACCTGCTGCACGGCCGCACCGACCTCGGCCGGCTCGCCGAGCGCGCCGAACGGTTCGGCCTGCGGCTCGCCGCGGGCTACACCGTCGCGGTCGCCGTCACCGACGAGCCCTACCTGGAGGGCGCACCCGCCGCGCACCGGGTGCTGCGCGAGCTGACGGGCCGCTACGACGACCGCACCCTGCTGCTGGCCGTCCGCGACGGGCGGCTGGTCTGCATCGCCTCCGACGGCGAACAGGCCGTCCTCACCGCCTTCACCGAGCTCGCGCTGCGCCCCGGCCCCGGCTACCCGCCCGCCCTGCGGGTGGCGACCGGCCGCCGGCACGGCGGCACCGGCGGCATCGTCCGCAGCTACGAGGAGGCGCTGGCCACCCTGGAGTACGCGGAGCGGCTGGGGCTCCCCGCGAAGCGGCTGCGGGCCGAGGAACTGCTGGTCTTCCCGGTCCTGATGCGGGACCGGGCCGCGATGGCGGACCTGGTGCGCACCGTGCTCGGCCCGCTCACCTCCGCGCGCGGCGGCGCCCGTCCGCTGATGGAGACCCTCACCGTCCAGGCGGAGGCCGGGTACGTGAACGCCGAGACCGCCCGACGGCTCGGCCTGAGCGTGCGGGCGCTCGGCTACCGGCTGGAGCGCATCCGCGACCTGACCGGCTACGACCCGGCGGACGCGCTGCACCGGTACACCCTGGAGACCGCCGTGATGGGCGCGCGCCTGCTGGACTGGCCCGACCAGCCGCTCTGGCCGGTTCCTGCCACCTGAACGTTTCAGACGGCCGCGCGTTGCTTGCGGTTTCCGGATATTTCCAGGTGTCAAAACACCGTCAAGACTGCCGGATCCTGGCAGTGTGCGGACGGCTTCGCGCCTGACAGGATCACCACGGCGCACGGGGGGTCCGGCGCCGAGCGGAAAGGCCGGGGGGCGGGGCGGATGCGGGGGAACTCCAAGGCCGCTCCGGGCTTTCCGACCCTGGTGGTGACTGCCGAGTACTGGCTGCTGGCCCTGCTCAGCGGCCTCCGTGCCGATGTCGTGTCCGGGGGACACGACATCGGCCGCTCCACCGAGACCCGGAACGGGGGGTGCGGCGCCGACCCCCACATCGACGCCGCACCCGGGGTCTCTTCCG
Organism: Kitasatospora misakiensis; assembly: GCF_042656005.1. Classification (NCBI taxonomy): domain Bacteria; kingdom Bacillati; phylum Actinomycetota; class Actinomycetes; order Kitasatosporales; family Streptomycetaceae; genus Kitasatospora; species Kitasatospora misakiensis. The sequence continues at coordinate 16,123 of NZ_JBHSOF010000085.1, read as the reverse complement.
AGGAGTTGCCCGCCGACCTGCTCGCTTCCGAACCCTTCCCTCTGGTCGGCCGCGCCTGCCTCGTCCTCTCGGGCGGCGCCGGCGCCGCCGGCGGCTGGGCCGAGGCCGAAGCCGACGACGGCTCCCCCGCCCTCATCGCCGTCCGCACCCCGCCCGGCGACCCCGCCGTCCCGGCCGGCCGCACGGCCCTCCTGCACGCCCACGACCCGGCCACCGACAGCTACCTGATCACGCCCCTCGACCTGGGCAGCCTCTTCAGCTGACGGGCAGTCGGCCACGGTCGGGCACGGTCCGCGATCGGGTCCGCGGCCGGGTTCGCGGCCGGGTCCGCCGTCGGCTCAACGGCGGGCATCGGACCGCCCAGGCCGACCGTTCTGCCCGAGGGCGTGAGGGAACCCGCCGCCCCGTCACGGAGCGTGCACACGATGCGGGTAGCCGGAAAGGGAACACTCAAGAAACGCGGGCGACCAGCGCACCCAAAACCGTTCGGCATGCGCGCAGTGATCAGCCGTGGGTCCAAGACTCAGTCCTGCTCACTGAATAGGAACGGTGCGTTCCGCCGGGTGAGCCATGGCTGCCTCCGTCAGGCGGGTGGCCTGCGCGTGGGCTCGCGTCGCGGCGTGGGCCGGCCCCGCTTGTTGACGGAGATTACAATAAGAGCCGACGCCGGAGAACCCCCCGCGCACCGGCGACCAGCTGGAGCTGGTGGGAACTGGCGGGCTCGCCGGGCCGGGGGATGATGGAAAGGTCGCGGCAGTGATCCCGCCGACGGAGAGGAGCGGCCGGATGAGCACGGCGGACGCCCTGCGCCGGGGCCGATCCCCGTTCGTCGACAACGCCGTCGGTGCCCTGCTCGACGCGGACGGCCGCATCGTCCGCTGGACCCCCGAGGCGGCCCGGCTGCTCGCCCTCGGCGCCGGGCAGGTGCACGGCCGACCCGTGCACGAGCTGCTCGCCGACCCCGCAGGGTGGCCCTCGATGTCCGAACTCACCGAACGGCAGCGGGCCGAGGGCTGGTCCGGCGAGGCGGTGCTGCGCTCCGGCCGGGGCGAGCAGCTCGCGTTCTCGTACCAGGTCCTGCCGTTGAACGCCCCCGACCCGGCCGAGGATCCCGCCGCCGCGGACGGCGCGGACGGCGCGGGCACGCCCCGCTACTTCGTGCTCGCCGCCCCCACCGCGCAGATCGCCCTCTCCCGCCAGGACCGGGCCTTCACCCGCGAACTGTTCCTCCAGGACCGGGTCGGCCTGGCCGTCTTCGACGAGCGGCTGCGCCTCGTCCGCACCAACACCCACCTGCTCCCCTACAGCGGCCTCCCGCCGGACCTTCGCGGCCGACGCCTCGGCGACTTCCTCCAGCCGCAGGACGCCGCCGTCGTCGAACGCGGACTGCGCGAGGTGCTGCGCACCGGCCGGCCGCTGATCGGCGCCGAGGAGGCCGTCCGCACCATCGAGGACCCGGCCGGCGGCGCGGTGATGGCGATCTCGGCGTTCCGGCTGCAGGCCCCGGACGGCCAGGTCATCGGCGTGACCGCGCTGTTCACCGACGTCACCGAGCTGCACCGGTCCGGCGAACGGCTCGCCCTGCTGCACCGGGCGACGGCCGCCGTCGGCGGCTCACTGTCCGTCAGCGGGACGGCCGAGGAGCTGGCCGCCGTCCTCGCCCCGCCCGCCGTCCTCGCCCCGCCCGCCGTCCTCGCCCCGCCCGCCGACCGGACGGACCCGGGCGGCGCGCCCGTGCCGGGCCTCGCCGACCTCGCGGTGGTGGACGTCGCCGAGGCCGCGTTCACCGGCGGGGAGCCGGCCCCCGGACGGGACGGGCGGGTGCTGCTGCGCCGCACCGCCGTCGCGGTGTCGGGCGCGCCCGCCGAACCGGCGCCGGGGCCGGGCGGCCCGGTCGCCCCGCCACCGCCGCCGCCCGTCGGGGCGGCCGTCCACGCCCACCCCGACGAGCAGGCCGTACACACCGACTTCCCCGCCTCGATGGCCGTCCCGCTGCGGGCCGGCGGCCGGCTGCTCGGCCGGGTGAGCGTCCACCGGGCCCCGCGCCGGCCGCCGTACCTGCCGGCCGATCTGGAGCTGCTGCGCGAGATCGCCGACCGGGCCGCGCTGACCCTGGACAACGCCCGCCGCTACGCGCGCGAGCACCGGGCCGCCGTCGGCCTCCAGCGCAGCCTGCTGCCGCCCTCGCAGGCCGAGACCACCGCGGTGTCCACCGCCAGCGTCTACCTGCCGACCGACACGGCGAGCGGGATCGGCGGCGACTGGTTCGACGTGATCCCGCTGTCCTCCGCCCGGGTCGCGCTGGTCGCGGGGGACGTGGTCGGCCACGGGCTCGCCGCCAGCGCCACCATGGGGCGGCTGCGGACGGCGGTGCGGACGCTGGCCGACCTCGACCTGGAGCCGGACGAACTGCTGGTCCACCTCGACGACCTGGTGGCCCAGCTGATGGTGGAGGCGGAGCTGGCGGACGAGGACGGCCTCGGGAACGGCGACCCGGACGGCCTGGATGCCCCGGACAAGGCGGACCGGGCGGACGCGGCAGACCAGGACGGCGACGGTCCGGACGACCGGCAGGCCGCGCTGCCGTTCGGCGCCACCTGCGTGTACGCGGTGTACGACCCGGTCTCCCGGCGCTGCGCGATGGCCTCCGCCGGCCACCCGCCGCCCGTCGTCGCCGGCCCGGACGGCCGGGTCGGCTACGTGCCCGTCCGGCCGGGACCGCCGCTCGGCGTGACCGGGCTGCCGTTCGAGGTGGCCGAGGTCGAACTGGCGCCGGGCAGCCTGCTCGCGCTCTACGCCGACGGGCTGCTCCGCGGCTACGCGGACGACCTGGAGGAGGGCATGGACGAGCTGTCCCACCGGCTCGCCCGCGCGACCGCACCGGGCGAGGTACCGGCCGGCCCGGCGCTGCGGCGGCTCGGCCGGGCCCTGGTCGCCGACCTGCCCGCCCACCGCCTGACCGACGACGTCACCCTGCTGCTCGCCCGCACCCGCGCCGTCCCGCCCGAGGCCACCGCGGGCTGGACCCTGGAGGCCGACCCGGCGGGGGTCGCCCGGGTCCGCGAGGCCGCCACCGAACAGCTAGGGCGCTGGGGTCTTGAGGAGCTGGCGTTCACCACCGAACTGGTGCTCAGCGAGCTGGTCACCAACGCGATCCGGTACGCGGGCGGCCCGGTCGGCGTCCGGCTGATCCGCGCCGAGCGCCTCACCTGCGAGGTGTCCGACCCCAGCGCGACCCAGCCCCGGATGCGCCGCGCCCGGCTCACCGACGAGGGCGGCCGCGGCCTCTACCTGGTCGCCCAGCTCACCAGCCGCTGGGGCAGCCGCTACTCCCGCCAGGGCAAGACCATCTGGGCCGAGCAGGAGCTGCCGTCCGGCTGACCCGCCCGAACCCGCACCCGCCGACCCGCCCGAACCTCACCCGCCGGCCCGCCCAAACCCGTCGGCCCGCCCGGCCACCCGCGCGGCCCAGCGGACACGCCCCCGATGCGCGCAATACGGCCGTTGCGCGACTCTCCCCCGGTGTGATTGGTGCTCTGATCTGCCGACTCATCCATTCAAGGAGAGACATGCGCATTCGCACCGCCCTCGCCGCCGGCGCCCTCGCCGTCACCGCCCTGCTGGCCGGTGGTGGCACCGCCGTCGCCGACTCGGTCGCCGAGGGCCTGGCCTTCGGTTCCCCGGGCGTGCTGTCCGGCAACCAGATCCAGATCCCGGTCCACATCCCGATCAACATCTGCGGCAACTCCATCGGCGTCATCTCCATCGCGAACCCGGCGTTCGACAACACCTGCATCAACGCCTGATCCCCCCGGCCGCCGACGCGGCCGTACGCACAGCGACGCGGGTCCGTCCACCGGGACGGGCCCGCGTCCGCGTACCGGCGCCCGGACGGGCGCCCACCGGTGTCTCGTGCACGACCGACCTGCCCTTGCTGGGGCATCGAACCAGCGAGGTGCGGATGTTCGACGAGAGCTTCGCCTTCCCCCCGAGCCTGCTGGCCCCGGCCCGACCTCGGCCGCCGACGGCGTGAACGGCCGGGGCGGCACCCGGGTCGCCGTGATCGGCGCCGGGATCGCCGGCCTGGTCACCGGCTACGAACTCCAGCGCCACGGCTTCGACGTCGTCCTGTACGAGCGGCCGAACCGCCCCGGCGGCCGGGTTGGAGCCGCCGGAGGTGACGGCGCACCTCGACCCGCTGGACGAGGTGCTGCACACCCGGCGGACCTTCGCCGAGCAGGGCGCCGAGCGCTGGGAACGCGACCTGCGCCGCGAACCCCGGCGCTGGGTAGCAGAGTTCAGGGTCCGCTGAGTCCCCCGGGTCCTGGGCCCCGAGTCCGGGTGACGCGGGTCACATCGGAGCGTGTCACAGGGCGCCGGGCTGTCCCGTCTGAGGGGGTGAAGCACCGACCACCACGCCACGGAGGAGCACCCCATGGACGCGCGACTGAACTTCTTCGCCACCCGGACCGGCACCAAGGTCATCAAGAGCCTCATGACGCTCGGCAAGGACCTCAAGGACATGCCGCTGCCCGCCGCCACCCAGGAGCTGGTCTCGCTGCGGGTGAGCCAGATCAACGGCTGCGCCGTCTGCATCGACATGCACACCAAGGAGGCCGCGGCGGCGGGCGAGACCGCCCTGCGGATGAACCTGGTCGCGGCCTGGCGGGAGGCCGCCGTCTTCACCGAGGCCGAGCGGGCGGCCCTGGCCCTCGCCGAGGAGGGCACCCGGGTCGCGGACGGGGCCGGCGGCGTCGCCGACAAGGTGTGGGCGAAGGCCGCCGAGCACTACGACGAGGAGCAGTTGGCGGCCCTGGTCACGCTCATCTCGTTCATGAACATGGCCAACCGGGCGAACATCATCACCCGTCAGCCGGCCGGCGACTACGTGGCCGGGCAGTTCCACTGACCCCGCCACCGCGTCCGCCTCCGCGAGAACCGCCGGACCGAGCGTCCCCGGCCCGGCGGCACCCTGGATGATCAACGCAACCGTCCGCACGAAAGGGAGCACACCGGTATGAGCAAGGTCGAGGAGTTCGAGGAGCTGCGGCCACTGCTGTTCTCGATCGCCTACCGGATCCTCGGCAGCGTCGGCGAGGCCGAGGACGCCGTACAGGAGGCCTGGCTGCGCTTCGACGCCTCGCCGACCAGGCCCGACTCCACCAAGGCCTTCCTGTCCACCACGGTCACCCGGATCTCGATCGACGCGCTCCGCCTGGCCCGCGTCCGGCGCGAGGCGTACGTGGGCCCGTGGTTCCCCGAGCCGCTGCTCACCGACCCCTACGAGGACCCGGCCCGGGCCGCCGAACTGGCCGACTCGGTGTCGATGGCGGCGCTCCTGCTGCTGGAGCGGCTCAGCCCGCTGGAGCGGGCGGTGTTCGTGCTGCGGGAGGTGTTCGGCTTCGGCTTCGACGAGGTGGCCACGGCCGTCGGCCGCTCCGAGGCGGCCTGCCGGCAGCTCGCGGTACGGGCCCGGCGGCACATGCGGGAGGGCCGGCCGCGCTTCGAGGCTGAGCGCAAGGAGCGGGACGAGTTGGCCGCCCGCTTCTTCGACGCCCTCCGGGAGGGCGACATGGCCGGCCTCCAGGAACTGCTCTCGGCCGACGTGACGATGGTCGGCGACGGCGGCGGCAAGACCCCGCAGTTCGCCCGGGCCGTGGCCGGCGCGGCGAACGTCGCCCGACTGCTGACCGCCCTCGTCCCGATGATGGCGCGGATCGACGTGACCTTCGAGCCGCACGAGGTCAACGGCCAGCCCGGCGCCGTCTTCCGCGACCAGGACGGCCGAGTGCTGAGCACCCTGGTCCTCGACGTCCTCGACGGCCGGATCCAGACGGTCCGTTCGGTGGCCAACCCCGACAAGCTCGCCCACCTGGGCCCGGTAGCCGACGCCTGGGCCGTCCACCGCGACTTCAAGGACGCCCGCCGCGCCCACCGCTCGTCCTGAGGCGCGCCTCGATCGAGGGGCGACACGGACCGGAACCGGGCCGGCGACACGGGCCGCGGTCGCGGGGTGGCGGGCGGGGCGAGGGCTATCGTGAGCCACGTTCCGTACACGCACCGCCACCCCGCGACCGGCGGGGGCCCGTACCCGGCGCCGGGCGGCCGAGGTGCCGCCGGGAGGGTGGCGCGCGCCCCCAGGGAGACGCCATGACCGACCTGTTGCAGTCCTTCGAGGACGCCGCGAACCGCTCCTCCGCCATGCTCGACCTCGCCGGGGACGACCCGGACGCCCGGACGCTCCGAGACCGGGTGGAGATCGGCCGCAAACTCGCCGACGCCGTCCGGGAGCCCTGCCGGAGGCTGCTGGGGCCGGAGTTCGACGGCCTCGCCGACGCCGACGCGCCCCGACTCAAGGCCGCCGCCACCGAACTCGGCCGACTCGCGGCCGAACTCGACGGCCTGCTCGACGACTTCGGGAACTGGGAACAGGCGCTCTCGGAGGACTGCCGCCGCCTCGACCGCCGACGGGCCGACCTCGGGATCCGGATCCAGGAGCTGGAACAGCACCTGAAGGAGACCAGGGAGCAACTCGGCGCGATCGAGGCGCGGCTGGCGGCCGCACGGCGCAGGCAGCAGAACGAGCCGTGGCCGATCGACTCGATCGACACGCTGATCAGCAGCCTGATCGACCTGCTCCAGGGCGTCCAGCGGCAACAGGCCCAGCTGGAGCAGGACATGGAGGACGGCGTGCGGCAGGAGCACCTGCTGCGGGCCCAGGACGGCGCGATCCGGCTGATCGTCGGGGCCGGCAGCGGACTGCTGAACGCGCAGCACAGCCTGCTCCTCGGACTCGACGACGTGAAGGGCCAGTTGGACCAGGCGGTGCTGACCGCCGGGGAGGCCGAACGGTTCCGGATCCTCGCCAAGGCGGCGGCGGAGGTGCTGGACCGTCTGCGGGTCTGTGTGACGCAGGTGACCGGCGCGACCCGTCCCGCCGCCTGACCGGGAGCCCACACGGGCCGGCCGTTCACCCGTCCGGGGTATTTCACCGGGACACGCGCTCCGCCACTCCGGGGCATCGCGCACGAACTACCGGCACGGCGCCACCATTTCGCCCAGTTCGCCTTCCCCGAGAGGAGCAACGCTGTGAGCGCTGTCCACACCAAGCCGCCGACGACGGCCACGGCGAAAGCCGTGACCGCCACCCATGGAGCGGCCGCCGCGATCCAGAGCTACGCCACCCTGGTCCAGCTGCAGCCCGACATGTTCTTCGACAAGATCAAGGACCGGCCGGAGGTGGTCGCCGAGTTGAACAAGGTCGGCAAGGACCGCGGCACCAAGGCGGTCGAGGCGCTGACGAACATCAACGCCCATCTGGCCAAGGCCCGCACGCACGCCCAGAACTGGACCACCACCCTGGTGCCCACCATGTTCGACAGCCTGGAGGACATCCGCGGCTACGCCACCGTCCACAGCTCGGTCCGGACGGCGCTGCTGGCCCGCATCGAGGAGGCCGAGAAGCAGGGCGACACGATCGATCTGGACACCCTCAAGAAGCACCTGCTGGAGGCCAAGGACGGCCTCGACGCCCTCAAGCTCGCGGCGCAGGAGCGGCGGGAGAAGGCGCGGGCGGTGACCGCGAGCCTGGCCACCTTCCAGAACGACCTCACCGGCGACGTCCAGGCCTTCACCGCGGACGCGACCGCCGTCGACCTGCTGGCCGCGGACAACGGACTGGTCAAGGCCCTCAACGACACCATCAAGGCGTGCAACGCCGCCATCGCCAAGGACACCGCGATGATCGCGGGCGGCGCCGTGGCCATCCTGGTCGGCGTCGGCATGGCGGCCCTCGGCGGTGCGCTGCTCTTCGTGCCGGGCGGCCAGGTCCTCGGCGGTGGGCTGATCTTCGGCGGCGTCGTGGCCGCCGGCGCGGGCATCGGGCTCACCACCTACGGGGCGATCGACCTGAAGAGGCAGAAGGAGAAGCTGGACGAGACGGCGCAGGAGCTCACCCTGTTCCAGACCAGCCTCACCTACTTCACCACCGCCCACGGCACGGTCAACCACTTCAAGGACTCCGCGACCAAGGCCGCCGACGGCGCGCGGGACCTGCACACCCAGTGGGCCGCCGAGGCGTCCTCCCTCGACCAGCTCGCCAAGATCGTGGGCGACAGCGCCCAGAGCGCCCGGAACGCGCGCACCGCCTTCGGCGTGCTCAGCGACGTCAAGGCCGCCCTCCTCGCGGGCACGGCGGAGTGGAACGACGCGCTGAAGGCCGCGAACACCATCCACCAGATGCTCACCGGGGTGAAGGAGAACGTGAACAAGAAGGAGCTCAAGCTGGCCGCGTAGGGCCCGCCCCGAGAAGAAGGAGCGGCCGGTCGGATCCGAGGATCCGACCGGCCGCTCTCTGTGTGGCCAGTCGAGGACGATCCCTCTACGCCCTCGTCCGCCCGAGCGGCCGTCAGGAAGCCGGGACCGGCCGTGCTGCTGCGCGGTGACATGGACGGCCTGCCGGTCGTGGAGAAGACGCCGGTGCCGTTCGCGGCCGAGAACGGCGCGATGCACGCCTGCGGCCACGATCTGCACACCACCATGCTCGCGGGCGCCGCGCACCTGCTGGCCGCGCGGCGGGAGGAGCTCCACGGCGACGTGGTCTTCATGTTCCAGCCCGGCGAGGAGGGTTGGGACGGCGCCGGCGCCATGCTCGCCGAGGGCGTACTGGACGCGGCGGGCCGGCGCCCGGTCGCCGCGTACGCCCTGCACGTGTCGTCGACCATGCCGCACAAGGAGTTCAGCTCCCGACGCGGGCCGATCCTCGCCGCGTCCGCCGCGTTGAACGTCACCCTCCACGGCGCCGGCGGCCACGGCGCGGTGCCGCACCGGGCCAAGGACCCCGTACCGGCGGCCTGCGAGATCGTCACCGCCCTGCAGACCATGGTGACCCGCCGCTTCGACGTGTTCGACCCGGTGGTGATCACCGTCGGGATCCTCCAGGCCGGCACCCGGCGCAACATCATCCCCGACACCGCCCGCTTCGAGGCGACCGTGCGCACCTTCTCCGCCGAGGCGCAGTCCAGGGTCGCCGACGCCTCGGTGGAGCTGGTCAGGGCCATCGCGGCCGCCCACGGCCTGCGGGCGGAGATCGAGTACCTCCCCGAGTACCCGGTGACCGTGACCGACGGGCCCGAGACCGACTTCCTGGCGGACACCGTCCGGGACGTCTTCGGCGAGGAGCGCTTCCGGACGCTGCCGAACCCGATCCCCGGGTCGGAGGACTTCTCCCGGATACTTGAGGCGGTTCCGGGCTCGTTCGCCTGGCTCGGCGCCGCCCCGAAGGGGACCGACCCCGACGGTCTGCCGTCCAACCACTCGCCCCACGCCGAGTTCGACGACGCGGTGCTGCCCGACGGAGCCGCGCTCTACGCCGAACTCGCCGCCCGCCGCCTCGCGGCCTGAACCCGTACGCCGAAGAAGGAACGATCAAGCACATGACCGAACCGCGCGAGGTGGTCGAGCGGCAGCTCGCCGCCTACAACAGCCACGACATCGACGCCTTCGTCGCCACCTACGCGGAGGACGTCACGGTCCAACGGGCCGACGGCAGCCTCCTGCAGGGCCGACGGGCCCTGCGGGACCGGTACGCCGGGCAGTTCGCCGAAGGCCGCTGTCGGGCGGAGATCGTGGGTCGGCTCACCGAGGGCGACTGGGTGGTCGACCACGAGATCGCCCACGGCCTGGCCGACGAGCCGGTCCGCGTCCTGGTGGCCTACCGCGTGCGGGACGGCCTGATCGACCGCGTCGACTTCCTCGGCTGAACGGCGCGCTCGCCCCTCACGGTGTCGTGAGGGGCGTGCCCGGCGATCGGCCAGGAGATTATGCGAGAACGCGAGTAGGTGCCCCACTGCCCTTGTGACGGGCCGTGGACCGTCCGTAGCGTGCTGATCACAGCTACGGAGGGAAGGGAAGGCCAGTGAGCGACGAACTGGAACTGACCATGATCGCCGGTGGACCGTGCGGGCCGTCCGGCGACCCGGTCCCCGAGGGCTTCAACTCCGAGTGGCACGACCGTATCCGGGGCCGCCACGCCGCCGGCCGGACGATGACCCGCGCCAAGCTGGTCCGCCTGCCGCTCACCGACTACAGCCGGCACCTGTTCGACTGGTGCATCCCCGGCAACGTTGCCGCCGGTGAGGACTACCGGATCGTGGACCTGACGACCCAGGACCTCGACCTGCCGGACCAGGACTTCTGGCTGTTCGACGAGTCGGTGGTCGTCCACATGAACTACCGGCCGGACGGAACACAGATCAACCGAACGCTGATCGAGAACCCGGACATCTCGAAGTACCTGCGCTGGCGCGACCTCGCGATCTCCGAATCCGTCCCGTTTGCAGAGTGGAACAGTGCTCGAACCTGAACATCAAGGACGTCAACGGATGAACCTGGCGGAGGCTCTTCGGAGCCTCCGTGGCAACGAGAAGCCGCCGCCGAAGCACGCGGGCAAGCCCGCGCCGGAGCGGCCCACCCCCGACCCGAAGTAGTCGACTGACACAGGGGTGGGCTCCCGCCCGGCGGGCGGGAGCCCACCCCTCGGAGGAGCGAGCATGGACCCCGATCGGCTCCACATCTCCTATGCCATGCGGCAGTTCGCCGACGAGACGTGGACCGGGCGTGCGGAGCGGTGGACAGCGAAGTTCTACGTTCCCGACGAGAAGATCGGCACCGCCGAGATCACCCGTGTCATCCCGGGCGTCACGCCGAACCCCCGTGCCGCCCTGGAGGACGACCCCGGCCTCCTCGACCGCATCCCCCGTGTGATCTTCAGCGAGGACGGCAGCCTTGCCCCGGCGGTGTCGGCGCTGAGTCCCGTGCTGTTGCTCCTGCTGGAGTCCGTCCGTGTCTCGGAAGCGTGGCGTGGCAAGGGAGTCGGGATGCGCCTGGCTGTCACCGCGCTGCGGCGCCTGGCCGTCCCCGGCACGGTGGCTGTCTGCTACCCGGCCCCGATTCACGATCACGGGCCGGATGAACCGTGCTCGTACGCGTCCGACGATCCGGAGGTGCGGCGGCCGGACGAGGAGGCGATGGAGAAGCTACGGCGCGCGTGGGAGCGGCACAGCTTCCGGTCCATCGGTGAGGGCGTGTACGCCCGGCGGATCGAGCCGTGAGCGCAGGCGCCTCTCATGCGTGGACGAGTTGTGTGGCGGACAGCCCGGACGGGCCGGTGCGGCGTGCGCTGCCGCACCGGCCCGTCAGCCGGTCAGGCGCAGGGCAGGCGGAACCTGCCCTTGGCGATCCGGGCCCTGGCGGCAGCGGTGCGTCAGCTCTTTGCGGTGTCGTCGCCCGCCTGCGCGGCGCCTTCGGCCGAGCCCGCCTTCTCGCGCATCCTGCGCACCAGCTCCGCCTTCAGGTCGGCCGCACCCTGGCGGTCGAGGTTGCGGTGCGGACCGTTGTTCTGCCGTTCGGCGCGCGAAAGCCTCTTGCGCTGGCCGCCGCCCATGCCCACGGGGTTGTTGATGTTCTTGCTCACGGTCACGGTCTCCGGTCAATGATGTGAAGTGATCTACGGACTGGCCCCGCCCGGTGTCGCGCGGGGCGATCCACAGGCCCGGAGAACAGAGCGGCCGGTCGAATCCGAGGATCCGACCGGCCGCTCTCTGTGTGCGCGAGGGGGGAGTTGAACCCCCACGCCCTTTCGGGCACTGGAACCTGAATCCAGCGCGTCTGCCTATTCCGCCACCCGCGCAACTGGGTGATGGGTAAATCTTAGCCCATCCCCAGGGGTGGTCCTAACCAACCGGAAGTGACCCGTCCTGGAGGGCGAGGGCCGTGACCAGCTCGCGCAGTTGGTGGAGTGGTTCGGGGCCGCAGATTCGTACCACCACCGTCTGGGCGCCCGCGTCCGCGAGGGTGTGGAGGGCTGCGGCGGCCTGGGCCGCCGTGCCGCCCGCCGCGTAGGTCGACGACTCGTCGCGGCCCATCCACTGGGCGTGACCGGCGACGGCTTCCTTCAGAGCGGGCGCGGCGGCTTCCCCCAGCCCCAGGAAGGTGAGCACGGTGAGCGTGTGGTCGGCCGCCGCGCCGCCGCGTTCGGCGGCGGCGCGGACCGCCCGTAGATCCTCCGGGCCGTGGCCCTCGGCCACCAGCGTGCCCTGGGCGGCTCGGCCGGCCAGCTCCAGCGACTTGGGCGAGACCACACCGGCGATCACCGGCGGGACGTCGTCCTTCGCCGGCGGGTGGACCAACTCGACTCCGTCGAGCCGTAGTTCACGCCCCTCCACGGTGACCCGCTCGCCGCGCAGCAGTCCGCGCACCGCGGTCAGTGTCTCCTCCAGCAGCGAGAGCGGAGACCGCGGCGCCACACCGGCCTGCCGCATCCACTCCCGCACCCCGTGGCCGATCCCGGCGACCAGCCGGCCGGGGAAGACCCTGGCCAGGGTGGCCACCTCCATCGCCAGCAGGGCGGGGCTGCGCAACGGGGCGGGCGCGATGCCGAGGCCGACCCGCAGCCGCCGGGTCGCGCCCAGGGCGACCGCCGCGGCCGAGATCCCGCCGTTCCACCCGAGGTCCTCGACCACCCACAGGTCGTCCACCCCGAGCGCCTCCACCTCCCGTGCGAAGTCGGGCAGTCCGGCGGGGTCCCAGGAGCGGTCGTACATCACACCGATGCGAAAGGGCGTCATGAACAGCCAACCTACCGACCCTAGCCAGCCGGGAGGGAACCGTCCTGGAGGGCGGAGAGGAAGGAGGACCAGGCTGCGGAGGGGAAGAGGAGGACCGGCCCGGAGGGGTCCTTGGAGTCACGCACCGGAACGACGCCGGGGGAAGGGGACGTGAGGGCCACCTCGACGCAGTCCCCCCCGTCGGGCCCGCTGTAGCTGCTCTTGCGCCAGCCGTTCGCGCCGATCTCGAACCTCGCCATCCCGGTAGCCCTCCATCGCGTCGGCAAGTAGCTCCAGGGATTCCCTCACCGAGAGCACCTCCCCACGAAGCAGATCATAGCCACGGCGATGTGCCGCCACGATGGCTGGAGCATCACTGAGATGCCCCCGATCCAGGCTCTCCGAGTAGACCCAATTCCGCCCGTCCGGCATCTCCAGCAGGACCATCGACATCTTGACGACCGTCCGCCGACCGCCGAACGGAGCGACCTGGATGCTGACATTGGGGAGCCTCGCCACGTCGAGCAAGTGCTGCATCTGGCGACGCATCACGGCAGGCCCACCCAACTCCGTCCTGATGGCGCTCTCATCAAGGACCACCATCAACAGGGGGCCGTCCGGAGCGAGGAAGCGCTGCTGCCGACCGATTCGAGCGGTCATCCGTTCGGCGATCAGCTCGGGCTTGCCTGCCGCGTCGCCCGCCCTGAACATCTCCCGCGCGTAATCACTGCATTGCAGCAGGCCGTGCACGTATCCGTACTGGAACAGTCGCAGACCGACCGCTTCGGCCTCCATCTCCGCGTACTCCTGGAACCAGTCCGGGTGCTCGATCTCCGCATTCCAATCGACCCGGTCCCAGAGGCGCTTCAACAGGCCGCCGGTGTTCAAGAGTCGGTCCGCATCCTCGACCAGTTCGGGCTGCATCCGGCGCTTGCCGCTCTCACAGCGCGTCAGCACCGTGCGGTCGCAGTGCAGGAGCTTGGCCAACTCCTCCTGCGTGTAGCCGGCCAGCTCACGGTAGAACCGCAGCTCCTCGCCGAACATCACCGCCGAGCTCGCGGTCGGTTCGAGCTTGCTCCTCCGGTGTGCCATGACCGGCCCCCTCACGTGCCGCACACGCCTCGCACTGCGATTTGGTCGTCACCGTACCCGGCGAGAGGCGATGATTATGGCGGAACGCAGTTATTCGCTCGCACTGCGTGAATTCCGCGCCCCGTTCGCGAGCCTGTTCCACTCCCCCCTCTCACCCGGAGGCTTCGCCATGCCCTCTCTCCGTACCGCCCCCCGGCCCCGTGACTTCGCCGCTCGGCTCCCCATGCAGGACGACTCCGCCCCCCTCGCCCGGTGCTTCCTCCGGGCCTACCTCGCGGGCCTGCCCCGTGGTGAACGCTATTCCGACATCGGGGAGTTGCTGCTCGGCGAGCTCTTCGCCAACGCCGTCCGGCACTCCGACGCGCCGCTGGACCGCCTGATCGAGGTCCGGTTCGCCGTCGTCGCCGGCCAGCTGCGGCTCGAAGTGCACGACGCCGGTGACGGATGGCCCCTCCTGCGCCCCTCCCCCGGCCCCGAGGAGGAGTGCGGGCGGGGCCTCCTCCTCGTCGACGCGCTCGCCGACCGCTGGGGCTGCTGCCCTCGCGTCGGCGGGATCGGCAAGTTCGTCTGGGTGCTGATCTCCCCCGCCCCCGGGTTCACCGATCTGGTCTTCGGCCGGTCGCCGAGACTCGTCACGGTCTGACATCCCCTCCGGGGAGGATCTCGTGTAAAACACCCACAAGCACCCCGATTGTTACGAGATGATCCTCCCGTGACTCCTGACCCCCGAGATCGGCGCCGCCCGAAACCCGCACCGGCTCGCCCTCAGGTCAAGACCGGGCCATCCAGCGATGACGCGCACGACGTGGTGTTCTTCCGACGCCATCCTGACGACGACCCCGGACAGCAGACCCCTGGACAGACCTTCCTGAACGAGATCTGCCCGACCAAGGTCAGGGCCACGATGCGGGCGGTACTCGTCGCCGTTGCTGCCGCGCCCCCGAAGCGCTTCGCCGGAGGCGGCTACTGGGAGGCCATGAAAGGCGACATGACCGGCTGGTTCGAGGCCCGGGTGGACGGACCACAGAGGCACCACTACCGCCTCTTCTGCCTGCTCGACTACGAGGCCGCAGGGGCCACGAAGCCCCTCCTCGTGGTCGTCTGCGGCCTGGACAAGCCCTTCAGGACCGTGCTGTCCGCCGCGGATTACGAAGGAGTCCGAGAACTCGGCGCCGAATACGCGAAGCGGAACCCCCGCTCCACGGCCTGACCGCCCGAAACGGCTAGGCAGCGGCGCCAGACCGGGGCTTCGTGTCGCGCATAGCAGCCAGGTGCTTCGCCAGCATTTGCGTGTCCGCCACCTGCCCCTCCAACAGCGGAGCAGTGATCGACGTTTGCTCAGCCTCGGGAAGCGGCTCAAGGGTGATACGCATCCCCAGGGCCGCCGCGACCTCGGCCAGCGTGCCCAAGGTCGGGTTCACGTGCCCTGCCGAGAACAGGCGCCGGATCCCCGCCGGCTCCGCACTGATGGCCCTCGCCAGGGCCGCCTTGGAGAGGTCGGCTGCCTTACGGGCCTCGTCGAGCTCATTGACGATGCGGTCGATCGTGGCGATGCGCATCGACTCGACCACGTACTCACGGAGGAACTCGGGGTCCTGAAGATCCTGGACGAGGTCGTCCCAGAAGGCACCTTGAGTCATAGCGTCCCACTCCGTCCATTGACCTACCCCGAAGCGTACCAAATATGCCACGCAGAGGCCAGGCGTCGCCACGCCCGACGAAGCCGGAATGTCAGACGCCGGCGGCCGCCGCCAGGGTCTCGCGCCACAGCGGGCTGTCGACGTAGTGGTTGTCGTACAGCTCGGAGGAGTCCTTGATCTCCTGCGGGCCGGCCTCCCCGCGCATCACCCGGCCGAGCAGGCGCAGGTAGTCGAAGCGCGGCATGCCCGGGGTGAAGACGAACAGCACGTCGGCCGTCGAGCCGGGGGCGGCGGCGAAGGCGTGCGGGGTGTGCGGCGGGACGAGCAGGAAGTCGCCGCTCTCCAGGGTCTCGACCTTCTCGTCCAGCAGGACCTGGAGCTTGCCGCCGACGACGAAGAACAGCTCGGAGGCCCGGGTGTGGAAGTGGGCCGGGGCGCCGACCGCGCCCTCGGCGAAGGTGGAGCGGTAGCTGGTGACCGGGCTGCCGTCGGTGCCGGAGTCGGCGAGCAGGGTCATCACGCTGCTCGGGTCGCTGGTGGTCTCGGCGGTGGCGGCGCGGGTCAGGAGCGGCTTGATCGGGCCGGCGTTCATGGTGGTACTCCCCGTCTCGGGCGGTCCCGGCTCCCCTGCCGTGACCTTGTGATGATCACTCTATGAGCCCGATCGACCGGCCAAGGGGTGCATTCCGTGGGCAGAATCACGGGTCAATTCGAGCGCGGGAAGACCCCGGAATCGGGTAGGAGGGCCGGGTCACCCGGCCCTCCTCCCACACCACCGGACATGCG
>NZ_JBHSOF010000084.1:0-20047 GCF_042656005.1 Kitasatospora misakiensis | reverse complement strand
CGCCCCCAACACCCCAACCGCCACCACCCTCCTCCTCACCCACAACCAGTGACCCCCACCGCACCACCCCGGAACGCATAGCGGCCCCCGACTCACAGAAACGTGAGCCGGGGGCCGCCATTCCCTATCCTGAGGCTGCTGCAGGTTTCGAACCTGCATAGCTTGCGCGACAGATTTACAGACCGCTGACCGGGCACGTTCTGACCTGCGGACTCTTGATCACGGACCGGACCTCGTCCACCACTGGTCCGGATCATGGTCCGAGTGCAAGCCCTCGATCAAAGGTCGTCGCAGCGACGGCTGAGGCCGAGCTCTCCCCGGGGCCAGCAGCAGGCGAGAACGCCATCACCGCGCGGCGTTGCGCATGCTGTAACTGGCGAGATCATCAAAGAGGCTGTGAAGGGCAGGAAGATCGATGTCTAGCAAAACCGATCATGAGTCCTTCGTGGAGGCAGCCCTGAGCGGGCGAGCTTCCCTTGACGATCTTGACGACTTCGTCGACGCGTGGCACGACGGCGACTCCGACCTACCGTTGCACGAGTACCTCGGAATGACCTGGGATGAGTACAGGACATGCACCGAGCGACCTGAGTCCCTGCGTTACATTCTCGCCGACAGGAAGCACGACCGGCCCTTTGCGGAGGAAGTCCTTGCTGCCAGCCATTCGGATTACGCACTTGCCGCTCGCGCGGAATCCGAGGAACAGGCTAAGGGCGTGTACGAGTGGCTGGTAACGACAGGGAGAATCTAACTCCTCCAGCAACGCGCGCAAAGTGCTTGATTGATAAATTCTCCCTAGAGCCACCTATTGACATCCAGGCTCTTATTGAGAATAAGGCAGAGCTGAAATGGGAGGAATGGCCCCACGAGTGCGACGCCATTACCATCCTGAACCGCTCTCGCCCATTGATCATTGCGCACAAATCCAGGCCATTTTTGCGGCAGCGGTTCACGCTTGCCCATGAGCTTGGGCATGTCGAGCTTGCATGGCACACAAATAACGTAGAGTGCAATCCCGAGCGGACCGCCGACGCCTCCTCCACGAGCAGCTCCCTGGTCGGTGCTTGGGACCAGGAGCGCGAAGCCAACGAGTTTGCCTCCCACCTGCTCATCCCACCCACCTGGATGAGAAAGGCAGTCGAGGGCGAGACTTTTTTCGAAATGGCACGAGCCCGTGAAGTTCTCGGTCACCTGTCAACAGCGCGAGTTTCTGCCATCGCTGGCATCATCGGACTGGCCAGAGTACTACTCCCTGGCCATGCCTTCTTCGTCGGCTCATCATTCGCCGTCAGCAGGGGGACCGCCTGGCCGGGCGACCGACCAATCACCAGTGCAGCTCGCTCCGAATACCTCTGCGGAGCCCATGCAACATGGGAGATCACTCATCAAGGGGTGGAGGTGATCTGGGCACAGATGCACGCGCCCGTGGAGATTTCCAACCACACCCAAGGTGAACCGCGCGAAGCCTCGGAGATTCTGCGACAGATGATCCTTCGCGCCTACCCTGAAGATCAAGCCAGGACGATCACTCAGTCCGTGAATGGTGTAGTAGGTGGACTAACCGGCGACGTTACTCGCGGCTGGACTGCCGAAGCCATAGCATCTGTAGTACGTGACAGGATATCCAAAAATCCTAAACTCGCCCGCCTGGTCGATGATATCGACTTTCCGGGATTTCTTGCCGCAAAGTCGGTCGAGGTAATTCGCAAGAGGCAGAATCAACGACACTAGAAATATCCTTCATCACAACGCCCTGATCAGCAGGTCGGCGACGAGTTGCATCGAGTCCACAATCCCTACGGCACCAGCGGCGACCAGCTTTTCATCCTTCCCTGGCTTATTCGCATAGCCAATCGTGGGGACTCCGGCCGCTTCTCCAGCCTCGACGTCGCGGGCCGCGTCGCCGATGAAGATGCAGTGCTCCGAAGCGGCGCCGGCGGCTTCCATCGCTTCGAGCAGGAGGCGCGGGTTCGGCTTCATGGAGGAGGGATCACCCGGGGCGCGTCCGAAGACGCCGGCCACGTAGCGACTGAGGCCGTGTTCGGCGAGGTATGCCGCGATGGCCACTCCCGCATTGTTGCTGACCACGGAGACTAGACGGCCGGAGCGGGCACATGCCTGGAGAACCGATTCTCCGCCCGGAGTCGCGCGAGCGACCCGGACGGCTTCGGTCTCCAGCGCGGCCAGCGCGGCGTCCGTGCTCTCCGTGAGATCGGGGCGGGCGTCCGAGATCAGCCGGAGCAGAACGAGCGGGTCGCTCTCCTCCTCCGCCCCCACCGGGGCCCGCTCGCCCGCGGCGAGCAGGCCCTCACGGAGTCGGCGCGCGACCTCCGGAGCGGGGAGGCCGGCGAATACGGAGCACACCGGGCCGTCGAAGTCGAGGAGTACGTGCTTCACCGGCCGCAGCACGTCGGCGAGTTCCTGAGGGGTGCCGATCATGACTGCCGCTCGTAGGCGATCGTGGACCACACGCTGTCGAACCACATCGGGGCCTGCTGGACGTACTGCGAGCCGAGTGAGGCGTCGTCCGGGCCGGCGGCGTGGTGGAACAGGGTGGTGTCCTTGCCGATCACGACGTAGACGGTGTGGTCGGTGTCGTCGATCGCCACCGTGCGCTCGCGGAGCGGGTAGAAGCCGAAGAACGCCTCCTGCCGGTTCAGGATGTACAGCTTGAACAGGCTGGACGTCCGGTGCACCTTGACCTGGGCGCTCGCCTTCTGGACCAAGCCCAGCTCGGCCAGCATCTGGCGTTCGTCAGGGCGATGTTGCGGGCGCGCCGCCGGAGGGCGGCCTCGTCCTGGAGCCCGTCGACGAGCACCGGCACGGCCACGGGCGCCGTGGTGTCCGGCAGCGGCAGGCGGACCGTCTCAGGTGGGACAAACCTCGCGAAACGGCCGCAGGGGCGCCGCGAGCGTTCGAATGAACGAGAACAGCCCCTGACATGCGTTTCCGCATGTCAGGGGCTGTTTCTCTATCCTGTGGCTGGTGCAGGGTTCGAACCTGCGTAGCTTGCGCGACAGATTTACAGTCTGCTCCCTTTGGCCGCTCGGGCAACCAGCCAGGATGTTCGCCTCTCGGGGCTTGCCCCGTTCGACTGGGTAAACCTTACCTGATGTCGGGGGGTGGTTCGCCACCCGGATGAGTGGGGCGGGATCGGCGGGTGCGGCGTGGTTGTGCCGGGGCGAGGGTGGGGGTGGGCTGGATAGGCTGGGGCGGCGGGCGCCCGGTGGGGCGGGCCGTGTCAGTGCAGCCAGAACATCAAGGAGACCAACACCCATGGCCGACTCCAGTTTCGACATCGTCTCGAAGGTCGAGTGGCAGGAGGTCGACAACGCGATCAACCAGACCTCCCGCGAGATCTCCACGCGCTTCGACTTCAAGAACGTCGGCGCCGAGATCAAGCGCTCCGGCGAGACGATCGAGATGAAGGCCAACGGCGAGGAGCGGGTCAAGGCGATCCTGGACGTGCTCCAGAGCAAGTTCATCAAGCGCGGCCTGTCGCTCAAGGCGCTGGACACCAAGGAACCCCAGCTGTCCGGCAAGGAGTACAAGATCTTCGCGGACGTGAAGGAAGGCATCTCCCAGGACGATGCCAAGAAGGTCGCGAAGATCATCCGGGACGAGGGCCCGAAGGGCGTCAAGGCCCAGGTCCAGGGCGACGAGCTCCGGGTGACCTCGAAGAGCCGTGACGACCTCCAGACCGTGCAGGCCCTGCTCAAGGGCAAGGACCTGGACTTCGCGATCCAGTTCGTGAACTACCGCTAGTCGACGCCGCTGACCTGCGGAAACGCAGGCTCAAGGTGGCCACAGGGCACAACGAGGGCACTTCGGCGGGGACAGCCGCCATCGATGACCCTCGTTGTGCCACTCCTAGCCGCTGGCAACGCAAGCTCGCAGCGCACTCTGCGTGCGCGTTGGTGTGAAATCTGCGATGCGGCGCTTCGGCTGCGGATCACAGCAGCTTGGCTGCTGTGATCCGCAGAACCTCCCAGTGGGGCGACGCAGTCGCGGTAACCTCCCGGGATGACAGCTGACCCGGAGCCGTCGACGTACCCGCCATTTCTCTACTGCGCGGTCTTCGATCCCGCCGGCGGGGAGTCCGTCTACGAGCCTCCCATCGTCTCCTTGCCATTCAGCCACGGAGCAGACACAGCTGTACCTCATGGTCTGGCACGCGATACGGCCACAGCTCTCCCGGGCCTTTGGTACTGCCTCCACTTGCCCCAGTCACGTCTCGACCTGGTGGAGATGGATCCTTGGCTGCTGCAGGGTTCGTACCAGCTCGCGATGGGCCACAGCATCCTGCTGATGCCCATCGACCTATTCGAGAAGCGAACCCTCGGCGCTCTGTGGCAACCAGTACTCGCCGTGTGTCCCGACAACCTGCTTGACCGGACCGCGAAACGCGCAGTCGACCTTGGCTTCGCCCTACCAGCCGCCTCCTTCTCGTCGCTGTCCGACGACAGCATCGACGGGCACTGGAGGGCCATCCACAAGCAGTTCTCTTTCGGCAAGCCCTTGTTGGAGGGCTTGCCCACGCTTGCCCGCCGCCTAGATCTGGCTGCTCTTGATCTTCCTCACCGCCTGCTGATGCGTCGGCTCGGCAGGCCCTCCGAGCAGCCCGAACCCAACGTTCAGCCCCTCGCCTTGGTTCGCCGCTCTATCTACGATCGCGCGTTCGTCGCGGCCGCAGCCGAACTGGACAGGCGAGGGGAGTCATTCGAATCCCCGGACCTGGACTTCGCACAGGCTGTCACCGAGACAGTCGGCCATCGACAGATCACCACGTCTCTGGCCCTTCCAGGAGTGCCTCCCGCCTATGTCCGCCGCGCGTACTCTCCCGAGCTGAAGGCTCGTGTCCGCCCTACGTCAGACCGCGACGTCAACGACGTCTGGGCGCCGGAGATCGGGGAGCGCCCTGACGCGATGGTTGAGCGGGCTGCGATCGAATTTGTCCTCACCCACCGGGCGACCGCCAACGGTGGCCCGGGCCTGATGATGCCTTCCGTTCCCGCTCAGGCGTTTACTCTCCTCGCACAGTTGGAGAAGCACTTCAGAGATGCGACCCAAGATCATCCCAGCTCAGTGCGGAAGCTGCTGAACAGGCTCAACGCCGTAGTCAGGCCGCTGTTCACCGAGGCCGTCATCGAAGCAGTACGTAGCGCCTCCGCGCTATCGGTCTTCTCCAACTTCCCGCTGGGCCTCGTCACCATGCCAGGGGACACCGCACCACTGGCGGCTCGTCTGCCCATCGCTTATGAACCAATGCTCCCACTGACCCGCACGGTCCAGCGAGCTGCGACCTCGCCCGTCCTCGACTGGGACAACCGCATCAGCATCCTGGTCGCCGAGTGCATCCCCACGAGCGACCCCGTTGGAGCAGAGTCCCGACGGGGCTGGCAGCTGGTTCAGCAGATGCATGCTGACACCGAAGGTCTCACTCTCCACCTGGCGGAGACCTTGTCGCTGGAGGCCCTCCACAAGGCCGTGAAGGAGCACGCCCCGGATATCCTGATCATCAGTGCACACGGCAAGATTGCTGGCACTGCAGCGGCTCTCGTTATCGGAGATCAGTCGTACGTCGGACTCGGCTTGGAAAAGCCGCCGCCCGTCATCTTGCTCAGCGCTTGCCACGTTGCCCCACGCGGCGCTGGCGCCGTCAGCATCGCCGACCTCTTGCTCCGCGAGGGCGCAATGGCCGTGCTTGGGACACAGGTTCCGGTGGATGTCCGTCGCAACCTGATGCTGATGAGCCGGCTGTTAGCCAACCTTGCCCACCACCTGGCCAACCCAAGCCAGAACGTGACGTTGCTGGAGGTGTGGCACCACGTCCAGACCTCGAACGTCATCAACGATGTACTCATGGCCACGCCTGCGCTGATGGAATGGGGCAGGACTCCGGGGCCGAATGGGCTGACCCCGCAGCAGGAATTCATGCGTCTACGGTCCTCGGGACGGTTGCGCCCCAATCACATCTACGAGGACACCGAGCAGGTGTTGGGAGAGATCGCCGACGACCAGGGGGTTGGAGCCCAGATACGTAACTGGTTTCGTCGGCCGGGTTACGTGCCAGAGTCGTTGTTCTACCTCTTCGCTGGCCGCCCGGAGCGGATCCACCTGTCCTCCGTGCGGAACCGGGTCAAGCGCTTCCAGCCAGACATGTAGGCAGCTAGCTAGAGCCAGCTCTAGCTCTTCAGGCGAGCGGAAGCGATCGACGGCACAGCGCTGAAGACAGCCTCGATCGCCGCCCTCGTCGTGTCCTCCTCGTCCGGCCACAGGTGCGTGTAGGTGTTGAGCGTGATCGACGGCTTGGCGTGGCCGAGCCGCTTCTGCACCGTCTTGACGCTCTCCCGGTGCTTGATCAGCACCGAGGCGTAGAAGTGCCGGAGGTCGTGCATCGTCGCGTCGTCCGGCACCTGGCGGAGCGTCGGCTCCGCGTCGTCCGGCCGGCCACGGCGCTCCCAGCTCTTGATCGCGCCCTCGTGCTGCTTCCGCATGGCCTTGTCAGCGACTCGCACGAGGTTCTCCCAGACTGCCGCCCAGGCCGCGCGACGGATCGCCTCACCGCGCTCGTTGGTGAAGACGAGCAGCGCCTTCCGCCGCTTCCACTTGGCGGGGCGTGGGTCGGTACGGTCCTCGATATCGACCCGCCGAGCCGGGTACTTCTCCAGGTGCGCCGCCAGCGCGTCCATCGCGGGCTTGGCCACCGGGACCGTCCGGTGGCTCTCGTGGGTCTTGGGTGGCGCGAGGTAGGGCTCACCCCGATCGGGGCCAACCACCTGTTGCTTCACCTGGACCGTGCCGCGCTTGAAGTCGATGTGCGCCAGCTCAAGCCCGAACAGCTCACCCTGCCGCAGCCCCGAGGCCGCCGCCAGGAGCAGTAGCACCCGGTACCAGCCGGGGGCGGCGTCGACCAAGGCCGCCACGACCTCAACGGCGAGCGGGACGATCTCCTTGCGCGGCGGAGGCGGCAGCTTCACCCCCTTCGTCGGGTTGAACGGGATCTGGCGGTCGAGCTCCGCGACGCGAAAGATCGCGGTCACGTAGCTGTAGTGCACCCGCAGGGTCGACGGTGCCAGCACCTTCGAGCGGTCCTTGACCCACGCCTGGATGTCCGAGGTCTTGACGCCCGCGATGGCCCCGTCGCCGAGGATCGGGTAGATGTGCAGGCGAAGAGCCCGGTCGACGCGCTCGACGGTGCTCGACCCGTGGACGGCGCTCGCGCGCCACCGCTCGCCGACCTCGCGGAACGTCTCCTTGCCGAGGGCAGGGTCGATGTAGGCACCGCGGTTGAGGTCGTTGTCGAGGCGGGAAGCCTCCGCGTCCGCATCGGCCCGCCGGGCGAAATTGAGCTTGCGCTGCTCGCCGCTGGGGTCTCGGTAGCGGACCTGCCAGCGCTTGCCCTTGCCGTGGTCGGCGGTGGGGTACTTGCCCTTGTGCTCACCGCAGGGCTCGTCGGTGGGGCGCGGGTGGGTCTTGTGCCAGGTGTCGTAAACGGTCGCCATTCGGCTCCTCTGATCGGGGACATGGGGAGGCGCGGCCTTCGGCCGGCGGTGAGGTGGGAAAGTCGCGGCAAGATGATCTGCTTGCCAAGTGAGCCACTGAGAAGAAACGCGCACGGAGCCCGTTCTCGGGTGGGTGTTGGATATTGATCGCCCGGCGGCCTTTTGTCAAGCATGGAGTCCCAAGGGGATTCATCCGTATCCGATCGTCCCGATAGTGACGGATCGTCCCAGGTGGTCGACCTCACGTCGGGGGCGGGCCGAACCCCTTGCAACAGCAAGGCCGCTCGCCTGCGAGAGGGGCTCGCGACGATCCCTCTGTGTGCCGCTTTGCCCGGCGCAGCGCTCACCGACCGGGTAGCCAGAGAGCCAGTTCGGGCCTTTTTAGGTTGCGAGCCGGGATACGTGGAGAATTCCCCGCACGCCGTTCTCCGGGCAAGGCTTAGCTCTCGCCCGAGGTGTCTGGCAGACGGCTCGGAGTCCTTTTTAGGTTTTTCTCCGTGTCGCGTGCAGACTCCTCCCCACGCAGACGCGCCTGGCCCATTACGGGCCTTGCCGATCTACCGGAATTCCCCGTCCCCTACTCTCCGGAGACCTCTTTGCCGAAGACTTCCCGTGCCGCCCTCGATCGTCGTCCGCTAGCCAGCGCAGAGGAGCTCGCCGCGTACCTCGGCGTCCCGCTGCAGACCGTGTACGCCTGGCGACACCGCCGCCAGGGCCCAGTGGCGATCAAGGTCGGCCGGCACCTGCGGTACCGCTGGGTGGAGGTGGAAGCCTGGCTCGACGGCCAGAGCGCCGACCAGGCGGCCTGATCCCGCGCTGTCTCACTCGCCCGAGGAAGCAGTCCCCTCCTCGCCCTCCGATCCCCCGAGCGGTGCGACCGGTTCGCCGTTGTACCGCAGTCTGGAGTCCCTCATCACCTCCACGTCCCACCTGTCCAACCTTCCTGCCGTGGCGGCCTCGTGGCCGCCGGTCGCCAAGCCGGGCCGCCCCGACGTCCACGGGACTGACCAGCCGCTCCCGGCGCCCACAGCCTGTGGAGAGCCTGCAGCCGCCGAAGGAGCGGCCAACGACCTACCGGATGCTGACGTGGTTCCGGACGTGCCGGAGTCGCCGGGCGCCTCGCTGCTGGCGGAACTGCACGCCCATGTCCGCCGGTACGCGGTCCTGCCTTCGGCGGAGGCGCTCGATGCGGTGACGCTGTGGGCCGCCGCGACGCATCTGCAGGCGGTTTGGCACCACGCCCCGCGCCTGGCGATCGTCGCTCCGGCCCGGCGGTGCGGGAAGTCCCGCCTGCTGGACGTCCTGGTCGAGACCGTCCACGACCCGCTGATCACGGTCAACACCAGTGCGGCAGCGGTCTACCGCACGATCAGCGAGCGGCCCCGGACCCTGCTGGTCGACGAGGTCGACACCATCTTCGGCAACCCCAGGACCGCCGAGAAGTACGAGGACCTGCGGGGGCTGCTGAACGCCGGGCACCAGCGCAATCGCCCGGTCACCCGGGCGGTCGGCACCGACCACCAGGCCCGCGAGTTCGAGACGTTTGCCATGGCCGCTCTGGCCGGGATCGGCGATCTGCCCGACACGATCATGGACCGGTCGATCGTGATCCGCATGCGCCGCCGCGCAGACGGCGAGATCGTCGCGCCGCTGCGGGACCGCCGTGACGGTGTCCTGCTGCGGGAAACCCGCGCCAAGCTCTCGCTCTGGGCCTCCCAGGTCCACGAGCAGGCCCAGGCCCTCGAACCGGACATGCCGGTCGAGGACCGGGCCGCCGACACCTGGGAACCCCTGGTCGCGGTCGCTGACCTCGCCGGCGGCTCCTGGCCACGCCGGGCCCGGCAGGCGTGCGTGCGCATGGTCGCCGCCGAGGAGGAGATCGAGGAGGACGGCTGCGGCGGAGCGAGGATCCTCGCCGACATCCGCCGGATCTTCTTCGCCCACGGCGACCCGAACAGTCTGTCCACCATCGCGATCCTCGCCGCGCTGAACGACGACCCCGAGGCGCCTTGGGGCGAGCACGGACGCGGCGGGCTCACGGCCCGTCCGCTCTCCGAGCTGCTGAAGGACTACCAGATCTCCTCGGCCAACATCCGCCTGCCCGATGGCACCCAGCGCAAGGGCTACACCTTCAACAAGTTCGCCGACTCCTGGCGCCGCTACTGTCCCAAGGTCCACCCCCTGCCTCCCCGCGTGCCTGCGAACGCTGCCTGACCTCACCCGCCGGAAGCGGTAGACGCCGTCCCCGCCGTCGCAGCCCATGCCCCGTAAGCCGTCACGGGGACGGCACTGCCCTGCCGCCCGTCGCACCGTCCGTCCCCGCGCCCTTCTGCCGCCCTGGCATCGCGTACGTCACCAGGACGGCGACGGGACGGACCAACGAGGCAACAGGCCAAGTGGGGTAAGGCCGTGGACGGCCAAGACGGATGCGACGGCCTGCCGCCAACAACACCCCGACCACCCCGAGGAGAACCGCCACCCGCATGCCCCACGTCCCAACAAGCCGTGCCGCTCACGCCCGCCGTGTAACCGTCTGGGACTTCGCCGCCATCGGTCTGCTCGCCGCCGCCGGCTTCGCCCTCTCCTATGACGCCCTGCGCCAGATGGCCCTCGCCATCCACATCCGCGACCAGCTCACCTACCTGTTCCCGCTCATCATCGACGGGTTCGTCGCCTACAGCGTCCGCGCCCTGCTACTCCTACGCGCTGCCCAACTCACCGCCCGCGCATACGTCTGGCTGCTGTTCGGCGCCTCCACCGCTGCCAGCATCTGGGCCAACACCCTCCACGCTGTGCGCCTCAACCAGCAGACCCTCACCGCCACCGGGCACCTGCACCTCAGCGACACCTCCGTCTGCGTCCTGTCCGCCATCTCCCCGCTCGCCCTCGCCGGAGCCGTCCACCTCGGCATCCACACCACCCGCCACACCCGGTCGGCCGTCCCGCCGGACGGCGAAGCGCCGGTCCCCATCACGACCCCCGTCCCCGTCCCCGCTCCCGACAGCGAACAGTCCCCGGAAGACGAACGGTCCGCCGGACCGGACCACACCGGTCCGGACGGGCACACCGAACCGGACCGGACGGCGGACGGAACGGCCGTGCCGATGCCGCCCGTGACCGGACCGGACGAGGACAGCCGCCTGGCACCGGCCCCGCACGGACAGTTCCGCTCGGGCCGTCCGTCCGGTGATGCGGACCACCCGTGGACGGAACCGGACCAGGCGGACGAGGTTCGGACCGACGACACTGCCGGTGGCGAAGCCGCAGGCCGGGGGCCGAGCGGAATGCCCGGGCGGTCCCCGGCCTCCAGGCCCGCCGGCCGTCCGCCGGGCGCGTCTCTGGACGAACTGGCCGACATCGCCGTCCAGACGTGGACCGACACTGGGCGGCTGAGCCGATCCGTCGTCCGGGACGCGGTCCGCGCCCAGGGCCTCACACTGTCCGACGAACGCCTCACCACGGTCATGAAGATGGTCCGTCCGGACGAACCGGACGACGACGGACCCGCCACCGGCAGCTGATCCGCTCACTTCCGCTCACCCCGGGTGCCTCGCCCGTCCCCGTCCCGCGAGGCACCCGGGTCCCCTCCCCGCAGCCCGTCCCCGTCCGGTCCGGTCCGGTCCGGTCCCGCCCGCCGTCCCGGTCCGTCCCAGGAGTCTCCTCTGACAAACCACCAGCACGACCCCGAGCACGCCGACAGCTCCGCCAACGACCTGAAGGCGCTCCTCAACTCGACTACTCTCAGCGCTGATCAGCGTCGCGCGTCCGAACCGACCGCCCCTGGCGCAGCAAGCTATCGCGTGGGACCGCCCCACGGGCAGTCCCACGCAACCCCCTCGCCGATCGGCGAGGGGGAGCCGGCGGCGAGTCGAGCGGGGGCGCTCGACTCGTCACCGGCCACCCGGCACCAGGGGGTGCCGGGTGAGGTCGAGGAGAACAGCAACCGCCCTGAGACCCTCGCTTCGAGCACTCCCGCGCGCCAGCCACGCCGCCGCCACCGCGACCCGCAACAGCGCCCCCACCGTGTGACCGTCCGATACAACGCCGCCGAGTACGAAGAGATCCGCCGCGCCGCCGCAAGCCGCAACCAGACCGTCTCGCGTTTCTGCGCAACCAGCAGTCTGAACGACGCCCGCGGTCTCAGTGCGGGCGATCCTCAAGACCGACTCGACCGCGCTGTCGACGAACTGGCCAACTCCCGCGCCCAACTGGCCCGGGTCGGCAACAACCTGAACCAGATCTCCTTCGCCCTCCACGCCAACGGCTTCCACCGCCCCGCCGAGCTCGACGTAACCCTTCGCCTCGTCCGGCTCGCGGTCTCCCAGGTCGACACCACCGCAGCCAACCTCGTTGGCGGGTAGGGAAGTCAGGGCAGTTGATGTCGATTCGATGTAGTTCTGGCTGGTTGGGAACATTTCCGCACAGGATCGTCTTGTGTCGGTTCCCACCGGCCAGAACCCCTGGAGGCGCCCGTGCCCGATCCCACCGACACCGTCTGGACCTCCGACCGTCCCGTGATCCGCGCCGTCCCTCACCCCGGCGCGCTCGACCCGCGCGGCATCACCATCACCTGCCCGAAGTGCGACGCCACCCGCGACTGGCTCCTCCTGAACGTGCGTTCTCAGGTCTTCGTCCGCTGCCGCTGCAGCTGCGAATGGCACGAGCCCGACCTCACCCGCGCCTACTTCGACGAGCACTTCACCGCCCCCGAGCGCGAGTGGGCCGACTTCGAGGCCGCCATGCGGGCCCTCGCGTTCGACGGCCTCCTCGCAGGCTCCACGTGGGATTGACGGCTCGCTCTCCGCGAATAGACGAAGCCCGGCTGACGCACAGGTCAGCCGGGCTTCGGGCTACTGGCTCTCACTCCACCTGGCGGCCGAGCACAGCGGAGATCGCGCGCTGGTGGACAAGACCAGTGCGGACGAGACGGGCTGCCGGTGTCGAGCAGTCGACGATGGTGAGGTGGTTGGCGGCCGGCGAGACTCCTCCGTCGAGGATGACGGTCGCCTTGACGCCGGTGGAGTCCAGGAAGCGCTGGACCTCGCCGACCGTGATCGCAGGGCCAGGCGCGTCGACTCCCGCGTCGCCCGAGATGTTGACGGTCGTCGCCGCCACTGGCGTTCGGGCCGCCGTCGCGAGGACTCCGAGCGGGCCCGACGAGTTGGTGGTGAGGGCCGGCGACCCGACTGCAGGGTGCCGCGCCCCGACGTCCACGCTCTGCCAGGGAAGGAGCATGGCGAGGTCGCCGGGCCAGAAGGCCTCAGCCAGTTGCCTGGCCTCGGGGTGGATGACGAACTGCTTCTCGCACTCCTCCAGGGAGGGGGTGACGAGGACGAGGGACTTGGCGCGTGGCCGCTGCTTGCCGTCGAAGATGCTGTTGCAGGCGGCCAGGTTCGTGGCGTCGGCGCAGATCATGTACCAGCGCTCGGTGGGCACGATGACGAGTTCGCCAGCTTCCAGGGCACGGGCGGCGGTGTTGAGCTGTTCTGCTGTGATCGGTCGCACAGGAATCCCTCCGTCGTGGAGTCAGTGGACTGGCCGGGCTGGCTCCCGGCCCGTTGGACGTTCACCCAGGCCGCGACAGCAGCGGGTAGTCGAGCCACGGGTCTTGCAGCGCCTGCAGCCGTCGCCGCGCGTGGTCGGGGTGCTCCACGCGGAAGTACGCCATGATCCGTGGCTCAGTGCTGAGGTTGCGGCCAACGGCGTGGGGGACGAGGTGGTGCATCAGCAGCAGGTCGCCGGCCCGGCCGAGGACCGGGATGCCGGCGTGGGCGTCGATGTCGGGTGGGACCTGCTCCGTGATGCCGAGCGACCACTGGGTACGGAACCACTCGGCCATGGCCAGGTGCCCGCCCGGTTGGTAGCGCAGGGCACCGCCCTGCGGGTCGGTGATGTCGGACAGCACGACACCGACCAGCAGCGAGAAGGTTCGAAGCTCGTCGGGGTCGAGGTGTGGGCAGGCGACGCCGTCCACGTGCATCGCCTTCTCCGGCTGGGCTTGTTCGAGTTGGCCCTCGGGGATGCGGATCTGGAGTTGCACGGTGGACACGGGTCGAACGGTGCCGAGCAGGTCTTGGGCGAGCTCGGCGGCCGGGGACGCGGAGAAGAGCACGAGCAGGTCGGGGTGGCTTCCGAGCTCCGGCGCGAAGGTCCGCTGTGTGTAGGCATTGATGAGCTCGGGGTTCATCGACTCGCGGTACCAGTCGGTGACCAGTTCACGAGCTCGGACGATCTGGTCGTCGGGGACGGCGCCGCGCCTGACGAGCAGGCCGTCGCGCATGAAGGCGTGCTTCTCTGCGGCGGTGAGGGCCACGGAATCTCCTAGAGGGCATGAGGCGGTTACGGGCTGTGGTTGGTGAGGTGGGTGAGGACGTGGCCAGCCGCATCGAGGGCGCTGTCGAGAATGGCTCGGCCGGTGTCGGCGGTTGCCCGGCGCGGGTCGCCTCCGATGACGCCGCAGGTGGCGATGGTGGTGTCGCCGGAGGTCCACGGCCAGGTCGTGCCGCGGTCCAGGACGAGCCGCTTCGCCTCAGCACCGTTGGCGGTGAAGTCCGTTGGGAGGCTGTTGAGATGAACATCCTCGGGCGCGAGTTCGAGCATCATGGCCGTCTCGCGGATGCCCGCGTGGATCTCCGGGACGGTCGCGCCGCCGACCTGGACAGTGGACAGCGAGGCCGGGTGGATGACGCAGACGGAGACGGCGTGCGTGCGCTGCAGCTCGTAGAGGGCAGGCTCCAGGATTCCCCGGTTACCGCCGTGGCCGTTGATGATCAGGAGCCTTCGCGCAGGGGTCGCCTGCAGGTGCTCCGTGACCACGGCGTTGAGCAGGGACATGAAGCTCGTTATCCGTAGCGACACGGTTCCCGGCGACCAGGTGTGTTCGAGCGAGAGCCCGTACGGGATGGCCGGCAGCGCCCACAGGTCGTGCTGTTCGCCGTACCGCTGGGCCAGCAGGCCGGTGAACCGCTCCGCGATCACGGTGTCCGTGTTGAGCGGTAGGTGGGGGCCATGCTGCTCGTGGGAGCCGATGGGGAGGCAGAGCACGGATTCGGTGGTGAGCTCGGTCAGGACCCTGGGTGCGGCCAGCCGCCCGTACTGGCGGGCGGCTGGGCCGTCGACTGCTATCACTCAGTGCCCCGTCGGCCGATGCGGATGAGGAACTCGTTGTCCTCCGGGAAGACGTCATCGGTGCTGTGCTGGGCGAGGGCGGTCTCCACGGCCGCTTCGAACTCGTCGAGGCGGCCTCCGAAGAGGTGCGGTGCGGCGAAGCTCGTGGAGTAGAGGTAACCGAGGATGCTGTTGGTGCTCCACGTCCGGTGGACGGGTACCCGGATCTCCTCGACCCGGTTGAAGGGCGACTCCTCCATGATCTCGCTATAGGGCCGGTTGTGGTGCTTGAAGGTGCTGTTGCCGGCCCGCCGTTCCTCGCCGAGGAAGCTCTGGACGACCTCGCGCACGGACTGCTTCCAGGGGCTGTCGGCGGCCCAGAAGCTGTTGTCGCCGAAGATGGCGACGGCGCCGCCGGGGGCGACCTGGTCGTCGAGGAGGGCGAGCACTGTGGCCTGGTCGAGCCAGTGGAAGGCCCGGCAGATCGTGACGAGGTCGGCCTGCCAGCCGGTCGGGGGCTTGAAGTCCTCGGCCGTCGACTCGATGAGCGACAGGCTGGCTCCGTCTGGGAGTTGGGGGCGGAGGGCTTCCTCGGCGGCCTTGAGCATGTCGGCGTCGTTGTCGATGGCGATGATGTCGTCGAACCGGCCGAGGAGGGCTTCGGCGACCAGGCCGGTGCCGGTTCCGATGTCGAGGAGCCGGCGGGGCTCGCCGGGGGCGACGGCCTGGTCGAGGACGGTCGCGACCTCCTCGGGGATCCCCGGGCGGTACTGGCGGTAGTAGCTGGCGGTGCCGGTGAACAGGCTCATGTGTTCCTCAGATCGAGTAGCTGGCGAACGTGCTGGACTGCGTCGGCGAGATCGTGGGCGACGAGCACGTCGTGTTCAACGAGGACGTGCTCGTCGGGGACCGTACGGCCGTGGGAGAGCCAGACGGCGGCGAATCCGGCGGTTGTGGCGCCGCGGATGTCGCATTCCCAGTCGTCGCCGACATGGACCATGGTCGCGGCCGGCACCTGGCGGGCGTCGGCGACGGTCCAGAATGCGCGGCAGTCGGGCTTGGCGAACCCGGTGCGGCAGGACGGGAAGTGGGCGCTGACCCACGGGGAGAGGAGTGCGAGGAGCCGGTCAGGATCGGCCTCGGTGCAGGTCACGTTCGAGAGCGTGACCACAGTGGCACTGTCGCTGAGTTGCTGAAGGGCCTCGACGACTCCGGGGAAGAGGACGAGCGGGGAGACGGGCAGATCCGTTGGGAAGTCCGACTGCTTGATGTCCAGTTCCGCGCAGACCTGTTTGATCACGGCGTCGGTGATCTCCGGGGCGGTGTGCAGGACGTCCCGCATCACGCGCCGGGCCTGCTTCGGGCCGAGCGGTGAGATGGCCGCGAGCCGGGCCGCCAAGCCGGGGCCCTGCGCGCTTCCGAGGGTTCCCCCGATGTCCAGGCTGACCAGTCGACTGAGTGACCCACTCATGCAGCGTCACCCCCGGCCGGGGGTAGGGCGGAGACGATGGCGGCGATCCGCGCCGCACGGATCTGGGCGGTGGTGGCCTCACCGAGGAACGTCAGCGCGTACCGCAGTTCGGCCGCATCTAGCGCGTCCAGTTCGCGGTTGTCGGCCTGGGCAGCGTCCGCCAGGTCAGCGGGGACCACGCGCGGGCGAAGTCCGTGCGGGAGGTGGAGGATTCCGGCCCAGACCGGGCTGGACGCCTCGATCGTTTCCAGCGGCCGGAGCACGGTGACGTCGTCGAGGGTGAAGATCCGTACGGCCGCCGCCCCTTGGCCGAGGTCAAGGATGCCGGAGAGGAAGGTGTCGTGCCCGTCGAGTCGTCGATTCAGGACGAGGAGCAGGCCGTGTTCGTCGTGACGGGTTGTTCCTTGGACAGGGAAGGTGCCGATGGTTCGGGTCATCGCAGTCTCCGGGGTTGGGTTCCGAGTCCGGGGGCGTCGGGGTCGGGAAGCAGGCCGTCCTTGGGTATCCAGGGCTCGGCGTAGAGGAGTTGGCGGCGCGGTTCCCACTGGCGGCGGTACTCAACGGCCGGGACGTCGTCGGGGAAGGCGGCAACGAGGTGGATGCCGGGCACCATCGAGCGACCGTGTGGGTAGACCGGGACACCGGCCTGGCGAACGCTCATGGTGATCTCGACCGCACGGGTGAGGCCGCCGCACCCGACGACGTCGATGGTGAGCGCGGTGGGCCGAACGAAGTCCAGGAGGGTGTCCAGGTCCTCGTCGGGTCGCAGGCGCTCGCCCACCGCAACCGGCACGCCAGCAGCGGCCAGCTGGCTGTAGACGCGCAGGTAGTGCTCCGGCATCGGGTCCTCCAGCCAGGCCAGCATCGGCTGATCAAGGCGGCCGGCGACAGCGGCAGCGAGCTGCGGACTCCAGGTGCCCACCGCGTCGACGGCGAAGGGCTCGCTGATGACCGCCGCGGCGTCGGCCAGTGCCGCGACCAGATTCCTGGCCTCGTCGGCGACGCTCGCCCCCGGGCGCCGACGCAGCCCCCACTTGGTGAAGGCCCAGCCCTCTTCGAGAACCTGGGCCAGCGCACCGTGGCTAGCGGGGCCGCTGAGATCCAGGCGGAGCCAGGAGACGTACGCCGGTACGGCCTGCGTCCTCCGTCCTGGGGCCAGGAGGTCAGCCACCGGTTTGCCGACCAGGCGACCGTGGAGGTCCCACACCGCGCAGTCGATCGCTCCGACTGCCCAGTCCGAGACCTCCGGTACGGCTGCCCGTATGCGCGGTCGGAGGCCGTCGTGATCGAGCAGCGGGACTCCTACGACTATGGGGCCGATCGCCTCCACTGCCCGGCCAATCGTCGTGCTCACGGGCCCGTACCAGCCGGTCTGCCCGGCGCCGTGGACCGCGACGAAGACACTGTCGTCCCCGGCCTCCGCCACGCCTACCGGCACGGTCTCCACCTTGTCGATGAACAGTTCCGTCATCGGGCGGCCTCCGGCCTGGTAACCAGCCGACCGGCCACCCGGAGCAGTCCGGCGGTATCCAGGCCGAGTTCGCGTGCGAGGGCGTCCTGCGACATCGGTCCCGGCGGCTCGCGCCAGCCGAGCACGTCAACCAGCCGCAGGCGTCCCGCCAGCAGCCCCCACACGGCTGCCGGGTGCCCGAGCGTGACGACCAGGACAGCGGAGCGCTCGCCCAAGTAGTGATCGACCTCGACGTCGGTAAGGCCCTTGGGCCAGCGCCCAGGATCGCCGAGAACGGTGAGGTCGAGAACGCCCACGACGCGGATTCGGCAGCCCAGCCGGTCGCGGAGTACCGGCACCGCCGCCGTGACGGCTTCGGCCGGCAGGTCTCCCGCCACAACGATGGTGAGGTCAGGATCCTCCTCGTCGCTCAGGTGCGGCCAGATCGCGAGCCCGCGTGCCAGTTCCTCCTCGGCGGTCTCAAGCGGGAGCCGCAGTTCGGTGTACTTGCCCGCGACCAGGACGTTGACGCGGCCCGTCGAGTTCAGCGCCGCGTCGAGTGCGGCGGCCGTCCGCTGCGTGTCGGCCGGAACCAGCACGGTCACCGCAGGGTCCTCCGTCGCGAGCAGGGCCGTGGCGAGCGACGGATCGCCGTGAGTGAAGACGTTGTGCCACCCGTACGAGGTCAGCAGCAGATTGAGGCTCGGGAACGCCTTCTCCTCGGCGAGGCGACGGTGCTTGAGGTGGCCGACGATCCCGGCGGTCAGAAGCGGGGCGAACGCCTCGTAGGACACCAGGACCCCGCGCCGACCACTGCTGATCCAGCCGGACAGCCAGCCGAGGAGCACCTCCTCGGCCAGCACCTCGGACACCCAGGACTCGCCCCGCAGTGGGCCGAGGCGGTTCGAGGACAGCTCGTCCGGGCTGAAAACCCGGAAATCACCGGCCGTGGCATGCCCGCGGAGAACACTGCCTACCGCCTCCCCGAAGCGGGCGGCACTGCCGAGAACGACCGGCTTCGGACGCTCACGGGTTGGGAGTCCGGGGCCGGCCGCACAGTGCCACGCGGCCGACTCCAGGGCTTCGGCCAGAGCGCCGATCGGCTGGCCGTCGTGGTCGAAGAGCTCCGCGGGCTGGTACGACGCCAACCACCTTTCCAGCTGACCGCGCTGGGCCTCGTTCCCCCGGGCCCCGTCAAGTGGCGTCTTGTGGGCCGCAGCTGTCCCGAGCACCTGCCGCCCGTCGACCGCCTCCGGTCCGCTCCAGCCCTTCACGCAGCGGAGAAACACAGCGGTCCGTGAGCCCTCAGCGACCTCATGAGCGGATACGGCCAGGGCGTCCCGGAACGCCTGATGCTCATCGACGGTGGCCGAGGTTACGCGCACCACCCGGCCTCGCCACCCGAGGCCGGCCGCGTATGCAACGAGCTCGGCGTCGCTCATTGCCCCCAGCAGCGACCGGTCACCCATACGGAAGCCGTTGACGTGGACGATTGGCAGGACAGCGCTTCCCTGCAGAGCCCGGGCCGCAAGCCACGACGCCGCCGTCGTGGGGGTCTCGCACTCCCCGTCGCCGACGATGGGCACCACGACCCGCCCGGGAACGTCGAGCGCCATGCCGTGGCTGAACGCGAGCGCGCCACCAAGGCATCCGCCGGGTGCCGCTCCCGCCGGCAGCAGCGGATGGGTTTCCGAACCGAGGACGTCGACGTCAGGGAAGTTCCGGGCCAACCACCTGAGCCCGGTTGCGTCACGGGAGTACTGAGGGCGCACGGCTGCCAGCTCGCCGGTGAGCCAGGCGTAGGCGAGCTGGACCACCCCCGCGTGGCCGGCGCCGATCACCGGGACCAGCTCACGGCCGGGCCCCAGCTCGCCAGCAGCGAGAACCGTGTGGGCGAGGGCCCACGCCGTTCCGGGGACGGTTCCCCAGTGGCCAGCGGAGCGAGGCTTGACGTGGTCGGTCTGGAGCGGCTCGGTCAGCAGCTGGTTGTCATCGAGGTGCAGAAGCACCACCGCCACATACGTGGCTGCCCTCCACAGCGCGTCGGCCCGGTTCAGCATGGCGGCACCAACTGCTCATCGCCGAACGTGAAGTACCACAGCGGCCGGTAGCACTCCCATGCCGCCGGGCGGAGGCCGGTCGGCCCGACGATGTCCTCGATGGTCCGGCGGGCCTGGAGGTAGTACTCCAGGGAGTCGGAGCCTTCGGCCCGGAGGCCCGCCATGATGGCGTTGTGCGCCTGGTACACCTGAAAGTTGGGGAACTCGGTGACGAACGGCATCAGCTCGGCCACACCGCTCCGGAGGTCGGCGAGCCGGTCCAGGCCAACGATGTAGGTGAACGAGGTCGCGTGGCCGGCGCCTATCGCCCGCCGCAGGACCCTGGGCATCTCCTCGGTGGTGAGCGTCGCCTTGCTCGCTTTGAGGAGCAGGTCCCTCCGGCTGAAGCATTCGGCAGTAAGACCGACCGGCAAATGGATCACTTGAGACGCCGGGTGGTGGGGCGGCTGGGCCA
>NZ_JBHSOF010000083.1:0-22598 GCF_042656005.1 Kitasatospora misakiensis | reverse complement strand
GCATCGGCGACTGACGAGAAGCCGTCGAGGTGCGTGCCCCGGCGTCGCCCCGCAGACGGGGGCTTGAAGACGGACCCTGCCGACCCGCTGCCGACCGATCCGGACTGGGCCGGCGGCAGCCTCTACCAGGACGTCCGGGAGCTGCGGGTGGACGCCGACCCGGCCGCGCTGTGGCAGGTGGTGGAGGGGATCGGCGGCGACAACGGCTGGTACTCCTTCCCGCTCGGCTGGGCCGTGCGCGGGTGGGTCGACCGGCTGATCGGCGGGGTCGGTCTGCGCCGCGGGCGGCGGGACCCGGCCCGACTGCGGGTCGGCGACTCGCTGGACTTCTGGCGGGTGGAGGAGATCGAGCCGGGGCGGCTGCTGCGACTGCGCGCCGAGATGCGGCTGCCCGGTCCGGCCTGGCTGGAGCTGACCGTCGCCCCGGACGGCGCGGGCGGCAGCCGCTACCGGCAGCGGGCGCTGTTCCACCCGCGCGGCCTGGCCGGACACGCGTACTGGTGGTCGGTGGCGCCCTTCCATGCCCTTGTGTTCGACGGGATGGCCCGGCGGATCACCGAGGAGGCCGCCCGCGGCTCCCGGGGCCGCGCGCGCTGAGCACCGGGCCGCGCCTACGCGGCGCTCAGCGGGCCCGGCGCAGGTCGGCCAGCTCGCCGGTGATCCGGCCGAGGAAGCGGGCCACGGCGGCGAGCTCGGCCGGGGTGAACTCCGCGCGCACCGTCTCGGTCCGGTGGGCCACCGGCGCGAACCACTCCGCCGCCATCCGGCCGGCGCCCGGCAGGTGGTGCACCAGGACCAGGCGCCGGTCCGCCGCGTCCCGGCGGCGGCGGATGTGCCCGGCCCGCTCCAGCCGGTCCAGCACCGCGGTGACGGCCCCCGAGGAGAGGCCCAGCTCCTCGCCGAGCCGCCCGGGCGTGATGCCGCCGGCGGCGTC
This sequence comes from Kitasatospora misakiensis, assembly GCF_042656005.1. Classification (NCBI taxonomy): domain Bacteria; kingdom Bacillati; phylum Actinomycetota; class Actinomycetes; order Kitasatosporales; family Streptomycetaceae; genus Kitasatospora; species Kitasatospora misakiensis. The sequence goes on along the minus strand of NZ_JBHSOF010000083.1, from coordinate 21,664 downwards.
CAGCACACCGGACGCCGCCGGATCCGGAGCGGCCCGCATGATCGCGAGCAGGGCCTGGACGTCCGTGGTGTGCAGGCCGCCGGCGGCGGCGAAGCCGTGCCCGAGCAGGTGCATCTCCGAGGCGAGGTCCTGGAGCAGCCGGCCGAGCGCCGGCCCGCCGGGCGGCAACTGCCGCTGGTCCTGCTCCTGCTGCTCCCCCTGGTCGGACAAGGCGTGTTCTCCGGTCGCGTGTGGCGTCAACCCAACCCGAACAGCCTAACGGCGCCCCGCGGCCGGCCGACCCCGCGTCACCGCCCGGTGCCACCTCCGCCCGCCGGCTCGGGCTCCGGCGACGCCGCACCAGACGCCGCGCCAGACGCCGCGCGCGGGGCCGTACGGCCGGACCGGCCGGGCCTGGCGGGCCACCAGACCCGCTCGCCGAGGTCCCGGACCAGGGCGGGCACCAGCAGGGAGCGGACCAGCAGGGTGTCCAGCAGCACGCCGAACGCCACGATGAAGGCGATCTGGGCGAGGAAGGCCAGCGGGATCACCCCGAGCGCGGCGAAGGTCGCGGCCAGCACCACACCCGCCGAGGTGATCACCCCGCCGGTGGCGGTGAGCCCGCGCAGCACCCCCTCGCGGGTGCCGCACCGCAGCGACTCCTCACGGACCCGGGTCATCAGGAAGATGTTGTAGTCGACCCCGAGCGCGACCAGGAACACGTAGCCGTACAGCGGCACCGACGGGTCCACGGCGGAGAACCCGAACACGTACGGGAAGACCACCGCGCTCACCCCGAGCGTCGCGAGATAGGAGAGCGCGACGGTGGCCGCCAGCAGCACCGGCGCCACCAGGGAGCGCAGCAGCAGGATGAGGACGGCGAGCACGCACAGCAGCACCACCGGGGTGATGAGGCGTCGGTCGTGGGCGGCGGTGGTGCGGGTGTCGTCCTGCTGGGCGGTGTAGCCGCCGACCAGCGCCCGCGCCTCGGGCACGGCGTGCACGGCCTGCCGCAGCCGGCGGACGGTGGCGATCGCGCCGTCGCCGTCCGCCGGGTCGGTGAGCGTGGCCTCCAGCCGGATCCGGCCGTCCACCACGAGCGGCGCCCCGCCCGGCGCCCCGCCCGGCGCCCCGCCGGTGGTGGCGCGGACGCCGGCCACCCCGGGGACGGCGGCGGCCGCCGCGGTGACGGCCCCGGCGCGGTCGGCGGCGGCGATCACCACGGCGGGGTTGCCGCTGCCGCCGGGGAACTGCGCGGAGAGCAGCCGCTGGCCGTCCGCCGACGGCTGGGCCTTGACGAACAGTTCGCTCTGCGGCACGCCGCCGGCGTTCAGGGTCGGGGCGAGGGCGGCGAGCGCCGCCAGCACCACCAGACTGCCCGCCCACAGGGCCCGCGGGCGGCGGGCGACGAGCGCCGCCACCCTGGCCCAGACGGCGTGCACCGGTGCCCGGCCGTCGGCGGCGGGTCGGGCCGGCCAGTAGGCGGCCCGGCCGGCCAGCAGCAGCGCGGCGGGCAGGAAGGTGAGGGCGGAGAGCACCGCGCAGCCGATCCCGATCGCGCCGACCGGGCCGAGCGCGCGGTTGTTGGTGAGGTCGGAGAGCAGCAGTACCAGCAGGCCGAGCGCGACGGTGGCGCCGGAGGCGGCGATCGGTTCGACGGACCGCCGCCAGGCGGTGCGCATCGCGGCGAACCGGTCGCCGCGCAGGTGGAGTTCCTCGCGGAAGCGGGCGGAGAGCAGCAGGCCGTAGTCGGTGGCGGCGCCGATGACGAGGATCGACAGCAGGCCCTGGACCTGGCCGTCGACGGTGACCAGGCCGTGGTCGGCGAGCAGGTAGACCAGCGCGCAGGCGATGCCGAGGGCGAGCACGGCGCCGAGGATCACCAGCAGCGGCAGCAGGACGGCGCGGTAGACGGCGAGCAGGATGAGCAGGACGACGCCGAGCGCCACGCCGAGCAGCAGTCCGTCGATGCCGGCGAAGGCGCCGCCGAGGTCGGCGGCGATCGCGGCCGGTCCGGCCAGGCCGACGGTGGTGCCGGGGACGCGCTCGGCGAGTTCGCGGACGGCGCGGACGGTGTCGCCGGTCTCCCGGCCGAGGTCGGCGCGGAGTTGGACGACGCCCTGGAGGGCCCGGCCGTCGGTGGCGGGCAGGGCGGGTGAGATCCGGCCGGTGGCGCCGGGCAGTGCGGCGGCGGCCCGCAGGGCCTGTTCGGCGGCGGCGCGCCGGGCGTCGTCGAACGCGCCGTCCCGGCTCTCCCAGACGACGATCACGGGCAGCGCGTTGCCGGCCCGGAAGTCCGCGCCGAGCCGGGCGGCCTCGGTGGACTCGGCGCTGCGGGGCAGGAAGGCGGCTCGGTCGTTGGTCGCGACCTCGCCGAGCCGGCCCGCGTAGGAGCCGAAGGCGCCGCCGAGGCCGAACCAGACGATCAGCAGGGCGAGCGGGACGAGCAGCCGGGCCCGGCGCCGGCGGACGCCCAACGGTGTGGACGAGGACAGGGAGCCGGACGAGGGCGGCGGTGCGGTGGCGGGACGGTCAGCGGGCATGGCGGTGCGCCCTCCGGGCAGGGGCGGGGTGGCGGACAGCCCGGATCATATCTCTCGACGGTCAAGAGACTTGACGGGTCGAGAGATGTCGCGCCCGCCTACGGCGTGTCTCTGACCTGGGGGAACACCGACGGCCCGCCGGTACGGGACCGGTGGGCCGTCGGTGCGCTGCCCGCGGGGTGTCAGGAAGGGTGTCAGGAGACGCGCTTGATCTGCCAGGCGTTGTTGTTGAGGCTCGGCACGGCGGAGTAGCGACAGCTGCTGCTGTAGAACGAGGAGAGCTGCACCCAGCCGGTCGGCTGGTAGGTCGAGGCGCAGACGGTGAGCGTGGTGCCGACCGGCAGACCGGCGATCTGCTTGATCTGCTTCTTGTTGGGGTTGAAGGTCGAGCCGCAGCTCACGTCGTTCCACCACTGGACGTCGACCCAGCCGGTCGGGGTGAGCTGGCTGCCGCAGACGTTCTGGGTGTCGCCGGGAGCGGCGTGCGCGGTGGTCGTGGTCAGGGTGAGCGCGGCGGCGGCGCAGCCGACGGCCAGGACGGCGGCACGGAAACGGGACACGGGGCGGCTCCTCTCCACGGTGCGGTCGGTCCGCACCGGACAGTCATTCCTATCGGTGGCATCACCCGTACGGACAGTGACTTTCCAGCCGGTCCGTCCCGGGGCGCGCCGGGCCCACCCGCACCCCGGGGAGCCGGGGATCCGGGGAGCCGGGGAGCCGGGGAGCCGGGGGTCCGGACGGGTCCGGAGGCGGAGCGACGGAACGTCAGGAGACGCGCGTGATCCTCCAGGAGTTGTGCTCCAGGCTCGGCACCGCCGAGTAGCGGCACGAGCTGTTGTAGAACTCGGAGACCTGCACCCAGCCGGCCGGCGGGAGCGCCGAGGCGCAGACGTTGAGGGTGGTGCCGATGGGCAGACCGGCGACCTGCTCCATCGTCTTCCGGTTCGGGGTGAAGGTGCCGCCGCCGCAGCTGTAGTCGTTGGCCCAGGCGATGTCCACCCAGCCGGCGGGGGTGTACTGGTTGGCGCAGATGCTCACGATGTCGCCCGGGGCGGCATGGGCGACGGTCGCGGTGGTCGCGGTCAGGACCAGGGTGGCGGCGCTACAGCCGAGGGCCAGGGCGGCCGCGCGGAGACGGGACACGGGACGACTCCTCTCACGGTACGGGCGTTCCGCACCGGCCCCATTCCTATCGGCGGGCCGACGGGGGCGAACAGGGACTTTCCGGCCCGGTGCGCCGGAGCGCGCGACGCGTTTGCGCCTGTTGACAGCCCGCGTCGCGCGCCCCCCGGAGACGCGAACGGCCCGCCTGGCCATCGGACCTCGGGGCGCGGGCGCCGGACCGCCGTCCCAGCCGTCCCAGCCGTCCCGCAGGCCACGCCAGACACCCCATTCCGGGAGGTAGTTGACGAACCGTCGGCAGGCTCCGGCCAGGTCGTGGGCAACCCTTGACGAGGCATGGGGTCTGTGGAAATCTCTCGGCAGGTCCGGGCCAATGATCTTCGTACGGGGGTAGGGGATCACAGCGCCTGACGCGTCAGGGGGGAAACCTGGGAGTCGGGTCCGGCCGTGCCTCGGCGTCCTGCCGACCGGTCCGCGGGGCGGGCCGGCCGTCCTTTCGGCAGCCGCGCCGTCCGACCGCGCCGTGTCGCGCCCGCGCCATCACGGCCACCGCTCGGACGGGTGCCCCGCAGCTCCGTCTCCGACTCCCGAATCGAGCACCGCATGTCCCACTCCCCCGCCCGGCCCGGTCCTTCGTCCGCCACCGGGGAACCCGCGAGACCGACGGACGCCGCCCGGCCCGCCTCACCCGCTTCCTCCGCCTCTCCCGCCTCTCCCGCCCAGCACGGAATCTGGCTGACCAGCAGGCTCACCCACGTCCCCGAGGTCTTCCACCTCGCGCTGCGGCTCACCTTCGACCGGATCGACGCCGAGGCCCTGGCCCGCGCCGTCGCCGCGACCGTCGCCCGGCACCCGGCGCTCGGCTCCGCCCTGGTGGAACGGGACGGCGTGCTCCGCCCGGTCCCGGCCGGGTGGGCACCGGCGCTCACCGTCCTCGACGTCCCCGCCCCGGCTGCGGACGGCTGCTGCGAGACCCTCGCCAAGCGGTTCGCCGAGGAGCTGGCCCTGCCGTTCGACCTGGCCGCCGGACCGCTCGCCCGGTTCACGCTGTACCGGCGGCCGGACGGGAGCGCCGAGCTGCTGGTGGTGGCGCACCACGCGGTGTTCGACGGCACCTCCAAGGACGTGCTCGCCGCGGACCTCGCCGCCGGGTACGCCGCCGCGCTCGCGGGGGAGGCCCCTTCGGCTGCCGGGGGTATTCCGGACGGCGCTCCGCTCGACGCCGTGCCGGACGGCGCTCCGCTCGACGAGCCGCTCGACGCCGCTCCGCTCGACGCCGAACTGCTCGCCCGGGCCGCCGCGTTCCACGGCCCCCGGTGGGCGGCCGCCACCGACCCGGTGCTCCCCGGCGGCCCCCGCGCCACCACCGGCGCCGGCCCCGGCGAGTCCGTCACCCGGCGGATCGACGGCCCCGGCCTGGCCGCCCTGACCACCGCCGCCGACGAGGTTGGGGTCACCGTCTTCGAGTTCCTGCTCGCCGCCCTGCACGGGCTGCTCCGCCGCTACGGTGGGGAGGCCGTCCCGGTCGCCGTCCCCTTCTCCACCCGCCGCCCCGACCAGCGCGACGCGATCGGCCTGTTCGTCAACGAGCTGCCCGTACACACCCCGGCCGGCCTCGACGACGGCACCCCGTTCGCCGAATACGCCCGGGCCGTACGCACCGAGGCACGACTGGTCTCGGCCCACCGCAGCGTCCCGTTCGGCAGCGCCGTCCCCGGCCTCACCCCCCGGGCCGGGCTCGCCCCGGTCTCCTTCGGGTACCGCCGCCGCACCACCGCCGACCCGGTCTTCCCCGGCAGCGCCACCCGGGTCGACCGGACGGTCTTCCCCCGCGCGGCCCGCAACACCCTGCACCTCCAGGCCGTCGAGGGCGCCGACGCGATCGAGCTCTCCCTCCAGTACGACCCGGCCGTCCTCGCCTCCGCCGCCGCCCGACGGATCGCCGGGCACTTCACCACCCTGCTCGCCGCCGCCGTGTCCGACCCCGCGACCCCGCTGGGCGACCTCCCACTGCTGGACGCGGCCGAACGGCACCTGGTCACCACCACCTGGAACGACACCGTCCGCGTGCACCCGGCCGGCCGGACGGTGCTGGACCTGGTCCGGGAGCGCGCCGAGGCCGCGCCGGACGCCGTCGCCGTGGTGGCCGGCGACGAGCGGCTCAGCTACCGGGAGCTGCTGCGGCGCGCCGAGCAGCTGGCCGGGGCGCTCCGCGCGGCCGGCATCGGCCGGGACGACCTGGTCGGTCTGCACCTCGCCCGCACCGCCGACCTGCCGGCGGCGCTGCTCGCCGTGCACGCCGTCGGCGCCGGCTACCTGCCGCTGGACCCCGGCTACCCGGCCGAGCGGCTCGCCTTCGTGCTCGCCGACTCCGGGGCCGCGCTGCTGCTCGCCGACCGCGAACCGGCCCCCGAGGTGGCCGCCGCCGCACCGGCACTGCTCCGGCTCGCCGACGTGGGGCTCACCGACGCGGGTCTCGCCGACGCGGCGGGCAGCGACGCCCCGGGCCGGCTGGCCTACGTGCTGTACACCTCCGGCTCGACCGGCCACCCCAAGGGCGTCGAGATCGGCCACCGGGCGCTGGTCAACCTGCTCCTGGCCTTCGCCGACCGGCTCGAATCCGGCCCCGGGGACGTCTGGCTCGGCCTGACCTCCCTCTCCTTCGACATCTCCGCGCTCGAACTGCTGCTGCCGCTGACCACCGGCGGCCGGCTGGTGCTCGCCCCGGACGGCTTGGCCGTGGACGGCCCGGGCCTGCGCGCCCTGGTCGAGCGCGAGGGCGTCACGCACGTCCAGGCCACCCCGTCCGGCTGGCGGGTGCTGCTCGGCGCCGGGCCGCTGCCGTCCGGGCTGACCGGCCTGGTCGGCGGCGAGGCGCTGCCGCTGCCGCTGGCCCGGCGGCTGCGGGCCGGCGGCGATCGCCTGTTCAACGTCTACGGGCCGACCGAGACCACCGTCTGGTCCACCTGCGCCGAACTCCCGGCCGTGCCGGAGGCCGTCCGGATCGGCAGGCCGATCGCCAACACCCGCGCCCTTGTGCTCGACCGCCGGCGCCGGCCGCTCCCGGTCGGCGTGCCGGGCGAGCTGTACCTGGGCGGCGACGGGCTCGCCGAGGGCTACCTGGGCCGCCCCGACCTGACCGCCGAGCGCTTCGTCGACAACCCGTTCGGCGCGCCCGGCGACCGGCTCTACCGCACCGGCGACCTGGTCGCCTGGAGCCCGGACGGCGAACTGGAGTTCCTCGGCCGGCTCGACGACCAGGTGAAGATCCGCGGCCACCGGATCGAGCTGGGCGAGATCGAAGCGGCGCTGCTGACGCACCCGGCGGTCGCCGAGGCCGCCGCGGCGGTGCACCGGGCGGAGCCGGACGGTTCCGGATTCGGTTCAGAGGAAGACGCCGGAGCTGCGGCCGACGGCGAGCCGTTCGTCGCCGGCTACCTCGTCCCGGCCGCCGGGAGCGCCGCTCCGACCCCCACCGAACTGCGCGGCTTCCTCCAGCGGATGCTGCCCGGCGCGGCCGTCCCACAGCGCTTCCTCGTCCTCGACCGGCTGCCGCTCACGCCCAACGGCAAGCTGGACCGGCGCGCGCTGCCCGTCCCGCCGGTGCCAGCCGAGGCGGCGGCCGGGCCCGCGCCCGATCCGGACGACGAGGTGCTCGCCGCCGTCCTCGGGGTCTGGTCCGAGGTGCTGCGGCGCACCGACCTCGGCCCCGAGGACGACCTCTTCGAGCTCGGCGGCCACTCCCTGACGATCATTCAGATCACCGCCAGGATCCGCGATCTGCTGGGCGTCGAGCTCGACTTCGACGTCTTCTTCGCCACCCCGACCCCGCTCGGCATCGCCGACGCCGTCCGCGAGCTGCGGTGACCCCCGGGCGGCGCGGCCGGACCACGCCGCCCGCCGTTCCCTCCCCGCACCCGCGCCTCCCCGCACCCCGCGACCTCCCTGCCCCGCGCCAACTCCCCTGCGGCGGCACCGTCCCGTGGCGATCCCGCCCGACGGCACCGCACCCGCCGCCCGACGTGCGCCGAATGGAACACCCGATGACCGACCTCCAGGACCCCGCGGCCGGGCTGTCCGCGACCAAGCGCGCCCTGCTGGCCCAGCGGCTGCACGCGGCCACGGCCACCACCGCCGACGGCTCCGCGGCCACAGCCGCGCACACCGTGCCCGCCCGACCCCCCGGCGCCGCCGTCCCGCTCTCCAGCGGCCAGGAACGCCTCTGGTTCATGGACCAGTTCGCCCCCGGCTCCACCGCCTGGGCGCTGGCCCCGGCCCGCCGGCTGCGCGGCCCGCTCGACCGCACCGCGCTGGACGCCGCGCTCACCGACCTGGTCGCCCGGCACGAGGCGCTGCGGATGAGCTTCCCCGCCACCCCCGAAGGAACCGCCGAGGTCCGGATCGCCGAACCGGGGCCGCTCGCCGCCGAGTTCGTCGACGCGACCGGCGACCCGGACCCGTCCGGACGGGCCGCCCGCGAACTGGGCGACCGGGTGGCGCGGCCGTTCGACCTGGCCGACGGCCCGCTGCTGCGCGCCCTGCTGGTGCGCACCGCGACGGACGAGCACGTGCTCGCCCTGGTGATGCACCACATCGTCAGCGACGGCTGGTCGCTGGACATCCTGCACCGCGAGCTCGACGCGCTGTACGCCCGGCACGCGCACGGCACCCCGGACCAACTACCCGCGCTGCCCGTGCAGTTCGGCGACTACGCTGGCTGGCAGCGGGAGCGTCTGGCCGGTGAGGCGCTGGCCGGCTCCCGGGCGTACTGGCGCGAGGAGCTGCGCGACGTCCCGGCGCTGGAGCTGCCCACCGACCGCCCCCGGCCGCCGGTGCTGACCTTCGACGGGGCCGCCGCCGAGTTCCACTGGAGCACCGAACTCGGCCGAGGTGTCGCTGAGTTGGCCCGTACCGCGAACGCGTCGGGGTACATGGTGCTGATGGCCGCCCTGCAGACCCTGCTCGGCCGGCACGCCGGGCGGCGGGACTTCGCGATCGGCTCGGCGGTGGCCGGCCGCCTGCACCGCGAACTGGAGGGCGTGGTCGGCCTGTTCGTCAACATGCTGCCGATCCGGGCCCGGCTGGAGGGCGATCCGAGCTTCGCCGAGCTGCTCGCCCGGGTCCGCGGCACGACCCTCGACGCGTACACCCACCAGGAGGTGCCGTTCGAGCAGATGGTGGCCGATCTGGACATCGAGCGCGACGTCAGCCGCTCCGCCGTCTTCCAGGTGAGCTTCGCCTACCAGAACTACGGCGAACGCGGCGCCACGTCCTCGCCGAACTCCCCTGCGACACCAGCCACGGCGGCAGCTCCCCCCACCGCCGAGGGCTTCGGGCACGAGGCCGCCACCACCCGCACCGACCTCGCCTTCTACCTGCGGGAGAAGTCCGACGGCGGCCTGTACGGGCTGGTCACCTACCGCACCGACCTGTTCGACGCCGCGACCGTGCGCCGCCTGGTCGAGCGCTTCGAACTGCTCCTCACGGCGGCGGTCGCCGACCCGGACCGCCCGGTCTCCCGGCTGCCGCTGGTCACCCCCGGCGAGCGGCGGGACGTCCTGGAGCGCTGGGCCGCCGGGCCCGCGCTGCCCGACCCCGCCGACGGCCCGCCGACCCTGACCGCGCTGCTCGCCGCCACCGCGCGCGCCCATCCGGACCGCCCGGCGCTGGAGTTCGAGGGCCGCGTCCTCGACCACCGCGAGCTGGACGAGCGGGCCACCGGTCTCGCCCGCCGGCTGCGCGCCCTGGGCGTCGGACCGGACGACCGGGTCGCGGTCTGCCTGGAGCAGTCCCCCGAACTGGCCGTGGCCCTGGTCGGCGTGCTCAAGTCCGGCGGCGCCTACCTGCCGCTGGACCCGGAACAGCCGCCCGCCCGGCTCGCCCACCTGGTCGCCGACGCCGGGGTGAAGGTCCTGCTCACCGACTCGGTACTGCGCGAGCGCTTCCCCGGCCACGACGGCGCCGTGCTGCTGCTGGACGAGGAGCCGGCCCGGCGGGACACCGAGCCGCTGGAGGAGGTGTCCGGGCCGGACCACCTGGCCTACGTGATCTACACTTCCGGCTCCACCGGTACACCCAAGGGCGTCGCCGTCCAGCACCGGCAGATCCTCGACTACCTGGCCGGGGTGCGGGATCGGCTGCGGATCGAGCCGGGCGCCGGCTACGGGCTGCTGCAGTCGCTGTCCTTCGACTTCAGCATCACCATGCTCTACCTCGCACTGAGCACCGGCGGCCTGGTCCACCTGCTGCCGCGTCGCATCGCCGGGGCCGAACTCGCTGAGCGGATCGAGGTGTTGGGCCTTGACTACCTCAAGATGACCCCCTCCCACCTGGCCGCGCTGAGCGCCGACGCCCCGCTGGAGCGGCTGCTGCCGCGCCGGGCGCTGGTGCTCGGTGGCGAGGCCTCCGCCTGGCCGTGGGCCGCCGAACTGGCCGCCCTCGGCCGGTGCGCGGTGTTCAACCACTACGGTCCGACCGAGGCCACCGTCGGCGTGACCGTGCACGAGGTCACCGCCGACGCGGCCGGACCGGGCAGCACCCCGATCGGCACCCCGCTCGCCGGCGCCCGCTGCCACGTCCTCGACGAGGCCCGGCAACCGGTGCCGCCGGGCGTCGGCGGCGAGCTGTACCTGGGCGGCGACCGGCTGGCCCGCGGCTACCTGGGCCGCCCCGACCTGACCGCCGAGCGCTTCGTCGACGACCCGTTCGGCGCGCCCGGCGACCGCCTCTACCGCACCGGCGACCTGGCCCGCTGGCGCGCCGACGGCACGCTCGACTACCTGGGCCGGGCCGACGACCAGATCAAGGTGCGCGGCTACCGGGTGGAGCCCGGCGAGGTCGAGGCGGCCCTCACCGCCCTGCCCGGGATCACCCAGGCCGTCGTCCTGGCCCGCGGCGAGGGGCTGCGGCAGACCCTGGTCGGCTACCTGGAGCACCCCGCGGGCGGCCCCGCGCCCACCCCGGCCGAACTGCGCGACACCCTGGGCGAGTTGCTGCCCGACTACATGGTCCCGGCCCGCTTCGTCGTGCTCGACCGGCTGCCCCTGCTGGCCCACGGCAAGGTCGACCGGCGGAACCTGCCCGAGCCCGAGGAACCCGCCGCGAGCGGGGAGTTCGTCGAACCCGAGGGCGAGGCCGAGGAGTTCCTCGCCGCCCTCTGGGCCGAGCTGCTGGGCGCGCCCCGGGTCGGCGCCCTGGACGACTTCTTCGAGCTCGGCGGGCACTCCCTGCTGGCCACCCAGGTGGTCGCCAGGCTGCGCCGCGCCTTCCCCGAACTCCCCACCCCCGTCGGGGTGATGGACCTCTTCAGGTACCCGACGGTGCGCCGGCTGGCCGCCCTGGTCAGCGACCCGCACGCCGAGCGCGGCCCGCGCGGCCTGCTGCACCGGCTCACCCCGGCCGGGCGCCGCACCACCGCGAGCCTGGTCTGCACGCCGTACGGCGGCGGCAGCGCGCTCATCTACAAGCCGCTCGCCGACGCCCTGCCCGCCGACTGGGCCCTGCACTCGCTCGCCGTCCCCGGCCACGAACTGGGCGAGGAGGCGATGGACGTCGACGAGGTGGCGGCCGGCTGCGCCCGGGAGATCCTCGACACCGTCGAGGGCCGGATCGTGCTGTACGGCCACTGCGGTGTCGGCGTCCGGCTGGCCGTGGAGATCGCCCGGCGGGTGGAGGCGGCGGGCCGCGAGGTGGAGGCCGTCCACCTCGGCGGCATCTTCCCGTTCGCCCGGCCGCGCGGGCGCGGCGCCGCCGTCGGCGAGTGGTGGGCCCGCACCGCCGACCGGCTGCGCAGCGACCAGGGCATGATCAACGCCCTGGCGGCGGCGGGCCTGGACACCGACGAGGTCGGCGTCGAGCAGCTGCGGCTGATGGTGGCCAACCGGCGGATCGGCACCCGGGAGGCCGAGCGGTACTTCACCCGGCTGTTCGAGGGCGCGGACGGCCGGATCGCCGCCCCGGTGTACGCGGTCTGCGGCGACCGGGACCCGGCCACCGAGTTCTACGAGGAGCGGTACCGCGAGTGGCACCGGCTCAGCGACACCACGGGGGTGGTGGTGCTCGACGAGGCCGGCCACTTCTACCTCAAGTACCGGGCCGCCGAGCTGGCCGAGATCCTGACCACCGTGCACCGCTCGGTGGCGGAGGGCGAGGAGGGGCGGCACCGGCGGACCGAGGGCGCCACCTGGTGGCTGGCCGGGCTCTCCCGGGACACCGCCGAGCCCGCGCCGACGGCCGCGACCGCCGCGGTGCGTCCGACCATGCGCCGCTTCCTCGGCGTCGCGGCCGGCCAGCAGGTCTCGATGATCGGCTCGGCGCTCACCGAGTTCGCCCTGCCGGTCTGGATCTACCTGACCACCGGCTCGCTCGCCCAGTTCGGCCTGCTGGCCGCCTGCGGGCTCGTCCCCGGCATCCTCACCGCGCCGATCGCGGGAGCCCTGGTGGACCGCGGCGACCGGCGCCGGATCATGCTGTACGGCGACCTCGCGGCGGGCCTGACCCAGGCGGTGATGCTGCTGCTGTACCTGGCGGACTCGTTGCGGGTCTGGCACGCGTACGTGCTGATCGCGGTGCTGTCCACGGCGCTGACCTTCCAACGGCTGGCCTGGAACTCGGCCGTGCCGCAGCTCGTCCCGAAACGCTTCCTCGGCCGCGCCAACGGCGTCGTCCAGATGGCCTTCGGCCTCGCACAGTTCCTGGTGCCGCTGTTCGCGGTCGGCCTGCTGTCGGCGCTCGGCCTCGGCGGCATCCTCGCCGTGGACGTGGCCAGCTACGTCGTCGCCACCGCGGTCACGCTGGCCGTCCGCTTCCCCGACGTGATGGCCGCCCGGCGGCGGGAGAGCGTCGCCGCCGAGATCCGGGCCGGCTTCCGGCGGGCGCTCGGCAGCCGGCACTTCCGGGCGATGCTGCTGTTCTTCGCCGTGCTCAACATCTTCCTGTCGCCGCTCTTCCTGCTCACCACCCCGCTGGTGCTGTCCTTCGCCCCGCTCTCGGCCGCCGGCTGGGTCTCGGTCGCGGCCGGGCTGGGCGCCGTCCTCGGCGGCCTGACCCTGCTGGTGTGGGGCGGGCCGCGCCGGCTGCGGCTGCGCGGCGTCCTGCTCGCCACCCTCGGCCTGGCCGCCGGCTGCCTGGTGACCGGCCTGCGGCCGGGCGTCCTGCCGGTCGCGCTCGGCGCGTTCGGCATGGCGTACGGGCTGGCCCTGGTGAACGGTGTCTACGCGACGATCGTGCAGACCAAGGTGCCGCTGCGCTTCCACGGTCGGGTGATCGCCGTCAACACCATGGTGGCCTGGTCCACCCTGCCGATCGGTTTCGCCGTCGTCGCACCGCTCGGGCCGCGCCTGGTCCAGCCCTGGATCGACGAGAACGGACCGCTGGCCGGGACCGTCGGCCGGCTGATCGGCACCGGCGAGGGCCGCGGCATCGGCCTGCTCTACCTGCTGTTCGGGCTCGCCATGGCACTGCTGGTGCTGATCTGCCTGACCGTCCCGGCCCTGCGGCACTTCGACCGCGACGTCCCCGACGCCGAGCCCGACGACCTGGTGGGCCTGGCCACCCTCGCGGCCCGCGCCGAAACCGCGCCCCCGTCCGCACCGCCCACCTCCTCACCGCTCCCCGCCGAACCCGCACCCGCACCCGCACCCGCACGCCGTACCGGAACCGAGGCCGCCTCCCGATGACCACCACCGACCGGACGACCGACCCCGACCCCGGCCACCGCCCCGTCGAGGCCGTCCACCCGCTCACCGAGGAGCAGCGCCGGCTCTGGTTCCTCCAGCAGCTCCACCCCGCCGACGCCGGGTTCAACATGTACCTGTGCCGCCGGTGGAGCGGCCCACTCGACGTCGACGCACTGCGCACCGCGCTGGACCGGCTGACCGCCCGGCACGAACCGCTGCGCACCCGCTTCGCCCTGGACGGCGAGGCGCCCGTCCAACTGGTCGAGGCGCCCGCGCCCGTCCCGCTCGACCTCCTCGCCCTCGCGCCCGGCGCCGACGGGGCGGCCTTCACCGAGGCGCACTTCACCGAGGCCTGCCGCCCGATCGTCAACGCGCCGTTCGACCTCGCCGGCCGCCCGCCGCTGCGCGCCGTCCTGGTCTCGGCCGGCCCGGACGAGCACGCCTTCGCCCTGGTCGTCCACCACATCGTCTCGGACGGCTGGTCGTTCCGGATCCTCTGGCGCGACCTGCTCGCGCTCTACCGGGAGGCCCTCGGCGAGGCCCCGGCCGGGCTGCCGCCGCTCGCCCTGCGGTACGGCGACGTCGCGCGCGCCGAGCAGGCTCGCGCCGGGGCGGGCGGCGCCGAGGCGGGCGGCGCCGAGGCGGCGTTCCACTACTGGGCGGAGAAGCTGGCCGGCACCGGCCGGCTGCGGCTGCCGCTCGACCACCCGCGCCCGGCCGATCCCCGGCACCCGGCCGGCTTCGCCGCCACGGCCCTGGACCCGGAGCTCACCGCGGCCCTGGACGCCCTGGCCCGCCGCGAGCGCTGCACCCCGTTCATGGTGCTGCTCGCCGCCTACCAGTGCGTGCTGGCCCGCTGGACCGGCACGACGGACTTCGTGGTCGGCACCCCGCTCGCGGGCCGCACCGAGGCCGCGCAGGAGGAGCTGGTCGGCTACTTCGCCCGCACCGGCGTGCTCCGCGCCGACCTCACCGGCGAGCCGGACTTCCGTACCGTCCTGCACCGCGTCCGGACCGCCACCCTCGGCGCGCTCAGCCACCAGGACGTCCCGCTGGAGCGGCTCGCCGCCCACCTGGACCTGCCCGCCGAGGCAGGCGCCGCGCCGCTCTACCAGGCGGTGTTCGTCCACCAGAGCCAGTACGACCTGGCCGGCGAGGACGGCGGCGCCCCGCTGCCCGCCGGGGTGCGCACCACCTCCATGGACTCCGGCTTCGAGCGGGCCAAGACCGATCTGCTGCTGGACAGTTGGCGCACCCCGGACGGCGGACTGACGCTCTCCTTCTGCTTCGACCGGGAGGTGCTCGACCCGGCGACGGTGGCCGCGCTCGGCGCCCGCTGCCGGGCGCTGCTCGCCGCCGCCGTCGAGGACGCGACGGTGCCGCTGCACGGCGACTGGCTGATCGGCGCGCGGGAGCGGGCCGAACTGCTCGCCGTGGGCAGCGGCCCCGCCGCGCCCGCCGACGCCCGGTCCGTCCTCTCCCGCTTCACCGAACGGGCCGCCGCGGCCCCGGACACCCCCGCCCTGGAGTGCGCCGGCCGCACCCTCAGCTATGCCGAACTCGACCGGCGTTCAAGTGAGTTGGCGGGGCGACTGGGCGAGGTCGCCGGACAGCTGGTCGCCGTCCGACTCGCCCCCTCCTTCGAGCTGGTGACGGCCCTGCTGGCGATCTGGAAGGCCGGCGCCGGCTACCTGCCGCTCGACCCGGCCCACCCGGAGGAGCGGCGGCGGCTGATGCTGCGCGAGTCCGGCGCCGCCGCGCTGCTCACGGACGAGGGCGGCTCCGGCCTGCGCGTCGTGCCCTGCTCCGCTCCCCGCTCCGCTCCCACCGAGGACCTCGCCGGCCTCGCCTACGTCCTCTTCACCTCCGGCTCCACCGGCACCCCCAAGGCCGTCGCCGTCGACCACACCGCCCTGGCCGCCCGGGTCGACTGGATGGCCGGGCCGGACGGCTACCGGCTCACCCCCGAGGACCGGATCGTCCAGTTCGCCTCGATCGGCTTCGACACCCACGCCGAGGAGCTGTGGCCCGCCCTGGCCTCCGGCGCGTGCGTCGTGCTGCTGCCCGGCGGCGGACGCACCCTGCCCGAGCTGCTGCGCGGCCCGCACGGCCCGTCCGTCACCGTCCTCGACCTGCCGACCGCCTACTGGGAGGAGCTGGTCTCCCACGACGACCGCACCCCCTGGCCGGCCGCCCTGCGGCTGGTGGTGCTCGGCGGCTCCGAGGTCCGCGCCGACTCCGTCGCCCGCTGGCGGGACCGGCACGGCGACACCGTCCGCCTCGTCAACACCTACGGCCCGACCGAGGCCACCGTCATCGTCACCGCCGCCGACCTCGGCGCCCCGGACGCCGGACGCCGCCCGCCGCTCGGCCGCCCACTGCCCGGCGTGCGGCTGTACGTGCTGGACGAGCGCGGCGCCCTGCTGCCGCGCGGCTCCGAGGGTGAGCTGCACATCGGCGGCACCGGCCTCGCCCGCGGCTACCTGGGCCGCCCGGACCTGACCGCCTCGGCGTTCCCCGACGACCCGTTCACCGGCGACCCGTCTGTCGGCGATCCGTTCACCGGCGGCCGGATGTACCGCACCGGCGACCGCGCCCGCTGGCGCACCGACGGGACGCTCGACTACCTCGGCCGCACCGACGAGCAGATCAAACTGCGCGGCTACCGGATCGAACCGGCCGAGATCGAGACCGCCCTGACCGCCCGTCCCGACGTCCTGCGCGCCGCCGCCGTGGTCCTCGGCGGCCGCCGCCTGGTCGCGTACGCCGTCCCGGCGCCGGACGCCAAGGCCTCGTCGGCGGACCTGCGCGAGCACCTCACCCAGCGCCTCCCCGCCTACCTGGTCCCCGACACCGTCGCCCTCGTCGACACCCTGCCCCTGACCCTCAACGGCAAGCTCGACATCGCCGCCCTCCCCGAACCGGCCCCGGCCACCGCCCGCGCCCACGTGGCCCCGCGGACCGACGCCGAGCAACTCGTCACCCAGCTGTGGCAGGAGGTCCTGGGCATCCCCCGGGTCGGCGCGCTCGACGACTTCTTCGAACTCGGCGGGGACTCCCTCCTGGTCACCCGAGTCGTCGCCCGGATCCGCGCGGCCGTCGGCCTCGACGTGCCGATCCGCGACGCCTTCGAACTCTCCACGGCGGCGGCGCTCGCGGCCCGGGTGGAGGAGCTGCTCATCGCCGAGATCGAGGCCCTGAGCGAGGACGAGGCCGCCGACCGTCTCGACACCTGACCTGCCATCGAAGGGCGCAGGCCCGCGCCTGCGCCCTTCCCTCGCTCAGTGCGCCCGGGCCTCGGCCACCCCGGACTCCAGCCGTACGCATACCGAACATGGCATCCCCTTCTCAATGACACCTCACTCCCATGAGAGGTTGTTACTCCCCACCTCCTCAACAGTCAATAGCTCCCGGGATACCCTCTAACTAACGCGCATCCGAGAGGCGACACCCCATGGCGAAGAGCGACCCCACCACCCCCCGCGAGCGCTACCGCACCCAGGTCCGCGCCGAGGTCATGGAACGCGCCTGGGAACAGATCGCCACCGCCGGCGCCACCGCGCTCTCCCTCAACGCGATCGCCAAGCAGATGGGCATGAGCGGCCCCGCCCTCTACCGCTACTTCGCCAACCGCGACGAGCTGATCACCGAACTCGTCCGCGAGGCCTACCGCAGCCTCGCCGACACCCTCCGCACGGCCGCCGACGACGGCGCCGACCTGGCCGGCCTCGCCCATACCCTGCGGACCTGGGCCTTGGCCGACCCGCAGCGCTACCTGCTGGTCTACGGCACGCCCGTCCCCGGCTACCACGCCCCGGAGGACACCACCGCGATCTCCCAGGAGATCGCGGCCACCCTCATCGACGCCTGTACCGCCGCCCTCCCCCCGGCCACCCCCGCCTCACCCCTCTCCACCCACCTCGCCGACCACCGCACCTGGGCCGCCGGCCACCCCGCCCCACCCGAGGCCCTCGCCCTCTTCCTGACCCTCTGGACCCGCCTCCACGGCGCCCTCTCCCTCGAACTCGCCGGCCACTTCACCGGCATGCGGTTCGACCCCACCGTCCTCTTCGACTCCGAACTCGCCACCCTCCTCGGCTGACTCACCCCACCCCCTCACCGGCCATCGACCGCGCCCGATCCAGCAGTTCACGCACCTGCGCGCCACGCCCGTGCGGCCGCAGCACCGCGACCATCGCCCGAAACCGGTCGTCCGCCCGACCGGACTGCACCTGCGGGTATTCGTCCAAGGCCAAGTGCCAGTTCTGCAAGGCTTCTTCGACCCTCCCGACCTCGACCTGCCACTCGGCAAGCATCGCCCGATGACGCACCCTGGCCCGCCGATAGACGGCGGGCCTGACCTTCTCGGAGCGTTGCAACGCCCTGATCGCCCCCTCCCGATCGCCGAGTTCGTGATTCACCTGAGCCACGTGGTAGGCGAGCGACGCGGGATCGTACGAGCCGTGAGCCTTGGCCTTGGACTCGGCCTGCTCCATGGCGACTTCCGCCGCACGCAGCATCGCCAACGCCCCCGCGCGGTCACCGGTCCGCGCGAGGGAATGCGCCTGCTGCCCGGCCAGAAACGCCCGCATCCGTGGCCCGGCCTGCGGCGAGGCACTCGACGCGGCCTCCGCCAGTCGTACGGCCTCCGCCCCGTGTCCGAGTTCCACGGCCTGCACGCTCATCCCTCGCAGCGTGGTGCAGTACGTCAGATGGTCACCCGCCGCCAGCGCGAGCTCCAGCGCCTTGGTGTAGTAGCTCTGCCCCAGAGTGTCCAGCCGTTCGTCGACGGCCATGTACCCCGACAGGTAGAGGTGATCGGCCGCTGCGGAAAGCATCGCCCTACGAACCTCCTCCGAAGCCGTGGCACGAAGGTACGGAACGATGTTGTTGACCATGAACGCGGCCGCCATGGGCCGCGCAGAACGCCCGCCGAACTGGTCGTCGATCTCACTGATCCGCTCCGTCATCGCGATGACGGACTCGACCTCCCCCATCCCGATCCTGCTGTGCGGATCGGACCTGAGCCTCTCGAACCGCCCCACCACGTCCGGCCATCCGGGAATGGTCAGCGCTACCGAGTAGAGGCCCGCCCCGAGCACGCCTCTGCGTGATGGATCCATGTCGGCACTCCCGAGATCGACCAGTCCTTCCACCATATCGACGGACGGCTCCTCCTCATCGGGCCGATCCACGAATCCGGCCTCGAATGCCGTGACGACACGTCCGAGACGCCGGCTCAGAACCTCCAGCACCACCTTCCGGTACTTCGCCATGGGCCGGGTTCCGGAGAGCCAGTGCGACACCGCCGACTCGTCGTACCTGAGCTTGAAACCGCCCTCGGTGCCGGCTCGATTGATCGCACGCGCGAACTCACCGTTGCTTCTCCACCGGCACTCGGCGAGCAGGTGTGCCAGTTTCAGGTTCGCCGTCCGTCCGCGTGCCATTGGCCTCGTCTCCCGGCTCCAGTTTCAAGGGTTTCAAGCAGCAAGGGACCATCCGCCGCACTCACTTCTAGTGCACGCCTGTTGACTGTACGTCAGGCAAGCCGGAGCGGCCCACTCTCTGGCCGAGCAGGCTGCCCACACGGGTCGGACATGCTCGCGCTCCCCCTTTGCTCACGTACCGAAGGGTTCCCAGCCATGCCTTCGCACAGCTCATCAGCCGCCGTACCCCGCGTTCCCATCGCTGTTCCCCGAACAAGACGATGGATCCAGACCCAGCTCGCAGACTGGCACGTCCACTTGGACGACTGCGCCAAGGACTCCATTGCGGTGATCACCTCTGAGCTTGTAGCGAATGCGGTCCAGCACGGCGCCGGAGCGATTTTGACCATCGGTCTGCGCATCAACCCGATTCAGCGCAGGCTTCTGATCGAGGTCCACGACGACTCCACCACTCTCCCGACCGCACGCTCCGCCTCCCCGGACGCGGAATCGGGCCGCGGCATGCTCCTCGTCCAGCGGCTGTCCCTCAACCATGGCTTCGAGAGAACCGACCACGGCAAGAAAGTCTGGGCCGAGCTCGGGATCCCCGCACAACCGTTGACTCGAAGGCAGTTCCTCACCGGCCCTCGTCGTACGGTCCGCTCGATCACGCGCCGACTGTCCGGCCGCCGTCGCTCGCGGATACGCCAACTGCCCGGCGGCAGGCCTCACTAGTTCCATGCCTTCGCACAGCACCCCGCGATTTCCTGCTCATGGCATCGGAGCAGGAGTGACCGCCTCACCGGCGGTCGACCCCGGGCCCGCCCATGCGGGCCCGGGAGGACACACCTCATTCCTCAAGGAGGCCATTCCATGTTCGAGCAGCAGACCACCGAGCCCGAGGACGACGACCTGACCATCGAGATCGGCGACCTCACCGCTCTCACCGAGGGCCAGGGCAAGGGCAGCAGCGAGGACAAGCGCCGCGCCTACAACAGCTGACGCCCAGGTGGTGCGGCCTCGGTCCGCCGAGGCCGCACCACGCCTGTCAAAGCTCCCGGGAGGAAGCATGTTCTACGGTGGATTCAGCTCCGCGGTAGCTCCCCGCCCACGCCCAGCCGGAGCCACACCGGTGGCGCCCGGATCACCAACCTGGCGTATCGGCAGCGGACCCGTACGGATCCCGTCGACCTCCGCCGAGGGCCACAGGATCTTCCTCATCGGCCGTTGCGGGGCCGATGACGCCGAACTTTTGCAGCAGACTCGATCAGGCCCATCCACGGACCTTGGCTGGCGCTGGCCCGGTCTGTATGCCGTGGTCGAGGAGACCGCCATAGGCGTCATCGTGTACACCGACCCCGCCGCCTCTCTGCCGGTGTACGCAACCCTGTGGAACGGATGTTGGGCTTGGTCCACGTCCGCCCGGCTTCTCGCCGCGCTGACGAGGGCCACCATCGACACCGAACGCTTGGCCTGCGCAGTGTTCTTGCCATCGGTCCCGGCACTGGCCAACACACGGTCCTTCTTCACCGGCATTCAGCAGCTACCCCCTGGTGCACGCATCGAGTTGCCCGCGAGCGGCACACCTCTTCGCGCCAGCCCCTGCTGGCGGCCGACACCGGTGGAGAGGCCCCTGCCCCACCTCCGACTCCGAGACGCCCTCGAACGAGCAGTCACCATGCGAACCGACTCGGATCCCGCGCTGTCGTGCGATCTCTCCGGCGGGCTCGACTCCACGAGCATCGCGGTCATCGCCGCCGCCGGACTCCCTCCTGGGCGGCGGCTCAACGCGGTGACCGTTCACCCGGCCGCGCAGATCGACGGGGCCGACCTCCACCATGCACGGCTCGCGGCGGCTCGCTACCCGTGCCGCATCACCCATCGTTTGATGCCACTCACTGATCTTCACCTGCCTTACAGCTCCATCACCGACATCCCGGCTACCGACGAGCCTGCGCCATCCACCCTCACTCTCGCTCGATTCTCCGGCCAGCTCACCTGGCTACGTCAGGAGTTGGGAGTACGGACCCACCTGACCGGCGACGGCGGGGACAGTGTCCTCTTCCAACCACCCATCCACCTCGCAGACCTGATCCGCCACCGACGCTTCCCCCGAGCAGTCGGCGAGGCATTCGGCTGGGCCCGCCTGGGCCACACCGCTGTCGGCCCGTTGCTCCGGGATGCCATTCGCACAGGACGCATTGATCGACGCCGAGCCCTGGCCTCCCTCGCCGATTCCACCGGAAGATCCGACCGTGACGACCACGGGAGGGTCACCTGGTTCCCGCTCATGCCCTTCCCCACCTGGGGAACTCCCCACGCCGCCCGTCTCCTCGTCAACGCCGCCCAAAGCGCAGCTTGCGCCACCGACTCGCTGGATGGTCTCGACTTCTCCGTGCAGGTACTGGTGGACGAGGTCCGTGAGGTTGCCCGCACGGCAGTCGCCGACACCGAGGTAGCCGCCACCCACGGCATCGAATTGCACAATCCGTTTTCTCGATCCCCTGGTGATCAACGCTGTCCTGACCACTCCGCTCGGCCTACGTCCGCCGCTGTACGCCTACAAGCCGATCCTTGCCCAGGCCATGGCCTCGCTCCTGCCACCCGAGACAGCAAGGCGTACAACCAAGGGCAGTTTCAACGCCGACCACTACACCGGGTTGCGTACCAACCTGCAGGAGCTGTCAGCGATGGTCGACGGCCATCTCGCAAGCCTCGGCCTCGTTCATCCCGGCAGGCTCCGCAGCCACCTGAGACTGGCTGCGGGCGGTCTGTCGACATCGATCGCACCACTCGAACAGGTCCTCACCGCCGAAGCGTGGCTCACGGCCCACCACAGGGATCCCGTTCCCGACTGGACTCAGAAGGCATCCGCAATCCGCTTGCAGCGTATGACTTTTCGCTGCTCAGGCATGGT
>NZ_JBHSOF010000082.1:0-22619 GCF_042656005.1 Kitasatospora misakiensis | reverse complement strand
GAGGTGCGTGCCCCGGCGTCGGCCCGCAGGCGGGGGTTTGAAGACGGGCCCTAGGACAAGAGCTACCCGATCAGCTGGGAGAGGACGACGGAGGAGCGGCTGCGCTGGACGCCGGGCTCGCGGCGGATCCGCTCGATGACCGCCTCCAGGTGGCGCATGTCGGCGGCCCGCAGGTGGACCAGGGCGTCCGGGTCGCCGGTGACCGTCCAGGCGGCGACCACCTCGGGGAACTGGCGCAGGCTGGCGAGGATCTCCTCGGGGGCGGTCCGTTCGCGGCAGTAGACCTCGACGAAGGCCTCGGTCTGCCAGCCGAGCACCGAGGGGTCGAGCACCACGGTGAAGCCGCGGACCACCCCGCGCGCCCGCAGCCGGTCGATCCGGCGGCGCACGGCGGTGGCGGAGAGGTTCACCTGGAGGCCGATCTCCGCGTAGGAGGCGCGGCCGTCGCCGGCCAGCCGGGCGAGGAGGAGGCGGTCGGTCTCGTCCAGGGAGGCCCCGACCGTCTCGTGCGCTCGGCTGCTGCTCATCGGTGCGGGGCTCCACGGGTCGTGCGGCGTTGGGATCGGGGGCGGGGGCGGGATCGGGGGCGGGGGCGGGACGGCCACCGCCGGGAAGCGGCGGGGGCCCGCCGAAACGGTTCGGCACCCATTCTGGCGGATGACAGGAGCGAGCTCACCGCTGGCGGATGACGGAACGGGGGCTTCCGTCCGTCGGTTCCGGTACGCCGCCGGTGGTCGCCGGACCACCGCTGGCGCGCCACCGCGTCAGGCGGTGAGCAGGACGATCTTGCCCCGGGTGCGGCCCTCGGCGCTGAGCGCCTGGGCGGAGGCGGCCTGGGCGAGCGGGAAGGTGGAGGCGACGGTCACGGTCAGCCGCCCCTCGTCGGCGAGCGCGGCCAGCTCGGCCAACCCCGCGGCGTCCGGGCGGGCCCAGACGTACCGGCCGCCGCGGGCCTTCACCCCGAAGTCGGCGACCGAGGCGATCCGCGCCGGGTCGGCGACCAGTCCGGCCGAGACCTCGACGGCGTCCCCGCCGACCAGGTCGAGCGCGGCGTCCACACCCTCCGGGGCCAGCGCCCGGACCCGGTCGGCCAGCCCCTCGCCGTACCGGACCGGCTCGGCGCCGAGCCCGCGCAGATAGGCGTGGTTGCGCTCGCCGGCGGTGCCGATCACCCGGGCGCCGAAGGCCCGGGCGAGCTGGACGGCCAGGTGGCCCACCCCACCGGCGGCGGCGTGCACCAGGACGGTGTCGCCGGCGCCCACGCCCACCGCCCGCAGCGCCTGGAGGGCGGTCAGCCCGGCCAGCGGCAGTCCGCCGGCCTGCGCCCAGTCCAGCGCGGCCGGCTTGCGGGCCAGGGTGCGGACCGGCGCGGCGACCAGTTCGGCGTAGGTGCCGTGCTCGACCGCGTCCTTGCGGACGTAGCCGTAGACCTCGTCGCCGGGGGCGAACTCGGTGACCCCGCCGCCCACCGCGCGGACCACGCCCGCCGCGTCCCAGCCCGGCACCAGCGGGAAGTGCGCGTCGAGCAGGCCGTCCAGCCGCCCGTCGCGCACCTTCCAGTCGACCGGGTTCACCCCGGCCGCCCTGACCTGCACCAGCACGGAGTCCGGGCCGACCTTCGGGTCGGGCAGGTCGGTGTACTCGACCACCTCGGGGCCGCCGTAGCGGCGGATCACGATTGCCTTCATGCCACCAGCGAAACCCGGCCGGGCCCGGATCCCGTTCCGGCCACGCCGGAGGCGCCAGGGAAGGCTCCGAACCGGCGAGCGGTTCTCGTCACATCGACAGGATGGCCATCGTCACTCTGACGCTAACCGGTTATCATAGATTGCGTCAGATAGACGAAAAGGCCGCACCACTTGATCGGCCGCACAGAAGGGCACTCGCCCGTGACCACCACCATCACCGAGACCTACGGCGTCGACCCCACCCCGACGCCGCTCGCTCTGCTGCTGCTCGGCCGCGAGGCCGACCCGAACAGCGAGCGCGGCGTCGAGTGCCCCGGCGACCTCCCCCCGGCCTCCGACCCGAACCTGGTCGAGCGCGCCCGCGCCGCCAAGGCCGCGCTCGGCGACCGCGTCTTCATCCTGGGCCACCACTACCAGCGCGACGAGGTGATCGAGTTCGCCGACGTCACCGGCGACTCCTTCAAGCTCGCCAGGGACGCGGCGGCCCGCCCGGAGGCCGAGTTCATCGTCTTCTGCGGCGTGCACTTCATGGCCGAGTCGGCCGACATCCTCACCGGCGAGAACCAGCAGGTCGTCCTGCCGGACCTCGCCGCGGGCTGCTCGATGGCCGACATGGCCACCGCCGAGCAGGTCGCCGAGTGCTGGGACGTGCTGACCGACGCCGGCATAGCCGACGTGACCGTCCCGGTCTCGTACATGAACTCCTCCGCCGACATCAAGGCCTTCACCGGCCGGCACGGCGGCACCATCTGCACCTCCTCCAACGCCCAGCGGGCGCTGGAGTGGGCGTACGAGCAGGGCCAGAAGGTGCTGTTCCTGCCCGACCAGCACCTCGGCCGCAACACCGCCGTGCGCGACATGGGCTTCTCGCTGGACGACTGCGTCGTCTACAACCCGCACAAGCCCAACGGCGGCCTGACCGTCGAGCAGCTGCGGGACGCCCGCATGATCCTCTGGCGCGGCCACTGCTCGGTGCACGGCCGGTTCACCCTGGACTCGGTGAACGACGTGCGCGAGCGGATCCCCGGCGTCAACGTCCTGGTGCACCCGGAGTGCCGGCACGAGGTCGTCTCGGCCGCGGACATGGTCGGCTCGACCGAGTACATCATCAAGGCGCTGGACGCCGCCGAGCCCGGCTCGAAGTGGGCCATCGGCACCGAGCTCAACCTGGTCCGCCGCCTCGCCAAGGCGCACCCGGACAAGGAGATCGTCTTCCTGGACCGCGCGGTCTGCTTCTGCTCCACCATGAACCGGATCGACCTCCCGCACCTGGTCTGGGCGCTGGAGTCGCTGGTCGAGGGCCGGGTGCCGAACGTGATCACCGTCGACCCGGAGACCGAGCGGTACGCCAAGGCGGCGCTGGACCGGATGCTGGCCCTGCCGTAGCGGTTCGCCGCGGCCGGTCCGCACCGGTTCGCCGCGGCGGACACCGCGGACACCGACAAGGGCGGGCCCCCTCCGTGCGGAGGGGGCCCGCCCTCGGTGTCTGGCGCGAGACGGCGGCTACTCGGGAATGCCCGGGATGAGACCGTCGCCCTCGGCCCGCAGCAGCTCGCGGACCTGGTCGATGGTCGCCTCGACGTCCGGCAGGATCAGGTCGGACGGTTCCAGCGAATCGTCCGGCAGCGGGGTGCCGAACGTCTTCACGGCGCCGAGCAGCTCGACGAGCGCCCGGCGGAAGTGTTCCTCGTCCCCCGACTCCAGTGCGGTGAGAAGCTCGTCGTCGAGCTCGTTGAGCCGGTTCAGGTGGGTCTCGCCCACCTCGAACTGCCCCTCACCCATGACCCTCATGATCATGCCGTGCGTCTCCCTGTTCCTGGGGATGTTCCCGGAGGTGTTCCCGGGGTGGAGCTCAGGTCAGATGCCGATCGTCTTCACTTGTTGTAGTTGATCCGCGGGTTGTCCTGCTGCTGCGGCGCGGCGTCCTGCGGGCGGCCCTGCTCGATCGCCTGCGGGCCGGCGGCCGGCGAGCCGCCCGTCAGCTCGGCCTTCATCCGGGCCAGCTCCAGCTCGACGTCGGAACCGCCGGCCACCCGCTCCAGCTCGGCCTCGATGTCGTCCTTGCGGCCGAGACCGCTGGCGTCGTCGAGCGCGCCGGAGGCCAGCAGCTCGTCGATCGCACCGGCCCGGGCCTGCATCTGCGCGGTCTTGTCCTCGGCCCGCTGGATCGCGAGGCCGACATCGCCCATCTCCTCCGAGATTCCGGAGAAGGACTCGGCGATCCGGGTCTGCGCCTGGGCCGCGGTGTAGGTGGCCTTGATCGTCTCCTTCTTGGTGCGGAAGGCGTCGACCTTGGCCTGCAGCCGCTGGGAGGCGAGCGTGAGCTTCTCCTCCTCGGCCTGGAGCTGCTGGTACTGCACCTCCAGGTCGTTGATCTGGGACTGCATGTTCGCCTTGCGGGTCAGCGCCTCGCGGGCGAGGTCCTCCCGGCCGAGCGAGAGGGCCTTGCGGCCCTGGTCCTCGTACTTCGCCGACTGCTGCTGCAGCTGGGTCAGCTGGAGCTCCAGGCGCTTGCGCGAGGTGGCCACGTCCGCGACGCCACGACGCACCTTCTGCAGCAGCTCAAGCTGCTTCTGGTACGAATAATCGAGCGTCTCACGCGGATCCTCCGCCCGGTCCAAGGCCTTGTTCGCCTTGGAGCGGAAGATCAGCCCCATACGCTTCATGATTCCGTCGCTCATGGGCCTCGGGTGCCCCCTTCTCCGGCCTGCGGTCTCTGTCTCTTACCAGACACGACGAGTGTATGTGCAGCGAGCCCGTCGCCGCAGTGCACCTGCCTGCAACAAGCCTGCTACAGCTCGGTCCCGGGAACCTCATCCGCGGGGTGGATCCCGCCCTCATTCCACCCGCCGGTCAGCGGAGTGATCCCCTACGGGAAACCCCCGGAGCACCCCGGCGCGGCCGGTCCGGGACGCGATCGATACCCGTTCGGTTCCCGGGCGACCGGAAGAACCTCCCGCGCACCCCGTACGCTGGTGGTGTGTTCCGACGCCGTTCAGATGATGCCGCCGCCTCCGCCGCCGTGCTGGAGAAGCAGGACGAGAAGACCCAGGCCCGCGACCCGCAGGCGAAGAAGGGCCGGCCCACGCCCAAGCGCAGCGAGGCCGAGGCCCACCGCCGCACCCGGGTCACCGTGCCCAAGGACCGCAAGGAGGCCTCCCGCCAGGCCCGCGAGCGGATGCGCTCCGAACGCGAGAAGCAGCGCCAGGCGCTGATGGACGGCGACGAACGCCACCTGCCGGCCCGTGACAAGGGCCCGGTACGGAAGTTCACCCGCGACTACGTGGACGCCCGCTGGTCGCTCGCCGAGTTCTTCCTGCCCGCCGCCGTCCTCATCCTGGTGCTCAGCATCGTGAAGGTGCCGGCCCTGCAGCTGCTCTCCACGCTGCTGTTCCTGCTCTTCTTCGTCCTGGTGATCCTGGACTTCGTCCGGCTGGGCCTCGGCCTGCGCAAGCAGCTCGCCGAGCGCTTCGCCGGGCAGAACACCCGCGGCGCGGTCGCCTACGGCCTGATGCGCATCCTGCAGATGCGCCGGCTGCGACTGCCCAAGCCGCAGGTGCGGCGCGGGGAGAAGCCCTGACCGCCGAACCGGTGGACTCCGGCTGGGCCCCTCCCCTGTGGGACGGGCCCGGCCTGTACGCGCTCCCCGGCCAGGGCGGCGGCGGCCACGACCGGCTCCACCCGGAGCGCGGCGGGTACGAGCGGCCCGGCCAGGAGCGGACCGGTCACGAGCTGACCGGGTACGACCGGACCGCGGACTACCGGACTACGGACGAGCGGGCCGCGGACGACCGCGCCGGGTACGACCGCGCCGGCCACGAGAAGCGGCTGCCCTCGCGCAGCGGCGCCTTCGCCGGCGCCACCGGCCCCTCGCAGGGGCGCTCCGGCACCCTGCGCAACCTCGTCCGGCAGGAGATGGTCGCCCGGCAGCTCGCCGAGCAGCTCACCGGCCGCACCGCGCAGCGCGTCCTCGACATCGGCTGCGGCCAGGGCACCCAGGCCCTGCGGCTGGCGCGGGCCGGCCACTACGTCACCGGCATCGACTCCGACCCGGCCGCGCTCGGCGCCGCCCAGGAGGCGCTCGCCGAGGAGTCCGAGGCCGTCCGGGAGCGGATCCAGCTGCTCATCGGCGACGGCCACCAGTGCGGCCGCTGGTTCGGGGCCCGCAGTTTCGACGTCGTGCTCTGCCACGGCGTCCTGATGTACCTGCCCGACCCCGATCCGATGATCGCCTCGCTGGCCCGGCTGCTCGCCCCCGGCGGGCTGCTCTCGCTGGTGGTCCGCAACCGCGACGCGCTCGCCCTGCGGCCCGCCGCCGCCGGCGACTGGCGGGCCGCCCTGCACGCCTTCGAGAGCGACCGGTACTACAACCGGCTCGGTCTGGCGGCCCGCGCCGACCGGATCGGCGACCTCGCCGTCACCCTCTCCGAGGTGTCCGTGCCGCTGCGGCACTGGTACGGCGTCCGGGTCCTCACCGACAGCGCCCCCGACGACGCGCCGCCCGTGGACGGCCGGCAGCTCGCCCAGCTGCTGGAGGCCGAGGAGCGGGCCGGCCGCACCGACCCGTACCGGCAGGTCGCCGCGCTGCTGCACGTCATCGGGATGAAGTAGCCCCGGTACCGGCTGACCGTTTGGCACCCCCGGCCGCTCGCGCGATCGCGAGCGGCCCCCCGCACGGGCCGGATCAGCCCTCGTGCAGGCTCATGGAGTAGATCTCGCGGCCGTCGTCCAGCAGCACGGCGCGGTCCACGCCGTCCTCGGCCAACTGCTTCCAGTTCTCCCCGATCCAGGTCTCCGCGTCCCCCTGGCCGGCGAACTCCTCCGCCTGCCCGTTGCCCGGGGCGACCTCGCTGCCGTCCGCCTTCTCGTACCGCCACGTCCAGACCATGCCCGGCTCCTCCCGCCGACGACCAGCGATGCGCTGTGCTGCGCACCCTAGGTCCTCTCTTTCGGATCACGCCAGGCGGTCGTGATCCGAAAGAGAGGACCTGCCCTCAGGTTGCCCGGCCGGATCTTCGGTATGCGCGGTGCGCGAGGATGGGGTGCATGACACCTGACGCCGCGCTCCCCCGCACCCTCGTCCTCGGCGGCGCCCGGTCCGGCAAGTCGACCAGGGCCGAGCAGCTGCTCGCCCGGCACGCCGACGTGCTGTACGTGGCCACCAGCGGCACCCGGGACGGCGACGCGGAGTGGGCGCAGCGGGTCGCGCTGCACCGGGACCGGCGTCCGGCTAGCTGGCGCACCGTCGAGACCTGCGACCTGGAGACCGTCCTGGCCGACACCGCCGATCCGGCGCCGGTGCTGATCGACTGCCTGGCGCTCTGGCTCACCGCGGTGATGGACGAGTGCGGCGCCTGGGACGACGAGGTCTGGCGGGACGGCGGCGAGGCTGCGGTGCAGGGGCGCTGCACGGCGCTGGCGGAGGCCTGGGCGGGCACCCGGCGGCAGGTCGTGGCGGTCAGCAACGAGGTCGGCATGGGCGTCGTCCCGGCCACCGCCTCCGGCCGGCGGTTCCGCGACACCCTGGGCCGGCTGAACATGGCGGTCGCCGACGCCTCCGAGCGTGTGCTGCTGGTGGTGGCGGGGCAGGTTCTCACCGTCAAGCCCGCCGTCGGCTGAACACCTGCACCCCTCTTCGCTCCGGGGGCGCTCCGACCCGGTGCACACCCGCGGCGTGTAGCCTTCCGGACGATGGACACGACCGTGGATCTCGATACGTTCTCCTCGCTCGTCGAACGCCCCGACGAGAGCGCCCGGCGCGCCGCCGAGGAGCGGTGGCAGGAGCTGGACCGGCCGCTGGGCGGCCTCGGCAAGCTGGAGGAGCTGGGCGCCTGGCTGTCCTCCGTGCAGGGGCGCTCCCCGGTGCGGCCGCTGACGGCGCCCAAGGTGGTGCTGTTCGCCGCCGACCACGGGGTGGCCGGTCTCGGGGTGTCCCGGCTGCCCGCCCAGGGCGGGACGGCGGCGCGCGTACGGGCCGTGCTCGACGGCACCGCGCCGGTCGCGCTGCTGGCCCGGCGGTTCGGCGCCGAGGTGCGGGTGGTGGACGTCGCGGTCGACGCCGACGTCGCGGACTTCCCCGACGAGGTGACGGCGCACCGGGTGCGGCGCGGCTCCGGACGGATCGACGTCGAGGACGCGCTGAGCCCCGAGGAGACCGCCGCGGCGTTCCGGGCCGGGATGGCCGTCGCCGACGAGGAGGCGGACGCCGGAACCGACCTGGTGGTGCTGGGCGACCTCGGGGTCGGCTCGACCACGGTGGCGGCGGTGCTGGTCGGCGCGCTCTGCGGGACGGACGCGGCGGCGGTGACCGGGCGCGGCTCGGGCGTCGACGACCGGGTGTGGATGGTCAAGTGCGCGACCGTGCGCGACTCGCTGCGGCGGGCGCGGCCGGTGCTGGGCGACCAGCTGGCGCTGCTCGGGGCCACCGGCGGGGCGGACTTCGCCGCGATCACCGGGTTCCTGCTGCAGGCCGCGGTGCGGAAGCTGCCGGTGGTGCTGGACGGCGTCGTCTCGGCGGCCTGCGCGCTGGTCGCGCAGCGGATCGCGTTCCGGGCGCCGGAGTGGTGGCGGGCCGGGCAGACCAGCGGCGAGCCGGCCCAGGCGAAGGCGTACGACCGGCTGACCCTGACGCCGCTCCAGGAGCAGGGGATCACCATGGGCGAGGGCGTCGGCGCGCTGATGGCGCTGCCGCTGCTCCAGGCCGCGGCGGACACGCTGGCCGACCAGGTGCCGACGGCGTTCGTGCCGGCGGCGCCGAAGGAACCGGCGCGGCTGCCGACCGCGGCGGAGCTGCTCGGAAAGCTGTAGGGGCGCGCACGCGCTGGGGGCCCGGGATCCGTCGAGGGTGACGGATCCCGGGCCCTTTCGCCGCGCGCGCCCGCCGCGCCCCGGGCGGGCGGGCGGGTCGGGCGGGCGGTTCGGGCGGGCGGTTCGTGGACGGGAGTGGGTGGTCGGTGGTGCGGGACGGGCTGCGGTTCGCGTTCGGGACGCTGTCGGTGCTGCCGGTGCGGGTCGAGCGCTGGGACCGGGCGTCCGGAGGGCGGGCGATGGTGGCCGCGCCGCTGGTCGGCGCGGTGCTCGGGGCGCTCGCGGCGGGCGCGGGGGCGCTGGTCGCCTGGCGCGCGGGCGGTCTGCTCGGCGCGGTCGCGGCCGTCGGGGTGCTCGCGGTGCTCACCCGGGGGCTGCACCTGGACGGCCTGGCGGACGTCGCGGACGGCCTGGGCAGCGGGAAGCCGGCCGAGGACGCGCTGCGGATCATGAAGCAGTCGGACATCGGCCCGTTCGGCGTCCTCACCCTCGTCCTCGTGCTGCTCGGGCAGGTGGCCGCGCTGGCCGGCGAGTTCGCGCACTCCCCGGCGCGCGGAGCGCTCGCGGTGCTCACGGCGGCGGTGGCCGCGCGGTGCGCGCTCGCCTGGGGCTGTCTGCGGACGGTGCCGGCGGCCCGGCCCGGCGGGCTGGGCGCGATGGTGGCGAGCACGGTCGCGCCGGGGGCGGCGGCCGCCTCGACGGGCGGCGCGGCGGTCCTGCTCGCGCTCGCCGGCGCGGCCGACGGATGGTCAGCCCTCCTCCTGCCACTTGCGGTTGTGCTCGGCGTCGGCGCCGGGTGGCTGCTGCTGCGGCGTTGTGTGCGCCGGTTCGGCGGGATCACCGGGGACGTGCTCGGCGCGACGGCGGAGACCGCCGCGACCGGTGCGCTGCTGGCCCTCGCGCTGCTGCGCTGAGGAGGACGCCAAAGCCCCCGCGCCGAAAGGCGGTACACCGGGCGGCGCGTGATCCCAGCATGCGGACTACCATGCGGGGAGCACCGCAGCCCTGCACCGTCGCAGGTCCTGCCCGTCCGGCGCTCGTCGCGGCGCCGGGGCCTCTGGTGTGCGCGACCGCCGCGGCGGTGGGCGCGCGCAGCCAGGGGTCCCGGGTCCGGCGGACACCGGCCGGTCGGCCGGACCGGCGGCTCCGGGCTGCGCCGGTGCGGCACTCGCGCCGCGACCGGTCGTGGACCGCGATAAGAACAGGACGCATTACGTGACTGCATTGTCTGTGAGCACCTCCGCCGCCGCCTCGCTGCGCGCGGACGCCCTGGTGATCGGCGTGGCGAAGGGCGCCAAGGGCCTCGTGCTCGCCCCCGGCGCCGAGGCCGTGGCCGAGGCGTTCGAGGGCAAGCTGACCGAGGTTCTCGCCACGCTGGGCGCGTCCGGCGCCGAGGGCGAGGCCGTCAAGGTGCCCGCTCCGGCCGGTCTGAAGGCCGCGCTCGTGCTCGCGGTCGGTCTCGGCGAGGCCGCCGAGGGCGGGTACGAGCTGGAGGCCCTGCGCCGCGCCGCCGGTGTCGCCGCCCGCACCCTGGCCGGCAGCAAGAAGGTCGCGCTGGCCCTGCCGGCCGAGTCCGCCGAGGAGGTCGAGGCGGTCGCGCTGGGCGGTCTGCTCGGCACCTACGCGTTCGGCACCTACAAGGCCAACGGCAACGGCAAGGAGCCGGTCGGCGAGCTGCTGCTGCTCTCGACCCGCAAGGGCAGCAAGGACGCCAAGGCCGCCGTCGAGCGCGCCCTGGTCGTCGGCGAGGAGATGAACCGGGCCCGCGACCTGGTCAACACCGCCCCGAACGACCTGAACCCGAAGTCCTTCGCCGCGCTCGCCCAGGCGGCCGGCAAGGAGCACGGCCTCAAGGTCGAGGTGCTGGACGAGAAGGCGCTGCTCAAGGGCGGCTTCGGCGGCCTGCTGGGCGTCGGCAACGGCTCGGTCAACCCGCCGCGGCTGGTGAAGGTGGCCTACACCCACCCGAAGGCCAAGGCCACCCTGGCGTTCGTCGGCAAGGGCATCACCTACGACTCGGGTGGCATCTCGCTGAAGCCGGCCGGCCACAACGAGACCATGAAGTGCGACATGGCCGGTGCCGCCGCGGTGTTCGCCGCCGTCGTCGCCGCCAAGCGCCTCGGCCTCCAGGTCAACGTCACCGCCTGGCTGGCGCTGGCCGAGAACATGCCGTCCGGCTCGGCCACCCGCCCGGGTGACGTGCTGCGGATGTACGGCGGCAAGACCGTCGAGGTGCTGAACACCGACGCCGAGGGCCGTCTGGTGCTGGCCGACGCCATCGTGCGGGCCGGCGAGGAGAACCCGGACGTCATCGTCGACGTGGCGACCCTGACCGGCGCGATGATCCTGGCGCTGGGCAACCGCACCTTCGGTGTGATGGCCAACAACGACGAGCTGCGCGAGAGCCTGCACACGGCCGCCGGCGAGGTGGGCGAGCCGTCCTGGCCGATGCCGCTGCCGGCCGAGCTGCGCAAGGGCATGACCGAGTCGACCATCGCCGACCTGGCCAACATGGGCGACCGGATGGGCGGCGGCCTGGTGGCCGGCCTGTTCCTGAAGGAGTTCGTGGCCGAGGGCGTCGACTGGGCGCACCTGGACATCGCCGGCCCGGCGTTCCACGAGGGCGCGCCGTTCGGCTACACCCCGAAGGGCGGCACCGCGACCGCCGTCCGCACCCTGGTCCGCTTCGCCGAGCAGACCGCGGCGGGCGCCAAGGCCTGACGGCCGGGCACGACCGCGGACGGGGTCCGGCGCACGCGCGCCGGGCCCCGTCCGGCGTTCCGGGCGGGTTACCTGCCAGTAGGGGACGCGGACGCGCGCCGCACCTCTGTTCGCTGCGGGCGAAACTTTGTTCCACAGTGCGGAACCGTCGGCCCCGAGGGGCTCGGGAACCCTCCTCGCGCCCCCTGTCAATATCGCCCTGAGCTGCGACGATGCCCCTTCGTCCGAGGTATTCCCACCCCTGCGGCCACCCCTCGGGACACCCCTGGGGCGGACCCGGACATCAGCCGCCGCGAACAAGTGCGAAGATGTATTTCCGGCACGACTGGGCGCCCCACAAGGGCTTCCGACCCACCGGACCGCGACCGGCCCGGCGATCCACACCCCATTGCATGGAGGACGTGACGTGGCGAACGACGCCAGCACCGTTTTCGACGTAGTCATTCTCGGAGGCGGAAGCGGCGGTTACGCCGCGGCGCTCCGCGGCGCCCAGCTGGGCCTGAGCGTCGCCCTGGTCGAGAAGGGTGAGCTCGGCGGCACCTGCCTGCACCGCGGCTGCATCCCGACCAAGGCGCTGCTGCACGCGGCCGAGATCGCCGACGAGACGAAGGAGGCCGCCGAGTTCGGCGTGCTGGCCACCTTCCAGGGCATCGACATCAACGGCGTCCACAAGTACAAGGACGACGTCGTCGCCGGCCTGTACAAGGGCCTCCAGGGTCTCGTGGCGTCCCGCAAGGTCACCTTCGTCCAGGGTGAGGGCAAGCTCTCCTCGCCGACCTCGGTGGACGTCAACGGCCAGCGCATCGAGGGCCGCCACATCATCCTGGCCACCGGTTCCGTGCCGCGCTCCATCCCGGGCCTGGAGATCGACGGCAACCGCGTCATCTCCTCGGACCACGCCCTCAAGCTCGACCGCATCCCGAAGTCGGCCGTCATCCTCGGCGGCGGCGTGATCGGTGTCGAGTTCGCCTCCGTCTGGAAGTCGTTCGGCGTCGACGTCACCATCGTCGAGGCCCTGCCGCACCTGGTTCCGCTGGAGGACGAGAACTCCTCCAAGCTGCTGGAGCGCGCCTTCCGCAAGCGTGGCATCAAGTTCGAGCTGAAGGCCCGCTTCTCGGGCGTCGAGTACACCGAGACCGGTGTGCGCGTCTCCACCGAGAACGGCAAGCAGATCGACGCCGACCTGCTGCTCGTCGCCATCGGCCGCGGCCCGGTCTCGGCCGGCCTCGGCTACGAGGAGAACGGTGTCGCGATGGACCGCGGCTACGTCCTCGTCGACGAGTACATGCGCACCAACGTGCCGACCGTCTCGGCCGTCGGCGACCTGGCCCCGACCCTCCAGCTCGCCCACGTCGGCTTCGCCGAGGGCATCCTGGTCGCCGAGCGGCTGGCCGGCCTCAAGCCGGTGCCGATCGACTACGACGGCGTCCCGCGCGTGACCTACTCCAACCCCGAGGTGGCCTCCGTCGGCATCTCCGAGGCCAAGGCCGTCGAGCTGTACGGCAAGGAGAAGGTCGTCACCGTCAAGTACAACCTGGCCGGCAACGGCAAGAGCAAGATCCTGAAGACCGCCGGCGAGATCAAGCTCGTCCAGGTCAAGGACGGCGCCGTGGTCGGCGTCCACATGGTCGGCGCCCGCATGGGCGAGCAGGTCGGCGAGGCCCAGTTGATCTACAACTGGGAGGCTCTGCCGGCCGAGGTCGCGCAGCTCATCCACGCGCACCCGACCCAGTCCGAGGCCCTGGGCGAGGCGCACCTGGCGCTGGCCGGCAAGCCGCTGCACGCGCACGACTGATCGCGCCCACCACACCCCCCATCTTCCAGTTCGCAAGACTTGATAGGAGTCGCTGAAACCATGGCGGTCTCAGTAACACTGCCCGCGCTGGGCGAGAGCGTTTCCGAGGGCACCGTCACCCGTTGGCTGAAGGCCGAGGGTGAGCGCGTGGAGGTCGACGAGCCGCTGCTCGAGGTCTCCACCGACAAGGTCGACACCGAGATCCCGGCCCCGGCCTCCGGCATTCTGGCCTCGATCAAGGTCGGCGAGGACGAGACCGTCGAGGTCGGCGCCGAGCTCGCGATCATCGACGACGGCTCGGGCGCCCCGGTGGCCGCCCCGGCGCCGGTCGCCGAGGCCGCGCCGGCCGCTCCGACCCCGGTCGCGGAGGCTCCGGTCGCCGCTCCGGCTCCGGTCGCTCCGGCTGCCCCGGCCCCCGTTGCCGCTCCGGCCGCCCCGGCCGGCGACGCCACCCCGGTGCTGCTCCCCGCCCTGGGCGAGAGCGTGTCCGAGGGCACCGTCACCCGCTGGCTGAAGGCCGAGGGTGACACCGTCGAGATCGACGAGCCGCTGCTCGAGGTCTCCACCGACAAGGTCGACACCGAGATCCCGTCGCCGGTCGCCGGCACCCTGGTGAAGATCCTGGTCGGCGAGGACGAGACCGCCGAGGTCGGCGCCCAGCTCGCCCTGATCGGTGCCGCCGGCGCGGTCGCCGCCGCTCCGGCCCCGGCCGCTCCGGCTGCCCCGGCTCCGGTTGCCGCTCCGGCTCCGGCCGCTCCGGTGGCCGCTCCGGCTCCGGTTGCCCCGGCTGCCCCGGCTCCGGCTCCGGCTCCGGTCGCCGCCGCTCCGGCCGCTCCGGCTCCGGTTGCCGCTCCGGCTCCGGTCGCCCCGGCTGCCCCGGCCCCCGTTGCCGCTCCGGCTCCGGTTGCCCCGGCCGCGCCGGCCGCCCCGGTGGCCGACGCCGGTGACGCCTACGTCACCCCGCTGGTGCGCAAGCTCGCCGCCGAGCACGGCGTCGCGCTGGCCTCCGTCACCGGCACCGGTGTCGGCGGTCGCATCCGCAAGCAGGACGTCCTGGCCGCCGCCGAGGCCGCCAAGGCCGCCGCCGCGCAGGCCGCCCCGGTCGCCGCTGCCGCCCCGGCCGCCGCGCCGAAGGCCGCCGCCGCGCCGTCGGCCCTGCGCGGTCAGACGGTCAAGATGACCCGCATGCGCAAGGTCATCGGCGACAACATGATGAAGGCCCTGCACGAGCAGGCGCAGCTCACCAGCGTGGTCGAGGTGGACGTCACCAAGATCATGTCGCTGCGCGGCAAGGCCAAGGACTCCTTCCTCGCCCGCGAGGGCGTGAAGCTGTCCCCGATGCCGTTCTTCGTCAAGGCCGCCGCCCAGGCGCTGAAGGCCCACGCGGTCATCAACGCCCGGATCAACGAGGCCGAGGGCACCATCACCTACTTCGACTCCGAGAACATCGGTATCGCGGTGGACTCGGAGAAGGGTCTGATGACCCCGGTCATCAAGGGTGCGGGCGACCTCAACATCGCCGGCATCTCCAAGAAGACCGCCGAGCTGGCCGGCAAGGTGCGCGACAGCAAGATCACCCCGGACGAGCTGTCCGGCGCCACCTTCACCATCAGCAACACCGGTTCGCGTGGCGCGCTGTTCGACACCGTCATCGTGCCGCCGAACCAGGCCGCGATCCTGGGCATCGGCGCGACGGTCAAGCGCCCGGTCGTCATCGAGGCCGACGGCGGCACCGCCATCGGCATCCGTGACATGACCTACCTGTCGCTCTCCTACGACCACCGCCTGGTGGACGGCGCCGACGCCGCCCGCTACCTGGTGGCCGTCAAGGAGATCCTGGAGGCCGGCGAGTTCGAGGTCGAGCTCGGCCTGTAAGGCTCACCGCCGAGGGTCCTCCTCCGGCAGCACCGGAACCCCGCGTCGTCCCCGGACGGCGCGGGGTTCCGCGCGTCCGGGGGTCTGGGAGGGGCAGCGGGGGCTTCGCGCCGTTCCGGGTTTTTCGCGTGGTTCCGGGTGATTCACCCGCTCTTCGCATGCGCGCGTGCGGCCGAACAGGGATGCTGGAGCGGTGATGGACGAGACCGACTTCTGGCAGATCATCGACGACACCCGGGAGGCCGCCGAGGGCGACCCGGACGAGCAGGCGGACCGTCTGGTGGAGCGGCTCGTCGAGCTGACCCCGGACGACGTCATCGACTTCGCCCGGCTCTTCGAGGCCCGGTTCCAGCGCGCCTACCGCCACGACCTCTGGGGCGCGGCCTACCTGCTGCTGGGCGGGGCCTCCGAGGACTCCTTCGACTACTTCCGCTGCTGGCTGATCGGCCAGGGCCGGGACGTCTTCGAGGGCGGGCTGCACGAGCCGGACGACCTGGCCGACCTGCTGCCCGGGTTCGACGAGGAGGAGGACGGCGAGGCCGAGGACCTCGGCTACGCGGCCGACGAGGCGTACGAGCAGCTCACCGGGCTGCCGCTGCCCGAGGTGGGCGGGCGGCAGCCCGCGCAGCCGACCGGGGCCGGCTTCGACTTCGACGACCCGGACCTCATGGCGAAACGGTTTCCCAAGCTCTGGGAGCGGTACGGGGACTGACGCCGCCGGGACGCCGCCCGGAGCGGGCTGGCCGAGGGGCCTTCGTACAAAGCCCCGTCGGCCCGCCCGGGCGGCTCAGGTGGTGGAGCCGGCCGCCGTACTGGTGTCCTGCTTGATCCCCTTGAGGATCTGGTCCAGCACCGAGGGGTCGGGCGCGCCCGCGGCATCGTCCACCCCGCCCTCGAAGGCCACGAAGCCGCCGCCCTTGGCCGGGACGGCCACCATCAGGATGTAGCCCTTGCTGCCGTCCGCGGTGGTGACGTGCCAGCGCACCGCGTACCCGGCGATGCCCGCGACCGTGGTGCTGGACGAGCCCGCGTCGGTGTGGCCGGTGATGTTGTTGAAGATCGCCGCCGCGTAGGTCGGCATGGCCGCCTCGGCCGCCGCCCGGGCGGTGCTGCCCTCGATGGTCTCCTTCTCGACCGAGAACTGGCCGCGGATGCAGTTGCCGCCGCCGGGGCAGGTGTACTGGCCGGTGCCGAGGGAGACCGTGGCGCGGGTGCCGCCGGTGACCGCCTCCCAGCCGTCGAAGACCGGCACGGTGATGGCGTGCTGCGGGTCCGCCACGGTGTCCTTGAGCACCGGGACCTGCTTCGGCGGCGTGCTGGGCGGCGGCGGGGACGACCTGGTCGGGCTCGGGGCGGTGGCGCTCGGGCTCGGCGCGTCGGTGACGGTGACGGTGGCCACCGTCGGGGTCGGCTTGGCGGTGGGCCCGTCGCCGCCGCTGTTGAGCGCGATGGCCGCGACCACGCCGACCACGGCCAGGACCCCGACCGCGATGCCGACGGCCGTGCCGGCCTTCATCCGGTTCGGCCGGGCGGGCGGCGGATAGGCGGCCGGCGGGTAGCCGTAGGCCGGCTGGCCCTGCGCCGGGTAGCCGTACCCCGGCTGGCCCTGCTGCGGGGCACCGTAACCGTAGGACGGCGGCGTGGGCGTGGAGCCCCCCGAGGGGCTCTGCCAGGAGACCTGCGTCGGGGCGTCGGCAATCTGGCCGCCGCCCGCCTGGACGGGGCGCACGTCACTGGTCCAGGCCGCGCCGTCCCACCAGCGCTCATGACCGGCCGTGCCGTCCGCACCCGGTACCGGGTACCACCCGGGAGGCGTCGAGTTGCTCACGGCCGTAACCTACCCGTCCGGGTGACGCTCCAGACAGGGTGGGTCTGTCACGACTCTGCACCACCCGTGTACCGGATCTGACGTCTCGTCAGCACCTCCGGGGTGGGCGGCGCTGGCGGTGCGGGCGTGGGGACGGGCGGTCAGTCGGTCAGCCGCCGGGCCATCCAGATGTCGTCGACGTAGACGTCCCCGATCAGGAACTCCTCCGCGAGCGAGCCCTCGACGACGAAGCCGCAGCGCTCGTAGAGGGCGCGGGCCGGCGCGTTGTGGCCGAGCACCCGCAGGGTGATCCGGCGGGCGCCCTGCTCCCGGGCGGCCCCGCAGGCCGCCTCGACCAGCGCGACGCCGATGCCCCGGCCGCGGGCGGCGGTGTCGACCGCGAGGCCCTGGATCTGGCGCACGTGCCGGTTGCTGGCCAGCGGGGTCGGCGAGGCGACCCGGACGTAGCCGACGAGCCGGTCGTCGAGCAGGGCGAGGAGGAACTGGTCCGGGCTGTGGCGCTCGTCGAACACCCCCGCGTCCTCGGCGGGCTTCGGGGCGACCTCGGCCAGCGGGGTCCAGGTGGTGCGGTTGAGGACGGCGAGCTCCTTCTCGTCCTCGGTCCGGGCGGGGCGGATGATCAGCTGATCGGATTCGCGCATGCGCGGCATGCTAATCACCCTCCGCCGGGGCGTACACGGAATTCCCGCGCCCTCCGTGGACCGCCGGTCCGCGGCGGGCAGCCGCCCGGCTGCGAGGATGGGCCCATGAGAATCGCGGTCACAGGATCCACGGGACTGATCGGCTCGGCGCTCGTCCGCTCGCTGCTGGCGGACGGACACCAGGTGGTGCGGCTGGTCCGCCACCGTTCGAAGACCGGACCGCAGCCGGACGGCACCACCGCCATCGGCTGGAACCCGCTGCTCGGCCAGGTCGACCGGGCCGGGCTGGCCGGCGTCGAGGCGGTCGTGCACCTGGCGGGCGCCGGCGTCGGCGACCACCGGTGGACGGACGCCTACAAGCGGGAGATCCGGGAGAGCCGGGTACTCGGCACCGAGACCCTGGCCGCCGCGCTGGCCGGACTGGCCGAACCGCCGAAGGTCCTCCTCAGCGCCTCGGCCGTCGGCTACTACGGGCAGACCGGGGACCGGGTGATCGACGAGTCCGCGCCCGCCGGGGACGACTTCCTGGCGGAGGTCTGCGTCGAGTGGGAGGCCGCCGCCCGGCCGGCCGAGCGGGCCGGGATCCGGGTGGTCCACCCGCGCACCGGGCTGGTGCTCTCCGCCGCCGGCGGCGCGGGCGGCCGGCTCTTCCCGCTGTTCCGGCTGGGCCTCGGCGGGCGGCTCGGCGACGGCCGGCAGTACTGGAGCTTCATCTCGCTCGCCGACGAGATCGCGGCCCTGCGCTTCCTGCTCGACCGGGAGGACATCAGCGGACCGGTCAACCTGACCGCTCCGGAGCCGGTGACCAACGCCGAGCTGACGGCGGCGCTCGGGCGGGTGCTGCGCCGGCCGACGCCGTTCCCGGTGCCGCGGGCCGTGCTGAACGCGGTACTGGGCGAGCTGGCGGTCGAGGTGGTCGGCAGCCACCGGGCGGTGCCGCGCCGGCTGCTGGACGCGGGCTTCCGCTTCGAGCACCCGGACGTCGACTCGGCGGTGCGGGCGGCGCTCTGAGGCGGGGGGCGGCCGTCCACGGCGGGTCGGGCGGCGCTCTTCCGAGGCGGGGGCGGCCGTCTGCGACGGCCCACGGCGGTCTGCGGCGGGGTCGGGTGCGCGCGGTCGTGTCCGGCCCCGCCGCGTAGGCGCGCTACGACGTCCGCCCTGGCCACGGGCATATGCGGAGCGGAGCCCGAGCGGCTGCCGCGCAGGGCTCCGGAAGGGGGCGCACGGGAGCACGTCGTGGGCGCGTTGCGCGCCCCTGGTGACCGTGCGCGCCCGTACGGCGGAAAGGCGGCCCGAGAGGCGCACAGTCCGTGACCGGGCGGCCACCGGATGCGGCCACTCCCCTTCCCCGCCGGGTTCGGCACCGATGCGCTTGTCTGACCCTCGTACTGACGGGGCATCACACCGGTCGGACCGTGTCCCAGCACCTTGCTGCCTGCACCGGCCCGAAATTCCCGGGACCAGGGAGGGAGCCACCCGTGCCCACGTACGACTTCACTCGCCGCACCCGTCGACAGTCCGACCCGGACGTCGTCGTGGTGGGAGCCGGCCTCGCCGGCCTCGCCGCCGCTCGCGTGCTCACCGGCCAGGGCCTCGCCGTTCAGATCCTGGAGGCCGCGGACCGGATCGGCGGCCGAGCGGCCTCCCACGAGCTGGACGGCTTCCGGCTCGA
The DNA here is from genome assembly GCF_042656005.1 of Kitasatospora misakiensis. Classification (NCBI taxonomy): domain Bacteria; kingdom Bacillati; phylum Actinomycetota; class Actinomycetes; order Kitasatosporales; family Streptomycetaceae; genus Kitasatospora; species Kitasatospora misakiensis. Next base: position 3,592 of record NZ_JBHSOF010000082.1, on the reverse strand, counting down.
CCACGGCAGCCACCTGCTGAACACCGCCTTCCCCGAGCCGCGCCGCGCGCTCGACCTCGCCCGCCTCGATCTGCGCCCGCTCACGCCGGGCGTACTCGTGCACAACGGCGGGCGCCGGTACCGGGTCGGGGACCCGCAGCTGACCACCGCCCGGCAGGCCGCCGCCCGGGCGCCGCTGGGCAGTCCGCTGGAGAAGGCGCGCCTCGGCAGCTGGCTCAACCGCCTCGCCACCACCCCGCCCGCCCGGCTGAAGGCCCGGCCGGAGACCACCACCGCCCGGGCCCTCGGCGACCGCGGGCTCGCTCCGCGCACCGTCGAGGGCCTGCTGCGGCCGTTGCTCGGCGCCCTGCTGAGCGACCCCGCCCTCGGCACCAGCAGCCGGGTCGCCGAGCTGGTGCTCCGCTCCTACGCGCGCGGCCGGCTCTGTCTGCCCGCCGGCGGGATCGCGGCCGTGCCGGCCCAGTTGGCCGCCGCGCTGCCCGCCGGCACCGTCCGGACCGGGGTGCGGGTCACCTCGATCACCGCCGACGGCGTGGAGACCGCCGCCCACGGGCGGATCGGCGCGCAGGCCGTGATCGTCGCGACCGACCCCCGCTCCGCCGCCGACCTGCTGCCCGGCCTGCGGCTGCCGGACTTCCACCCCGTCACGACCTTCTACCACGCGGCCGACCGCACCCCGCTGGGCGAGGCCGCCCTGCTGCTGGACGGCGACCGGCCGGGCGGGCAGCCGTCCCTGGTGTCGCACTCGCTGGTGCTCAGCGAGCTGCACCCCTCGTACGCCCCGGCCGGGCAGGCGCTGATCGCCACCACCGTGCTCGGCCGCCGCACCTTCGACGCCGGCGGGCCGGCGGCGCTGGAACCGGCCGTGCGCGGCCGGCTGGCGGAGCTGTACGGCACACCGACCGGCGGCTGGCAGTTCCTGAGCGTGCGGCACCTGCCGGACGCGGTGCCCGCCATGCCGCCGCCGCACAACACCCGGCGGCCGGTGCGGCTGCTGGCCGGGCTGTACGTCTGCGGCGACCACCGGGACACCAGCAGCGTGCAGGGGGCGCTGGTGTCGGGGCGGCGCGCGGCGGAGGCCGTGGCGCGCGACCTCGGCCTGCCGGTCACCGTGCGGGAGGCGGAGGCCGCCTGACGGCGGCGACGCCGTGCCCCGGGGGTGTCCCGCGCGGGACACCCCCGGGGTGCGCGGCACGCCGCCCGGCTGCCCGGAAGGTGGCCGGGTCGCGTGCCAATATGCCGATATGACCGCTGATCGGACGATCTCCGCTCCCCCGTCGGCCACCCGGTGAGCGCCCGGTGAGCGCCGACTTCGAGGTCCAGCCGCTCTCGCTGATCCTGGTCCCCGCCGCCGCGGCGGCGGCTCCGCTGATCGCCGACCGACTGCTGCGGTGGATCGCCGTCCCCACCGTGGTGTTCGAGATCCTGCTCGGCGTGCTGATCGGCCCCGACGTGCTGAACTGGGCGCACGTCGACGACCTGGTCGACGCGCTCTCCCAGTTCGGCCTGGCCATGCTGATGTTCCTGGCCGGCTACGAGATCGACTTCGCCAAGCTGCGCGGCGGCCCGCTCCGCCGGGCCGGCACCGCCTGGCTGATCACCGTGGCGATCGCGCTCGTCGCCGGCGCGCTCGTCAACCCGGACCCGCTGGACGGCGCCTTCGCCGGGCTGGCGCTCACCACCACCGCCCTCGGCACCATCCTGCCGATCCTCCGCGACGCCGGCGAACTGCCCACCCCGTTCGGCGCGCTGGTCATGGCCACCGGCGCGGTCGGCGAGTTCGGGCCGATCATCGCGGTCGCCGTCCTGCTCAGCGGCAACAGCCCGGGCCGCACCGCCGTCATCCTGGCCGCCTTCGCGGTGATCACCGCCGTGGCGATCGCCGGCGCCCGGCGGCCGCGGCCCGCCTGGATCACCCGGCTGCTCCGGCGCACCCTGCGCACCTCCGGCCAGTTCGCCGTGCGCACCGTGATCCTGGTACTCGCGACCATGGTCGCCGCCGCGCTCTGGCTGGAACTCGACATGCTGCTCGGCGCGTTCACCGCCGGCATCGTCTCCCGGCTGCTGCTCTCCGACATCCCCGAGCACGCCGAGGAGGTCATCGAGGCCAAGCTGGAGGGCATCGGCTTCGGCTTCCTCGTCCCGGTCTTCTTCGTGGTCAGCGGGATGAACTTCGACCTGGACGCGCTGCTCGGCGATCCGGGCACGCTGCTGCTCGTCCCGGTCTTCCTGCTCCTGCTGCTGGCCATGCGCGGACTGCCCGCGGCGCTGCTCGCCCCCGCCGGGCTGGGGCGGCGCGACCGGGGCGCGCTCGGGCTCTACGGCGCGACCGCGCTGCCGCTGGTCGTGGTGATCACCACGATCGAGGTGGACGCCGGCCATCTGGCGTCCTCGACCGCGGCCGCGCTGGTCGGCGCGGGCATGCTCTCGGTGCTGCTGTTCCCGCTGGGCGCGCAGCGGCTGCGCGGGGACGTCCGGCCGCCGGCCGCCGGGGCGGGCGACCGGCCGCGGGTGAACGCCGAGAGCTGGTGAACGCCGGGAGTTGATGAACCTCGAAAACTGGTGACTCCGCCGGACGGCCGGAGCCCCCGGGTTCAGATCACCCCCGCCTGACGGGCCGTCTCCTCGAACGCCCGGGCCACCGGGCTGCCCCGGTACGGGGTGAGCCGGCGGTGGAAGTCGCGCACGTACTCCAGCGACCGGGCCGAGCGCATCTCCCCCGCCGCGCGCAGCGCGTCGGTCGCCATGCCGCAGGCCTCGTCGAGGTCCCCCATGCCGAGCCGGGCGGTGGCCAGCACCAGCCGGCAGAAGATCCGGCTCCGGGCGTACGCGGGCGAGCGCAGCCGCAGCGACTTCTCGGCGTGCTGGGCGGCCGTCCGCCACTGCTGGAGGTCCCGGTAGCAGTGCGCGAACTCGTCGGAGAGCTGCGCCTCGTCGAAGAACCGCGCCCAGGCCGGCAGGTCGTCACCGGTGCGGGCCGCCGCCAGCGCCCGCTCGGCCCGGACCAGCGCCGTGGTGCAGGAGCGGACGTCGCCGAGCAGGCCGTGCCCGCGCGCCTCGGCGGCGTGCAGCAGCGCCTGCACGGTCGGCGGCACCGCCGTGCCCACGCCCTGCTGGGCGACCCTGGCCAGCTGGACGGCCTCCCGGCCGTGGCCGAGGTGCACGGCCTGCTGGCTCATCGTCACCAGGACGTACCCGCCGAGCGCGCGGTCCCCGGCGGCCTGGGAGAGCCGCAGCGCCTGGACGAAGTAGCGCTGGGCGAGGCCGTGCGCGGCGATGTCGAAGGACGTCCAGCCGGCCAGTCGGGTGAGGTCGGCGACGGCGCCGAACAGGGCGCGGCCGATCTGCTCGCCGTAGCGGCCGCGCAGCATCGGCTCGGCCTCGCTCTCCAGGTAGCGGACCAGCGCCTGGCGGGCGTGGCCGCCGCCGTAGGCGTGGTCCAGCGCCCGGAACAGGTCGCCGACGGCGCGGATGGCGGCGATGTCGCCGCGGCCGACCCTCAGCGCGGGGCGCGGCTCGCGGGCCGGGTCGTGGTACGGCGGCTCGACGGCGATCGGCGGGCGGCGGCTCTGGGTGGGCACCCGGGCGCCGG
>NZ_JBHSOF010000081.1:0-23541 GCF_042656005.1 Kitasatospora misakiensis | reverse complement strand
ACTAGCTTGCACCGTTGAATGCGAGAAGACGTGAACACATCTACTTGACAGGGAAGCAGTGAGTCGCGTGGTAGCGACTCCATTTGCTCTGCAACGGCTCGTACACCAGACGGTCGCCGTAGTACTTCGTATCCCGCGCGAATCCTGACACGGCATCAGTCTGGCGCGGGGCGGGGCCCGCGCGGGGCCGGATTCACTCTTCGGGCGTAACCCGCCCGCCGCCGCGGCTGGCCACCCGGCGCGCGTGCCGGGTGGCAGGACCGCGTAGGGTCGGGGGGCCGGACCCGACCGCGCCCGTGGCAGTCCTCAACGGCTGTTCGTGGTGGGGTAGTTATCGCTTCGAGGCGGGTCCTGGTGCGTCTGCGACAGACGATCTTCTGGTTGCTCTAGAGTCGGTGCGAGCTTCCCGGTGGCGCCCAGCGCTGCCGGGACTTCGTGTTCTCTGGGCGGAGTTGGATCTTGCGAAACGTGCGGCTGCTGGACCGGGAAGCGGCGGGATCTGTCCCACGGATCGGCTGGGGGGCCCGCGTCCGGGAGGCGGGGGCGCCGCTGGCGATCCGCCCCTACCGGCTGCACTTCACCGCCCGCCTGCTGTCCTGGACCGGATCGGCGGTCTCCCCGATCGGCCTGGCGTTCGCGGTGCTGCACATCGGCGGGAGCGCGAGTGCGCTCGGGCTGGTGCTCGCGGCCAGCGTGGTGCCGCAGATCCTGCTGCTGCTGGTGGGCGGCGTCGTGGCGGACCGGCTCTCCCGGGCCCGGGTCATGGTGTGGTCCAACATCGTCTGCGCCGTCGCCGAGGGGCTGGCGGTGGTGCTGCTGTGGACGGGGGCCGCCCGGGTGTGGCACCTGGTGGCGATGTCGGCGGCGTGCGGGGCGGCGTCGGCGTTCTTCACCCCGGCGGCCGGCGGCATCGTGGTGGAGGTCGTTCCGCCTGAGATGCGGCACGCGGCGAACGCGCTGCTCAAGATCGGGCAGAACACGGTGAAGGTCGCCGGTCCCGCGCTGGGCGGCGTGCTGGTCGCGGCCTTCGGGCCGAGCTGGGTGATCGGGTGGGACGCGATCACCTTCGCCGCCTCCGCGGTGCTCTTCGCGCGGATCGACCTGAGCGCCGGGCCGGTGAAGCTGAAGGACCGCTTCACCGCCGACCTGCGGGAGGGCTGGGACGACTTCCGCTCGCGTCGCTGGCTGTGGGTGATGGTCTGCCAGTCCGCCCTCGTGGTGCCGGTCTGGCTGGCCGGCTACCAGCTGCTCGGCCCGGTCTACGGAGCCCGGTTCCTGGGCGGTGCGGCACCGTGGGGCGCGGTGGTGTCCGGGTTCACCGCCGGGCTGGTGGCCGGCGCCGCCGTCGCGCTGCTGTGGAAGCCGCGCTGGGTCGGGCGGGTGGTGTGCCTGGGCACCGGGTCGATGGCGCTTCCGCTGGCCGCGATGGCGCTGGCCGCCCCGTTGCCAGTCCTCATCATTGCGACCGCGGCGGCCGGCACGGGGCTGGCGATCAGCATGACCGTGTGGGCCTCCCTGGTGCAGGAGCGCATCCCCGCGGACCGCCTCAGCCGGACCATGTCGTACTCGACGCTCGGCCAGATCCTGCCGGTGCCGCTCGGGTACCTCCTCGCGGGACCGGCCTCCCATGCTTTCGGTGTCCGCTCCACCCTCGCCGTCGGCGCCCTGGTGATCGCGGCGGCCGCCGTCGTGTCGCTGGTGATCCGTCAGGTGCGCTGGCTCTCGCTGGCCGCCGACGAGGAGACGACGGCAGACGGCGGCGAGCTCGTCTCGGCGGCGCGGGCGCCGAGGTAGAAGGCGCGGGCGACCTCGACGGCGCCCGCGAAGTCGCGGAACGCCCGGTCGCGGGCCGCCGCGTCGAGCACCGCCCGGTCGGCGTCCGCTGCCAGGTCCCAGCGGGCGGCCAGGTGACGGCCGATCCGGTCCGGGGCCAGGTGGGCGGTGCTGCGGCGGGCATCGGCGGCTTCGACGGCCGCGTTCAGCGCGAACGCCTCGGCGACCGCTTCGGCGGTTGGCAGCCCGGTGTCGAGCAGTTCTCCGGCCTCGGCGCGGGTGGACGGCCACGCCGTCCAGGCGCCGTCCAGGCGGGCCGAGCGGACGATCAGGCGAAGCAGCGCTTCGTCGGGCTCCAGGTCCCGGATCTCCTCGGGGGTGAGCCAGAACGCCAGCTGCCGCCGCGACATCCCCGCAGTGTCCACTCCCTCGGCGGCGGCGACCCGCAGCGCGGCGCTGTCCAGATCCGGCGTCGCCCTGGTCGGCGGACGTCGGGCGACAGCGGCCAGGACCCGGGCCCGCCACCGGCCCGCGAAGTGCGGGTCGTAGAGCTGCTGGTGCTGGAGCACGGCGAGGAACGGCACCGTGCCGGTTTCCTGGTCAGGGCGGAAGGTGGCGGCCCAGTACCGCACGAAGCTGGTCCGCCACGGCTCCTCGACCCACGGCCCGGCACCGGTCACCGGCGCCGGGTCGGCCGCGACCAGGGCGAGCGCGAGCTCGGCGTCCTCGCGCTTGAGGTCGTAGGGGTGGGTGCGGCGCCAGGCGTCGACCGTCTCGAACGGCTCGGCGGCACCGGCCTGGGCGGCGCTGTGGCCCAGCGCCGCCCAGGAGCGGCGGGTGTAGGGCAGGGCCCGGGCGAGGTCTTCGAGGGTGCGCGCGGCGGCCGTGCTGATCAGACCGGCGGCCGAGCAGCGGGTCAACGCGGTCCGCAGATTCACCAGCGCCTCGGCCAGCGGCCGGCCGTCGGGGGTGTGCAGGACGGCCACCTCGTCGTCGGCGTCCAGGACCCCGGCCTGCAGCTGGTCGAAGATCTGGCCGGCGCCGGTCATGCCGTAGGGGGCGAGCTCGGCGGCGCGAAGGGCGCCCATGCTCGCGGCGCCGACCACGCGCACGCCCTCGGCCAGCAGCAGCAGGATCTCCTTGTGCCGCACCGGGGCGCTCTGGTGCCACAGCCCGTCGATGACCACCACGGTGTCGCCGGGGCCGGCACCGAGCCGCAGCAGGTCGCCGTGCCGCACCGGTGGATGGCACACCGCGCCCGGGACGAGCTCGCGGACGCGGGCTGCGGGGACGGTGGGGCCGGCGAAGACGTGGACACTCACGCGGCGACCTCCGAAGTCGGGCGGGGGATGGTGTGGCGGGCGTCGTAGCGCAGGTGCGGCGCCAGGACCTTGACGACCGCGAACTCCTCGCGGGCGTGGGGCCCCCAGGTCAGGTCGACGACCAGGGGGTGGACGCCGGTGGTGTGGGTGACGAGCGCGGCCAGGTGCCCGGCCTCCCCGTCGTCGGTGGCGAAGCCGGCCACGTAGCGCCGGGCGACCGTCGCCCAGTCGGCGCCGGGCCCGGGTTCGGAAGCGGGTCCGCGGTGGATCGTGTCGCGGTAGGCGCCGGGGTGGATGTCCTCGCGGCTGCCGGTGATCTGGGTGAGCCTGGACTGCGCGGCCTCGGTGATCGCCCGGGAGAGGGCGACGTGCGGGTCCAGGTGGGCGCCGGAGCCGGAGACCAGCAGCGCGGGCTGGTCCTCGCGCCACAGGTAGCAGGCCATGACCGGGACGCCGAAGCGGTTCGGCAGGTGCCACAGCTCCAGCCAGGCCCGGGCCGCCCGCACCCGGGCGATCAGGTCCGCGCAGTGCGGGTCCTCGACGGTCGCCGGGTCGATCAGCTGCGGGAACCACGGCCGGCCGGGTGCGGTGAGGTCGCTGATCGTGTCGCGCTCGATCACCTCGCACAGGCCGTGCACGACGGCCTCGGCGCGGGTGTTGCCGGAGGCCAGGCCGTTGGTCGAGGCGCTGGGCAGGTGCAGGCGCCACTGGTCGTGGACCTGACGGCCCAGGCGCACGCACGCGGCCGGCACCGGCACGGGGGTGTCGTCGATGGTCGAGCGGGCGGTGATCCAGTCCAGGACCGTGCGGGAGGTCAGCAGCGAGCCGGCGTGCGACTCCAGCGCGGTGACCGGGTAGGGCAGGCCCATCTCCCGGGCCGGCGCGCGCACCGACGGGGCGGGAACGGTGCGTTCGCCGTGCCATGCCTCGATCGCCTCCATCGCCCCGGACACCCGGGCCGCGTCGAGCGTGGCGCCCTTGCCCTGGGCGACCGACAGGGTCCGGGCCAGGGGCCGCACCGCCATGGTCACCGGGATGCCGAGGTCGTCCAGGCCGGTCACGTCCGCGACGCGGGTGATCCCGTACGTCGCCAGCAGCGGCCGGATTCGGGCCCAGGTCGCGGCGGGGTGGCGGGTGCGGTGGGTGCCGTCGAAGAACGCCTTGCGCATGCTGCCCTTCCTCCTCAAGATGGCGAAGCCCGGCCGCCGGACACCCAGGTCATGGGCGGTGCCCGGCGGCCGGGCGGTCAGCTACTCAACTACCGGCTGCCGGCCGCCTCAGACGGTGGGCAGGTCGTAGGTGTGGGTGTCGGGGAAGGCGGAGTCGGGCACGGCCGGGTCGCCGCCGGAGTTCTGCGGCATGTTGCCCTCGGCGTGGAGCTCGGCCACGAAGTCCGCCGGGTCGATGACGACCCCGGGCGTGGTGATGTCGGGCACTGTGTTCCTCCTTGAGCTGGACGGACTGCTACACCGAGAGGTCGGTGAAGCAGATGGTGATCAGCACCTCGCGCGACGCGGTGTCGAGCGGGGTACGCCAGTGGGGGATCCGACGTCCGTCGAATCCGGTCAGGACCCGGTGGCGGATCGGGAACATCTCGCCTTCCGGGTAGGGGGTGTCGGCGAGACGGCCGGCGACCTGCTCGGTGGTCAGATACCGCAGGTTCGGCAGCCAGCCCATCGCGCCGAGCCCCGGGGTGAGGCCGCAGCTGAAGGTGATCTCGCACTTCCCGTCGTCGCGGTGGACGTGCATGTAATCGCCGGGCGCGTAGTACTTCAGGCCGAAGCGGATCGCCGTCATCCGCCGGTGGCCGGTCGCCTCGCCGGCCACCTCCGCCAGCGCCTTCGACATCGCCAGCGCGCTGAGCGCGGCCCCGCCGGTGTGGACCCTGCAGCGCTGCGGGGAGGTGATCGAGCCGTCGCGCATCGCCAGCAGCCCGGGGCGCTGGTTGTGCCGCACCACCGCGTACGGCTCGCACCGATCGGCTTCGGCCGCGATCTCCTCCCACAGCCCCGCGTCCACCAGGTCGTCCGGCACCGGGGCCCGGCCTTCCGCCAGCCAGGTCTGACGCAGCGTCGCCGCCATCACAGGTCCATGAACGACATGGTGACCAGCAGGCCCATCGGCAGCGTCAGGCGCGGGCGCCAGTGCGGGACGTGGTAGCCGGCGAACGCCCGCACGCTGCCGTCGCCGTACGGGTGCGCGAGCGTCGTGAACCCGTCCCCCTCGGGGAAGATGCCGTGCTTGGCGACGACCTCCCCCAGGAAGTCCGGGTGCGCGTTGCGCAGGTGCGGCGCCCAGCCCATCGCCGGCAGGTCCTCGGTGAGCGCGATCCCCACCGTCACCGTGGACTTCACCGAGTCGGTGTGGATGCCCTGGAAGTCGCCCTCCCGGTAGAGGACCACCGCGCCGCCGCGCGGCACCAGGCGCGCGATGCCGGTCGCCTCGCGTAGTCGGGCCAGCAGGGCCTTGTCGTAGGCCAGGGCCTCCAGCACCGGGCCGGGCGGGACGAAGCCGCAGTGGACCGGCGAGGCGAACGAGCCGTCCCGGTGCGAGCTGGTGTGGTCGTGCACGTGCGGGGTGACCAGCTCCAGGCGCCCGCGCGACTCCTCGGCCAGGGCCTGGAAGCGGTCCGGCGCCAGCACGCCGGGCAGCAGGGCCGTCCCGTTCTCCTCCCAGGCCGCGCGAGCCGGGAGCCGTTCCGCGAGCGCTTCGGTGTCCATCGTCCCCTCCGGATCTCTCGTCTCGAACAGCCGCCCGGTGCCTCAGCCAGGCGGGGGCCCGGCGATTCCCGATCGCCCCGGGCGGCTGACGATGAGTCAACAGCCGGTCACAACCCGCATCTACGGGCCCGGCAACGGCTACGGTTGAAATCCTTGAATTCCGGGGGAAGGCGACTCATGTCCGACCGCACCCGCAACACAGCCCTCCAGAACCTCATCCGTGAGACCGGCTGGAACAACGGCCAGTTCGCCCGCGCGGTCAACGCGGTGGGCACCGAGATGCGCCTGGGCCTCAAGTACGACGACACCGCGGTCTGCCACTGGCTGACCGGAACCACCCCGCGGGCCAGAGTCCAGCCCGCGATCCTCGAAGCCCTCAGCCGCAAGCTCGACCGGACCATCACGAGCTCCGCCGCCGGCTTCGGAGCCACTGCCCCGGTGCCGGACCGGCCGGACACCGCGACCGCCCTCATCGAGCTCTGGAGAGCAGACATGGACCCCTCCCGCAGGACGGTGCTCGGCGCCGTCGGCCTCTACTCCGTCGCCCTGGCCGTCCCCGGGTGGCAGGACGTCATAGGCCGCGCCCAGCGTGCCCGCCAGGCCCGGACCCGCATCGGATTGAGCGAGGTCGCCACCGTCACCGCCATGGCCGAGCGCCTGTCGCAGATGGACGACGAGTTCGGCGGGCGCCTGGCCCGCCCGCTCGCGGCCGCGTTCCTGGGCAGCACCGTGGCCCGCTACCTGCAGTGCGACGCCTCCGAGGCCACGAAGAAGGCGATGTGCTCGGCCGCCGCCGACCTCGCCTACCTGACCGGCTGGATGGCCGTCGATGAGGGGCAACACGGTCTCGCGCAGCAGTACTACACCCAGGCCCTGAACCTCGCCGGAGCCGCCGAGGACCACCTGACGTACTGCACGGTCCTGCGCGGGATGAGCGTCCAGGCGATCGGGCTCGGCCACGGGCCCAAGGCCCAGCAGTACGCCGACGCCGCGGCGGAGGCCGCCCCGGCGGCCGGCCCGAGGATGCGGGCCTTCCTCGTCGGCCAGCAGGCCCACGCCTCAGCCGCCGTCGGCGAGCGCCACGCCGCCCTTCGCCAACTCGCCGAAGCCGAAGCCGCGCTCGACAAGGCGACGTCCGGATCGGCGTACGTCGCCGGCTACCACCCCGCCGCCCTGCACTACCACGCCAGCCACGTGCTGTTCGAGCTGCGCGACCTGGGCGGGTCCATCACCGCCATGCAGGAGTCCAACCGCCACCGCCCGCCCACCGAGCGCCGCGCGCGAGTCCGCTCCACCGCCCTCCTCGCGGAACGCCAGTTCGCCTTCGGTCACCTCGAAGCCGCCTGCGCGACCTGGGGCACCTTCCTGGACGACTACCAGCACGTCAGCTCCGCGCGCTGCGACGACCACTTCGCCACCCTGCGGCACTCCGTGGCCCAGCACGCCGGCAACAGGATCGCCCGCGCGCTGGGCGAGAAGGCGCGAACGCTGGCACCCACCGCCGACCGCCGCGTGACCTGACCCGCACGCAGCAACGCCCTACCAGACCTGCCCGCGCTCCGGGCGGAAACAGAAGATCGCCGAACAGGCGGGCGCCTCGGTTGGGAGCATCGCGCGCGAATGCCCCCGATGATCAAGGAGCCCCGCGGTGCCCACCAACTTCCTGAGCGAGGACCAGCGCAAGCGCTACGGCCGGTTCACCGAGATCCCCGACGAGGGCCAGCTCGCCGGCTCCTTTCTCCTCGACCAGACCGCGCGGCGCCGGGCCGCGGCCGCCAACGGCTCCCGCAACCGCCTGGGCTACGCGATCCAGCTCGGGACAGTGCGCTACCTGGGCACCTTCCTGGACGACCCGGAAGACGTGCCCGACGTCGTCGTGGAGTACGTCGCCGAACAGCTCGGGCTGTCGGTCACCGCCTTCGCCGGGTACAGCTCGCGCAAGGCCCGGTGGGAGCACCAGGAGGAGATCCGGTCCGCCTACGGGTACACGAAGTTCGAGTTCGACCAGTGGTTCTCGCTCGCCCGGTGGATGTACCAGCGCGCGTGGATCGGCTCGGAGCGGCCGACCCTGCTGTTCGACCTGGCCACCAAGCGCCTGCTCGACCAGCAGGTGCTGCTGCCCGGGGCGACCACGCTGGAGCGGCTGGTCTCCGGCACCCGCGAGCGCGCCGAGAAGCGCCTGTGGGCGACCCTGGCCGCGGCCCCCACCGCCGAGCAGGCCGAGCGGCTGCAGCAGCTGGTCGTCGTACCCGGCGGCCGGCGGAGCTCCGAGCTGGACCGGCTGCGCAGGTCACCGCGCGACATCAGCCCGCGCGGGGTGCTCAAGGCGCTGGAGCGCTACGACGCGCTGAAGACGTTCGGCGGCCCCGGCTGGGACCTGGCAGCGATACCGCCGGGCCGTATCCAGGCGCTGGTGCGCTTCGCCAAGGCGGCCCGCGCCCAGGCGGTGGCCGAGCTCGGCGGCCACCGGCGCCTGGCCACCCTGGTGGCGTTCGCCGCAGTGATGCCGCAGGTCGCCGCCGACGAGGCGATCGAGGTCTTCGACCTGGTGATGGGCGATGTGATCCGCAGCTCGGCCACCAAGATGACCAAGAAGCGCCTGCGCTCGCTCAAGGACCTGGACGCCGCCGCCCTGATGCTGCGCAAGGCCTGGCTCGCGGTGTGCGAGAGCGCCGCCGACCCGGCGGGCGACATCCGCGCGATGCTCGACGCCATGGACGTCGCCCCCGTCCACGCCGCCGCCGACACCGTCAAGGACCTCGCCCAGGAACCCGACGACGGCTTCGAGCAGATGCTGGAGGCCCGCTACAACACCATCGCCCGCTTCCTGCCCGAACTCCTCAAGCAGCTGGACTTCCAGGCGAGCCCCGACGGCGAGGACGTCATGAAGGCCGTCACCTTCGTCAAGACCCTCAAAGGCCGGCGCAAGCCCATCGAGGGCTGGGAGACCCCGATCAAGTTCCTCTCCGCCGCCTGGCTGCGACGGGTCTTCCCGCCCAAGCCGGCCCCGGTGGGCATCGCCGAGAAGCGCGCCTACGTGGTCGCCACCACCGAGGCCCTGCGCTCCAGTCTGCACCGCCACGAGATCTACGTCCCCGGCCTGCGCAAGTGGGGCGACCCCAACGCCCGACTGCTGAGCACCGACGCCTGGACGGCCGCCCGGCCCCGGGTCTGCGAGGAACTCGACCTGAACACCGACCCGAACACCGTGCTGGCCGGCTGGATCGACCGCCTGGACCGCTCCCACCGCGAGCTGGTCGACGGCCTGGCCGCCAACCCCGCGGTGCGCATCGAGCAGCACGACGGCCGCGACCGCATCATCCTCACCGGCCTGGATCGCCTGGAGGTCCCCGCCTCCCTGGACGAGCTGAACCGGCAGATCGACGCCCGCCTGCCCGCCGTCGACCTTCCCGAGATGGGGCTGGAGGTCAACTCCTGGGTGCCCTACCTCACCGACTTCACCCACGTCTCCGAGGCCGAGTCCCGGATGGACGACCTGGAGCTGTCGGTGGCCGCCGTGCTCACCGCGGAGGCCACCAACGTCGGCATGGAGCCGATCGTCCACGACGGCGTCGAAGCCCTCAGTCGCGACCGCCTGTTCTGGATCGAGCAGAACTACCTGCGCTCCCAGACCCTCAGCCGGGCCAACGCCCGCCTGGTGGCCTTCCACACCCTCCTGCCGCTGGTCCAGGCGTGGGGCGGAGGCGAGCTCGCCTCCGCCGACGGCCTGCGGTTCGTCACCCCGATCCGCACCCTCAACTCCGGCCCCAACCCCAAGTACTTCGGCACCCGCCGGACCGGAACCACGTTCTACAACTTCCTGTCCGACCAGTTCAGCGGCCTGCACGGCATCCTGATCCCCGGCACCCAGCGCGACTCCTTCTACATCCTCGACGGCCTGCTCGAACAGGAGACCGCCCTGCGGCCCGTCGAGATCACCTCCGACACCCACGGCGCCACAGAGATGATCTTCGGGCTCTTCCGACTCCTGGGCTACCAGTTCTCCCCGCGCCTGGCCGACGCCGGCAGCGCGACCCTGTACCGCGTCAACGCCAACGCCGACTACGGCCCGCTCAACCCGCTGACCCGCGAGCGGATCAACATCCAGCAGATCACCGCCAATTGGGACGACGTCCTTCGCGTCGCCGGCTCCCTGCACTCCGGCACCATCAAGGCGTCCGAGGTCATGCGCGTGCTCGCCCCCGGCGGCAAGCCCACCCCCACCGGCAAGGCCATCATGGAGATCGGCCGCCTGGACCGCAGCGCCTACCTGTCCACCTACTTCGCCGACGAGCTGCTGCGGCGCCGCGTGAACACCCAGCTCAACCGGCAGGAGTCCCGCCACAACCTCGCCCGGAAGATCTTCCACGGGCAGAAGGGCGAGCTGCGACAGTCCTACCGCGAAGGCCAGGAAGACCAGCTCGGAGCGCTCGGACTGATGCTCAACGTCGTCGTCCTGTGGAACACGGTCTACTTCCAGAAGATCATCGAGGAGATGCGCGCCGAGGGCATCCACGTCCGCGACGAGGACATCGCCCGCCTCTCCCCGTTGAAGTTCGCCCACATCAACTTCCACGGCCGATACAGCTTCGCGCTGCCCGCCGAAGTCCAGGGCGGCCAGCTCCGCGCCACCCGCAAGCCCGCCGACGCCGCGGCCGTTCTCTAGGCCGACCCGTCCGGCTCGCCCGACGCCCGGGCGAGCCGGTAACGGACCTTCTCGTGCGACAGGCCCACGTGGTCGCCGATCCGCCGCAGCCCCCAGCCCTCCGCCTTCGCCGCGGCCATCCCGCCGTCCAGGGCCGCATCCGTCACCTCGTCCAGCGCCTGCTGCAGCTGGACGACCAGCCGTAGCCGGATCGCCGGAGCCAGATCCTCCAGGCCGGCACAGAACCGGGCCACGTCCGCCTTCAGGAAACCGATCACCGGGTCATCGCTCACCGGAGCATCCTGGCCGGTCAGATCACGGGGTGTCAAAAGTTTTGACAGTAACCCGGACTTTCCGTTCCGTTCCTACCGGGACCCCTGTTGCGCAAGGTGGTCGGGGAGGTCGGGGCGGTGCCGGTGACCGTGTACGTGGCGGTGCCGCCGCGTTTGAGATCGGCGGTGGTGTCGATCGTGTTACCGGTACCGGAGGCCGCTCCACAGGCGCTACCGGTGGAGGCGGTGCAGGTCCAGGACACCGAGGTCAGGCCGGGCACCGAGTCGCGCACCTGCGCGCCGGTGACGTCGTTGGTCGCGTCGTTGGAGACGGTGACGGTGTAGGTCACACGGCCGGCCCCGGCCCGGGCCGAGCTCGGGGTGCCGGTCTTGGCGATCGAGAGGTTCGCCGGGACGTTGATGTCGAGGTCGGCGATCTCGTGGTTGTTGGTGGCTCCGCCGGTACCGGCGGAGAAACCCACCCTGAGCGTGCTGGGCAGCTTCGGCTGGTCGGTGATCGTGGTGATGTCGAAATCGGTGATCAGCTGGGTCATGGCGGTGTCCGGCCCGCTGTTGGACCAGAGGGACAGCAGCAGCTTCTTGTCCTTGGGAAGCAGGGAGATCCGGACGGTGCGCACCTTGGCCCGGCTGCCGGTCTCGACCGACCCGCCGGGGCCGCTTGCGCTCGTGCCGAAGCGGTAGCCGGTGGTCTTGTCGCCGCCGCCGCGCACCACGATCTTGTTGGCGGCCCCGCCGGGTCCGCCGTTGCCGGTGGTGGCGGAGGAGAAGCCGCCGAACTCGTCGATGCCGACGCCGAGGATCGCCCCGGGGACGCCGTTGGTGCTGCACGAGTTGGCCGACCCGGCGCACGCGTAACCCAGCGCCCCGCCGAGGGAACCCGTGCCACGGGCGGCAGTGCCGTCGGCGAGGAAGAAGGCCAGGCCGTCGCCGCGCCTGCCGTCGTAGGTGCTGCCGCCCCAACTGGCGTACTGGAAGTCCGCGATGATGCCCAGGTCCGACGGGAAGGAGTCGTTCATCTGCCAGGACCCGGCCTGGCTGGTGCTGGTGTTGGTGAGGCGCATCCAACCGTTGTCGAAGGTCACCGTGCCGGAGGTGGTCCCGCTGTTGGTCGCGGAGTCGAACGCCTCGTGGACCGGGAACGCCAGGGTGGCCCGGTGCGCCGGCCGGTCCGCAGGATCGGCGTGGCCGGGCGTGCCGGCGGTCACGGCGGCTATCAGGCCGAGGCCGAGAACAGCGGCGGCCAAGGTCTTGAGTCGGCGTGGCCGGCGGCGCCGGTAGGGGGGCGGGGATGCCTGCACGTGTCCTGCCCTCTCGGTGGGACGGGTCATGACCGGGGCCCGCGCCGGGACCCGTCCCGATGGCGCCACCGGCGGGATACTGCCAGCAGGCCCGCTCCGGCGAGGAGCGCGACCGACGCGGTCACCGCCAGGCCGGTCGGCAGGTGGCTGCCGGTGTCCGGGAGGGGCTGTGGGCCGGGAGTGGGGGCGGGCGTCGGAGCGACGGTGGGCTCCGGGCTCGGGGTGGGTCTGCGAGTCGGGCTGGGGATCGCGCTCGGGCTCGGGCTGGGGATCGCGCCTGCGCTCGCGCTCGCGCTGGGGCTCGGGCTGGGGCTCGGGCTCGGGCTGGGCGGGATCGTGACGGGCAGCGGCCCGCCGTCGGGGCCGGTGGTGTTCGCTCGGTTGGCGTTGTTGGCGGGGTCCGGGTCCGGTGTGTCCGAGGTGGCGGTGGCGATGTTGTCGACGGCCGAGCCGCTGCCCCGGAAGGCCTCCGCCAGCCGAACCGTGAGGTCGAACCCGGTCGTCTTCCCAGCCGGGAGCGGGTCGGTGGAGCGGCAGTTGACGGTCTGTCCGGTGGCGGTGCAGCCGTCAGTCGAGGAGACGAGGGTGAGTGGGGCGGGCAGCGGGTCTGTGACCGTCACGCCGCGCGCGTCGGAGGGGCCGTGGTTGCGCACGGTGACCCGGTAGGTGAAGACGTCCCCGGGAGCCACTGCCTGCCGCCCGGAGGGGAGGACGGCTCGTTTGACGGTCTCCAGGTCGGCGCTGCCGCCCAGCGTTGCGGCGGTCCAACTCGCCGTGTCGTTGGCGGAGTTCCGGTCCTCGGGGCTCCGGACGACGGCGGTGCCGCCGGCCAGCGATGCCCCTGGCGGCGCGGACGGCGAGACGGAGACCGGGAAGTCCACCACGAACGGCCCGTCCGCGGCCTTCGCCGCGCCCGGGAGTACCGTGCAGCGCAGCCGGCGGCCGCCGTCCTCCGCCGTACAACCGGTGGGAAGGCCCGTGGCCGGCACGCTGGTCCCCTCGGGCAGCGTCACGAGAACGACGGCGGGCTGACGCCTCGTCGACGGCCCCAGGTTGCTGACGGTGAGTCGGGCGGTGCTCTGCCGGCCGGGGTGCACCGCCGACGTGGAGCTGACGGTGACGGTGTGGTCCGCGGTCGGCGGGCCGGGCCGGACGGAGGTGTCGGGGTTCGGCAGCCCGGTCACCGCGACGGTGTCGTTCCCCGGAACCGGGTCCGTGGTGGCGGAGTTCACCGTGGCCCGGTTGACCACGTCCGAGCCGTCGCCTTCGTAGGCCGGGTCGAGCCGTACGGCGAGGGTGTAGGTCCTGGTGGCGTCGGGCGCGAGGCGGTCCAGGACGGGGCAGCTGAGCCTCGCTCCGTAGCTGTCGGCTGGGCCGGTGCATCCGTCGGTGGAGGAGACGAAGGCCAGTGCGGGCGGCAGCTGATCCGTGACGGCCACGCCGCTCGCCTCGGAGGGGCCGTGGTTGACCGCCGTGAGCAAGTACTCGAAGGTCTCGCCAGGGCTGACGGGCCCGGCTCCTGACGGTCTCTTGGCGACCGCCAGGTCCGCCGTCGGACCCGTTACCGTCCCGCCGGGCAGCCCGGCGCCGGGGCGGGGGCCGGTGTTGTTCACGGGGCGCGGGTCGGGGGTGCTGGACGCGACGCTGCCCTGGTTGGCGATGTCGGCCCCCGTGCCGGTGTACGCCGGGTCCAGGCGGACCAGGATCACCCACGAGGCGGTAGTGCCCGGGACGACCAGCGCTCTCGGGCCGCAGGTGACCTTCTGGCCCCGGGCCGCGCAGCCGTCCTCGGAGGAGACGAAGAGCAGCGGGCGGGGGAGGTTGTCCGTCACCACCACGTCCCGGGCGGCCGAGGGGCCGTGGTTGACCACCGTGATGGTGTAGCGGAAGGTCTCACCGGGAGCGACCCGTGCCGCCGGGGTCCGGCCCCAGGACTGCAGGCGGGCATGCGGCGCGCCGTCCGGGGCGGGGGCGTCGGTGAGAAGGACGGGTGATGGAGCGGGACAGCCGGGAGTGCGGACCAGCAGTTCGGGCACCGGCACGCCGTCCCCGGCCGGGGCGGCCCGGGTGACCGTCAGTTCCCGGCCGGCCGGGAGGTCTCCCTGCCAGGCGGGGGCGTCCGGCCCGGTCGAGACCGAGAGCTCGGAGCGCGGGGCGGCACCACTGTTCGCCAGCGAGAGCAGTTGGGTCCCCTTCGCCACTCGACTATGGCGCCCGGTCAGCCCGCCCGCGTCCCCGGTGCAGTCGGTACTCCCGGCGGCGGCCGGTCTGCCCGTGCCGGAGCAGAGCACGACGAGGGCCAGCGCGGCGGGCGCGATCCAACGGGCCCGACACACCGCTGCGGACCGCCGAGCGGAGCTTGGCACGGTTCTTGCCTTCACCCGTCATCTCTCCAGTCAGCGGGCCACTTCCAGGGCTCCCTCAGTACCCTCAGAAAGTACGTAAATATGCCTAATGCTCGCTCTATCACCGAGGTGGGTGCATTCCCGCACCCCGCCGGTCGAACCCGCGCCTCGCCGCCCGACCTCCGCCGCGGGGGCCGCTCGGCCCCGACGGCAAGCCCGCCGAGGTGGCCACCCCCGGCCCGGCGCCATCCCTGGAGGTGCTCCGGGGGGGCTAGGTGGCACGGCCCCAACTCGGCGCCATGGCGGCCGGGATGGGGCTAGCCTGTCGGTGCGGATGCCAACGACAAGGAAGAAGTGGCCATGAGTGACGCGGAGTTCATCAGCGCCCCCGCCCTCGTCCTCCGGTCCCTCGCCGGGGACCCCGACCGTCCGGCCATCACCACCGCCGACGGCGCCACGATCACCGCCGGCGCGTTCGCCTCCGCCGCGTACCGCCTCGCGAACGAGCTCGTCGCTCGCGGCGTCACCCGGGGCACGACCGTCTCGCTGCTCACCGGCAACACGCCCGAGGCGCTCGCCGCCCGCTATGCCGCCGGTGTCGCGGGTGCCCGGCTGGTCAACCTGTACGACGGCATGAGCGCCCCCGTCCTCGCCGAGATCGTCACCAGCGTCGACACGGCCGTCCTCCTCGTGGACGCCGAACGGTACGCGGACGCCGAACGGTACGCGGACGCACCGGAGTTGCTCGCCCTGGTCGACGTGCCGACGGTCCTCAGCCTGGGCCCGGGCGCCGGGGCGATCGGCGAGGACGCGATCGGCGAGGACGTGATCGCCGCCTCCGCCCACCGGCCCGTCGAACCCCCGGCCGTGCGGATCGGTCCCGACGACGACCTGGGCATCCGCCACACCGGCGGCACCACCGGCACCCCGAAGGGCATCGTCAGCCTGCACGGCCCCTACCGCCGGGCCTTCGACCTCCCCTTCGGCCCGCAGGACGGGGCGCCCCGCTTCCTCGCCGCCACCTCACTGGCCCACCTGGCCGGTGTGCTCTGTGATCTGACGCTCCATCATGGCGGTTCGGTGGTCCTCCAGCGCTCCTTCGACCCCGGTGAGGTGCTGGCCGCCGTCGAGCGCGAGCGCATCACCGAGCTGTGGGTCCTGCCGCCGCTGCTCCACCTGCTGCTGGACCACCCGGCGATCACCGGCACCGACCTCTCCAGCCTGCACCGCGTCATGTACGGCGGCTGCGTCGCCTCGCCGACCCGGATCCGTGAGGCGATCGAGGTGTTCGGGCCGATCCTGGTGAGCGGCTACGGCATGTCGGAGGCGCAGAACATCGCCGTCCTCGACCCGCAGGAGCACCACCGGGTCGGGCACGGCGGCCAGATCTCCGTCGGCCGCCCCCTGCCCGGCGTCGAGGTGGCGATCCGTGCCACCGGCGGCACCGAGCTGCCGGCCGGCGAGCAGGGCGAGATCCACGTCCGCTCGCGCAGCCTCATGGCCGGGTACTGGAAGCGGCCCGAACTCACCGCCGAGGTGCTGCGCGACGGCTGGCTGAACACCGGTGACATCGGCTACCTCGACCAGGACGGCTACCTCTACCTGGCCGACCGCCGCACGGACCGGATCATCGTGGTCGGCGGCCACGTCTACCCGTCGGAGGTGGAGGACCTGCTCCTCACCCACCCGGACATCGCCCGGTGCGCCGTCCTCGGCCTCGGCGGCGCCGAGGAGTCCGCACACGTCCACGCGGTGGTCGTCCCCGCCCCGGGGCGGCGCCCGGAACTGGACGACGTCCGCGCCTTCGTCACCGCCCACAAGGGCCGCATCTACGCCCCGGACGCCCTCCACCTGGTGCCCGAGATCCCGCTCACCTCCGTGGGCAAGCCGGACCGGAAGCGCCTGCGCGCCACCCTCGCCACCCTCGCGCGCTGAACCGCCCCGCCGCCCCGCTGATCAGGCGCCGACGCGGACGGCTCAGGAGTCGTCGCCCGAGCCCGGCTGGTCGACAGGGCGGTCGCCGGGCCGGCCGCCGGGGGACGGGAGGACGCGGGCGATCAGGAGGGCCACGTCGTCCTGGGTGTCGGGGCGGTGCATGGCGGTGAGGATCAGGTCGCAGGTGTCCTCCAGCGGGCGGCGCGGGCCGGCGAGGAGGTCGGTGAGGGTCTGCAGGCGACGGTCGATGTCCTGGTCGCGCACCTCGATCAGGCCGTCCGTGTAGAGGACGAGGTCGTCGCCGGGGCGCAGGGTGAGGTCGCGGACGGGGAACGGCAGGCCGCCGACGCCCAGGGGCGGGCCGGGGTCGAGCCGGACCGGGTGGGCGGCGTGGCCGGGGCGGGCCAGCACGGGCGGCGGGTGGCCCGCGGAGGCCAGGCGGCAGTGGCCGCCGGCCGGGTCGTACAGGGCGATCAGACAGGTGGCCATGGTGTCGCCGAGGTCCTGGGCGGTGGCGTCGAGGTGGGTGAGGAGCTCGGCCGGCTCCGGGCTGAGGCGGGCCAGGGCGCGGGTGGTGGTGCGCAGCTGGCCCATGGTGGCGGCGGCGGTGATGCCGGAGCCCATGACGTCGCCGACCACCAGCGCGGTGCGGCCCCCTTGCAGCGGGATGACGTCGAACCAGTCGCCGCCCGTTTCGTCGCTGGCGACGGCCGGCTGGTAGCGGTACGCGATGGCCAGGCCCGGCGGACGGGGGGCGTGCCGGGGCGGCAGCAGGTGGCGTTGCAGTGCGAGGGTGGCCCCGCGCTGGTGCTGGTACCAGCGGGCGTTGTCGATGGCGACGGCGGCGCGGGCGGCGAGTTCGGTGGCGAGCAGCACGTCGTCCTGGTCGAACGGGGCCGGGTTGCGGGTGCGTTTGAGGTCCAGGGCGCCGAGGACCTGGCCGCGGGCGATGAGGGGCACCGCCAGATAGGAGTGGACGCCCGCCTCGGCGAGGACGCCGGCGGCGTCGTCGTCACGGGCGATCCGGGACAGGTCGGCCTCCGTGACGTGCTGGACGAGCACGGGGCGGCCGTCGACGGCGGCCCGGGTGACCAGGCGCCGGCGGTGGTAGCGGGTGACCTCGCCGATCGGGTCGGCCGCGTCGGTGGCGGCGGTCGGGTACGCGGCCTTGATCGCCATCGCCCGGAAGCGGGCGGGCCCGTCGCCGGCCCGGCCGGTGGCGCCGGGCAGGACGGCGTCCAGCAGGTCGACGGCGGCGATGTCGGCGACCTCCGGCACGGTCACCTCCGCCAACTCCCGGGCGGTGGTGGGGAGGTCGAGCGTGGTGCCGACCCGGATGGAGGCGTCGGCTATCAGCGACAGCCGGCGCCTGGCGCGGGCGGCGGCGAGGGACTGTTCGTAGGGCTCCGTGACGTCGATGACGGTGATGGCCAGCCCCATCACCCGGTGCGCCTGGTCCTCCAGCCGGTAGAACGAGGACGTCCAGGCGTGGTCGCGCCCGTCGTGCGGCATGTGCCCGACCGTGGACTCCTCCAGGACCGGGCGGCCGGTGGCCAGCACCCGGCGCATCCGGTCCTCGATCGCCGCGACGTCCAGATGCGGCACGACCTCGTGCGGGGTGCGGCCGAGGTGTTCGGCCGCCGGGATGCCGTTGATCCGCTCCAGCGCCGGGTTCACCAGCACGAAGCGCAGGTCCTCGTCCAGGACGGCGAGGCCGATCGGTGCCTGGTCGACCAGGCGGGCCGACAGCGCGAGGGCGCGCTCGATCCGCTGCAGGGTCTCGCGCTCGGAGAGGATCCCGAGCGCGTACCAGGTGCCGGACGCGGCCTGGAGGCGCATGTTGCGCATCTCCACCAGCAGCGTGTGGCCGTCCTTGTGCCGGACCGGGAACGCCCCCGCCCAGGTGCCCTCGCCGGCCATCACCCGCTCGAACGCCTCCAGCACCGCCTGCCGCCGCTCCGCCCCGACGAGCAGGTCCGCCGCGACCCGGCCCAGCGCCTCCTCGCAGGTGTAGCCGAACAACGCCTCCGCCTGCGGGCTCCACAACGAGATCAGGCCGCGCTCGTCCACGACGACGGCCGCCACGCCGAGGACGTCCAGCAGGCCTCCCGCGGCCAGCGCCGCGTCGGCGGGCCCCAAGCGTTGTGCCACGGTGCGCCACCTCCTCGCCGTCCACGTGCCTCCATCCTCCGCCCGGCGGCGCGGTGCTGCTCGTGTTCGTGCTCGTGGTCGGGTCAGGTGAGGGCCGGTGCCGGAGCGGGCAGGTAGGGGGACAGGTTGCGCCACGCGCGTTCGACGTACTCCTCCTTCTCGCCGACCGGCGCGACGTAGTACAGCGCGCCCTCGGCGGCGTCGCGGTCCCGGAGGCGGGCAATGGTCCAGGCGGCGAGGTAGGGCGAGGCGAGGCAGCCACCGGCGGTGGCGACGTTGCCCTGGGCGTAGAAGGGCTGGTTGAGCACCTCGACGCCGGCGGCGACGACCCACGGCTTGCTGGTCAGATCGGTGCAGGCGGGGACGCCGTCGAGCAGGCCGAGCCTGGCCAGCACGAGCGCGCCCGAGCACTGCGCGGCGATGAGCTGGCGCGCGGGGTCGAGCCCGCGCAGGGTGTTCATGATCGCCCGGTCCTCGACGACCTCGCGGGTGGCGATGCCGCTGCCGACGATGACGGCGTCGGCGGTGCACGCCTCCTCCAGGGTGGACATCCGCTCGACGACCACGCCGTTCATCGACGTCACCCTGGGGGCGGGGGTCGCGAGGGTGACGCGCCAGTCGTCGGCCTTGACGCGGTTGAGCACACCGAGGGCGATCAGGGAGTCGAGCTCGTTGAAGCCCTCGAAGGTGAGGATGGCGATATGCATGGCGACTGTCCTTCCGGATCGGCGTGTTTCGGACCTTAGGAACCCGTGACCAGGACAGTCAAAGAATTGTCATGGATACAATGCGCCCCATGGCGCCCCAGCGGTACAAGATCCTGGTCGACGCGCTCGCCGCCGACATCCGGAGCGGCCGGCTCGCCGCAGGCGTACGCCTGCCGACCCACCGCGCGCTCGCCGCCCGCGAGGGCATCGCCGTGGTGACCGCGACCCGGGTGTACGCCGAACTCGACGCGATGGGGCTGGTGAGCCGGGAGCAGGGCCGCGGCACCTTCGTGCGCGACATCGCGGTCCCCGCCGGGCACGGCATCGACCAACAGGCCGCCGCAGCGGACGCGGTCGACCTCACCTTCAACTATCCGTCGCTGCCGGGCCAGGCCGATCTCCTGCGACAGGCCCTGCGCGAGGTGGCCACCTCCGGTGAGGTCGACGCCCTGCTGCGCTACCAGCCGCACCGCGGGCGTCCGCAGGACCGGGCCTCGATCGCCCGGCACCTGGGGCGTCGAGGACTCTCCGTCGACGCGGACCGCGTCCTCGTCGTCAACGGCGCGCAGCACGGCCTGGCCGTCACCGTCATGGCCGCACTCGACGCCGGCGACGTCGTCGCGGTCGACGCCCTGACGTACCCGGGTTTCAAAGTGCTCGCGCAGGCCTTCCACCTCGACCTCGAACCCGTCCCGACCACGGCCGACGGGCCGGACCTCGACGCCCTGGAGAAGCTGTGCACGAACCGCCCCGTGCGGGCGATCTACACGATGCCGACCCTGCACAACCCGCTGGGGTGGGTCACCCCGGCCGCCGACCGCATCCGGCTGATCGGGATCGCCCGGCGGTGCGGCGCGCTCATCATCGAGGACGCCGCGTACGCCTACCTGGTCGAGGACCCGCCGGCCCCGCTGGCCGCGCTCGCGCCGGACATCACCGTCCACGTCTCGGGACTCTCCAAGAACGTCGCCACCGGCCTGAGGGTCGGCTTCGTCGTCGCCCCGCAGTCCAGGGTGCCCTCGCTGGAGCGGGCAATCCGCGCGACCACGTGGAACACCCCGGCCCTCACCACCGCGATCGCCTGCCGCTGGCTCGACGACGGGACCGTGGACCGGCTGGAGGCACAGAAGCGATCGGACGCCACGGCCCGCCAGGCAATCGCCCGCCAGGAACTGGCAGGCCTGCCGCTCCTCGGCCACCCCTCGTCCTACTTCACCTGGCTCAAGCTCCCCGACGACGCCCGCGCCGACCGCCTGGCCGCCACCCTCGCGCGCCGGCACATCTCGGTGAGCACGGCGGAACCCTTCGCCACCTCGAACCACACGCCCCAGGCACTCCGCCTCGCCCTCGGCTCGACCGACCCCGACAGCCTCCGCTCAGCGCTGCGCACCGTGCGACGCGTCGCCATCGAGGACGCCCAGGTCTGAACGGCCTGTCAGGTCTGCGGGGCGTCTGCAACCCGTTCCGCTCGGATCAACAGCGGGTCACTTCCGACGCTCCCGTCACAGCGGGGTGAGGACGTCCTGGTGGGTGCCGTCGAGGACGAAGCCGTTGTCCCAGTGGACCCGGACGGTGACCCGCTTGCCGCGTTCCTGATGGGCGGTCCACTCGGGCTCCAGGGCGGCGATCTCGGCCTCCAGCCGTTCCCGGCTCGCTGCCGGCATGGTGTGGCCGTAGTCGTCGAAGAGCGCCTTGAGTCGCTGGTACTCGAGGACTTCACGGCTCTCCGGGAGTACCCCGTCCACCCGTTCGACGGTGCCCTCGATGCCGGCCCGCAGCGAGAGGAAGCCGACGACGGCCCCGGGTACGGCCCCGGACTCCCCGGCGACCGCCTCGCCGATCCCGACGTCCTCGGCCAAGCGGACGCGCCGGCCTTCCTCCAGGGTCATCCGTCCCCTGCCTTTCCCTCGTTCGGTGCCGTCGGCGCGGCCGGCCGGCGGCCCAGCCATTATCCGCCGCGACCGGTCGCCCCGGTGTCGCGGGGCGTGCGGGGCGGGCCGATGCGCGGCCGTCACGGGAAATTCACAGGCCGGGGTCTACTCGCATAGACAGCGGTGGGTCATCCTGGTGCGGCACAGCTTCCCGCACGGCATCCCGTACAGCTCACCGCGCCGACCTCGGTGCTCGTCCTCGCGTGGGCGTGGGCGGTGCCCCGAGGTCCACGACCCTCACCGGGAGATGCAGATGAAGCCACGCACCGCAGCCACCGTCGTCGCGCTGGCCCTGGCCGGCCTGGCCCTCTCGGCGCCCACGGCCGGCGCCAGCGGAACCAAGCTGTCGCAGGCGACGGCCGCCAGTCAGTTCAGGAACGCCGGGATCACCTGGAGCTCCAGCGGCAACTGCACCACCAGGTCCAACTCCACCTGTACCTCGTTCGAGCAGATCAACTCGGGCACCGTGAGCACGATCATCACCCTCAAGCAGTCCAGCGGCTGTGCCATCAACATCACGGGCGGGACCGAGGTCGGCCACGCCTCCGGCACCTACAGCCACTACAACGGCTACAAGGTCGACATCTCCCGCAACTCCTGCATCGACGGGTACATCCAGAACAGCTTCACCTACATCGGCCTCCGCGGCGACGGCTACCCGCAGTGGAAGGCCGCCTCGGGCAACCTGTACTGCAACGAGGGCAGCCACTGGGACATCCTGGTCTACTGACGCCCTGTGGCGGGGGCCGGCCGGGCCGCGGTGGCCGGGCCGGCCCCCGCGGGAGCTCGGAGCCCGAAGTGGGCCACCGCGAGCTCGGCGACCTCGTCCGGCTCCAGGTGGGTGTTGTCGATCAGCAGGTGCGCCTCGGGGATGTGGGCGAAGTCGTCGACCGAGTTGAGCCGGTACTTGGCGTCCATGTCGACCAGGTTGGCGTTGGACCACGCGAGGTCGCGCTTGGACGCCTTCTCCGTCAGCCGGGACTCGCCCCCGTTGCGCTCCAGCCGCACGCTCTGGTCGGCGCTCAGCTCCAGGAACAGCACCCGGGCGCCGCGCTCGCGGAACGGCGCCGCGTAGCGCTCGACCAGCGCGGCGTCCTCGGGGTCCTCGAAGTCCCAGACCAGGGTGAACACCAGACCGGGCAGGTCGGCGCCGGCGGCCTCGGCGAGGATCTGCTCGCGGAAGGCGTGGTTCAGGCGCTGGAACTGCGGCGACCTGTAGGGGAACAGCCGGAGCAGGGGCTCGATGGTCAGATGGTTGTGGAAGAGCCGGAAGCCCGTGCGCTCGGCGATCGAACCACCCACGGTCATCTTGCCGACGGCGGCCGGGCCGATGACGAAGAGCAGGG
Organism: Kitasatospora misakiensis; assembly: GCF_042656005.1. Lineage (NCBI taxonomy): Bacteria > Bacillati > Actinomycetota > Actinomycetes > Kitasatosporales > Streptomycetaceae > Kitasatospora > Kitasatospora misakiensis. The sequence goes on along the minus strand of NZ_JBHSOF010000081.1, from coordinate 1,075 downwards.
TGGGGGGTGTGCTGTTGGACATCGCGACAGCATAAGGCCGTGACGTGATCATGATTGACCGCCCCCCGCGCCCCGCACGCACCCGGGATCGGCGGTCACTCGTCAGCGGTCGGCGTTCGGAGCGCGGTCGGGTTGTCCGGTGTGCCACGACATCTCGATCTCCAGCTCGATCTCGCCGTCCTCCAGCTCGACCTCGATCTCGGTGTGCAGCTCGTCAGGGATCCGCAGGGTCAGCTTGCCGGGTCCGAGCTCCAACTCCGCCTGCCCGCCGCGTCTGAGTGCGGCCGCGAGCGCCTCCAACTGGTCGGCGGCCTCGGCGCGGGACAGTGTGCGCTTCTGCGTGAACTCAAGGTCCTTCACGGGTGCCTCCCGACCCCGGTGGGAACAGTGGCCGAACAGTGGCCTCTCCCCATTCTTGTGCTGTTGCCCCCCGTCGGCCCGGCGGCGCAGGGCCTCCACTCACGGAGGGTTTCCGGTTCACTACCGGCTGCTTCCGGCCAACTCGGGTCGAGGCTGTTGGCCGCGTCGGGCCCGTCTGTTGTCATGGCTTGGTCAATGACGGCGAAGAGGGGGTGGGACCATGGCGAAACGCATGGGACTGGTGGCGGCGACCGTGATGCTGGCCGCGTCGGCCACGCTCGCGGGACCGGCCGTCGGCACAGCGGCGGCGAGCTCCGCGACCGTGACGGACGAGACGAACACGGCGACCTGGCGCCCGGGGGGACAGTACTCCAACACCGTGCAGATCCATCGCTACAAGAAGAGCGACGGGCACAACTACGTCAGCAGTTGGGTCGTGGTGCTCGACGGCCCGGCCGCCTACTACTACGACCGTTCCTACAACGGCGGCCGGACGTGGGAGTCGTTCGTCGACCGGGTGTACACCCAGAACGGCACGTCCCTGGGCGAGAAGTACGACGACGGCGGCGTCTGGTACCGGGCGTGCGGCGCGACCGAATGGCGCGGAAACCCGTACGGCAACCCGCAGTGGGGCTACAACATCGGCTGCACCTCCTGGTACTAGACGAGTAGGTCCAATGTGATTAGTGGTCGTAAGCGATCAGCGAGCGGGTGA
>NZ_JBHSOF010000080.1:0-24337 GCF_042656005.1 Kitasatospora misakiensis | reverse complement strand
CCCCCCCGGGGCCGGCCGCCGCCGCCCGGGTACGGGCCCGCGCCGGGCTACGGGCAGGGCTACGGGCGGCCCGGTCACCCCGGCTCGAGCCCGGCCGAGCCCGCGCAGGGCGGCCCCGGCGGTCCCGGCGGCGCTCCGGGCGGACCTCCCGGCCCCGGTGGGGCTCCCGGCGGCCCGATAGCCCCGGGCGGGCCGCAGTCGCCCGCCCGCCCCGGGCGCTGGCCCCGGCGGCGGATCATCAAGTGGTCGGTCTTCGGCGTGCTGATCGCGCTGATGGTCACCACCGTCTCCACCTGGTTCTGGGCGGACTCCAAGCTCAACCACGAGAACGTGCTCGCCGACTACCCGGGCCGCCCGGCCGCCGGCAAGGGCACCAACTGGCTGATCGTCGGCTCCGACAGCCGCAACGGCCTCTCCGACGCCCAGGAGGAGGACCTGCACACCGGCCACGCGGGCGGCAAGCGCAGCGACTCGATGATGATCCTGCACGTCGGGGACAACGGGAACACCCTGATGAGCATCCCGCGCGACTCCTGGGTGCCGATCCCCGAGCACACCGGCGAGAACGGCAAGCCCGTCAAGGCGACCACGACGAAGATCAACGCGGCCTTCGCCGCCGGCGGCGGCAAGCTGCTCGCGCAGACCGTGGAGATGAACACCGGCATCCGCATCGACCACTACGCCGAGATCGGCTTCGCCGGCTTCGTCGGCATCGTCGACTCGGTCGGCGGTGTGGACATGTGCATCGAGCAGGACGTCAAGGACAAGGACTCCGGCCTCGACCTCAAGGCCGGCTGCCAGACCCTCAGCGGCACCGAGGCGCTGGCCTTCGTCCGCCAGCGCCACCAGATGGCCGACCAGGACCTCGGCCGGATGCGCAACCAGCAGAAGTTCCTCGGCGCGCTGGCCAAGCAGGCGGCCTCGCCGGCCACCGTGCTCAACCCGTTCACCTTCTACCCGCTGGTCTCGTCCGGCCTGGGCACGCTGATCGTCGACGACGACGCCGGGCTGACCGACCTCGGCTCGCTCTTCCTCGCCATGAAGGACGTCAACGGCGGCGGCGGCCGGAGCATCACGGTGCCGATCGCCAACCCGGACTTCAAGACCAACACCGGCGAGTCGGCGGTCAAGTGGGACACCGCGAAGGCGAAGCAGGTCTTCGACGCCTTCAAGAACGACACCGCCGTGCCGGACCTGAAGTAGTCGCCGTTCCCCGCAGGCGCCCCGCGGACGTACGTGACTCCACGTAACGTCGCCGACACAATGGGTGGATGTCACTCGTCACCGCACTGATCCGCCTCCGCCGACACCGCCTCCTGGGCCGCCTGGCCCAGGAGGCGCTCGCCGTCTACGGGATGGAGGTGCCGGCCGCCGCCGAGATCGGGCCGGGCCTGGTCGTCTTCCACCGGGGCTTCGGCACCGTGCTGCACCCGTACACCACGCTCGGCGCCGGCGTGACGCTGTACAACGGCGTGACCGTCGGCCGGGCCGACCCGTGGGTGCCGCAGGAGGAGAGCGCGATGCGGCGGGTGGTGGTGGAGGACGGCGCGGTGCTGTGCGCGGGCGCCAAGGTGGTCTGCAAGGCGGGGGTGCTGACGGTCGGGGCCGGCACCGTGGTCGGCGCGAACGCCGTGCTGACCCGCTCCACCGGGCCCGGCGAGATCTGGGCCGGCGCCCCCGCCCGCAAGGTCGGGACGCGGGCGGACTGGCCGGGCGGCGCCACGGTGCCCGCGCCGGCCCCGGCGTCGGTACCGGCTCCGGCCTCGGGCGCCGGGGCGCACGGGGCGCACGGGGCGCACGGCTGAGCGTCCGCCGGGGCTCAGCGGACGGCCACGCCCGGCAGGTGCCCCGTCGCGCACTCCGCGTACCGGTGGACCGCCTTGTTTGACCGCCCGCCCCGGTCCTCCAGCTCGCCCGCCAGTCCGTGGTGGATCGCCCGGCCGCCGCGCCCGCCCGCCCACCAGGCGCCCGACAGGTGGACGACCAGGGTGGCCGGGTGCTGCGGCTCGGGACGCTCCAGGACGAGTTCGCGCCGGGCCTCCCCGGCCGGGAAGCTGACCACGGCCTCGCTGGTCCGCAGCCGCGCCCGGCGCGGCTCCCACTCCACCGCCCAGTACGCCGACACGTTGACGTCCAGCCGCCCGTCGAGACCGCCCTCGTCGGGCCGGACGTACTCCTCGTCGGGCACCCAGCGGGCGTGGTTGCGGATGTCGTCCGGGCCGAACCACTCCGCCCAGCTGATCCAGTAGCCGGCGACCCGCTTGATCGTCATGGCCTCCCGGAGGATCCGGACCGGGATCCGGGTCAGGCTGGCGGGCTCGCCCATCAGCAGGACGCGGCCGTCCTCGTCGACCCGGACCTCGCCCTCGGGCTCGGGCTCGAAGGAGAGGACGGTCACCTGCTCACAGGTCACCTCACCGTCGCCCTTGCGCCGACTCGTCTGCCTCATGGGTGAACCACCTTGCCGGGGTGCGGAGTTGGTCGATGCGCGGCCACCTCCGAAACGCCGGGCCGACCACGCCCGCGCAGCTTACGGCGCACGGTCGGCCGTAGCGCGCGATTCCGGCGAATCCTCCCGGAGCGGACGGCGCGCGGCTATTCTGCGCGTGCACACGATGCTGTGCGCGCCCGCGGCCGGCCGCGCGCGCCCACCCGCGTCCACCCGCGCCGTACGGAAGGGAGCCCGACCGATGGGCGACACACACTGGCGGGAGCTCCACCGCGAACCGATCCACAGCGCCTACGGACGCGGCACCGACCGGGTGACCTTCGCCCTGCCGGACGGCCGTGAGGACGTCTACCACCTCGGCAACGACTCCTCCTGCGCGGCCGTCGTGGCCCTCACCCCGGATCAGCGGATCGTGCTCACCCGGCAGTTCAGGCCCGGACCGGGGGACGTGCTGTACGAGCTGCCGGGCGGCGTGATCGAGCCGGGCGAGTCCCCCGAGGCCGCCGCCGCCCGCGAACTCGCCGAGGAGACCGGCCACCGGGGCAAGGTCGAACACGTCACCGCCGTCTGGCGCGACGCCTACTCCAACAGCGTCAGCCACGCCTGCGTCGCCACCGACTGCGTCCCCACCGCCCGACTCGCGCACGACCGCAACGAGTTCATCGAGGTGGTGCTGATGGACCTGGCGGAGTTCCGCACCACCGTGCTGCGCCGCGGCCGGCTCACCGACGCCGGTCCGGCCTACCTGGGCCTCGACCACCTCGGGCTGCTGTAGCGCCGCCGCCGGTGTGGGCTCACCCGGCCGGCGCGACGTGCTCGCGGAGGTAGGCGCCGGCGTACGCGGCCGCCTCCTCCCTGGTCGGGGAGGCGGCCTCGGGGGCGGAGGCGCCGCAGGAGCCGTCGGCGGCATGGGCCGTCCAGGTCCAGTGGCCGGTGGCCCGGTCCGGGGTCAGTACGGCCTCGCCGCCGAACAGTTCGAGGGCGACGGGGGCCTCGGCGGTCGACGGGCGGGTGACGGCGTCGGGCCACTTCTTGCGGGCGCCCTGGCGGGTGATGCCCCAGGCCGCGCCGAGCTGCTCGTAGCTCGCGCCGTAGGAACCGGCGGTGCCGGCGGCGATCTCCGTCAGCCGCTTGACCTCGGCGTCCACCACCCGCCAGGCGGCGAGGACGCCGAGGGCCACGTCGACCGGCTCGGCGTCCCACATGCGGTGCTCGGGCTGCCCCGTGGCCCGGGCGCGGATCGCGGTGGCGAGGGGGTTGAGGGCGTCGAGGAGGGCCCTGGCGAGGTCGGACTGCTCGTCGGCGGTGATCTCGGGCATCGTCATGCGACAACTATAGTTGTCAAAGCAGGATTTGTTAACTGAAGTTGTCATTCACGATGCCGGAGGGGCCGGCCGCCCGTGCGGGAAGTTTTCTCGCCCCGGCTGTCACATCAAGGGCGCCCCGATCCGTCAGGGAGGCAGAGCGGCACCACCGGGCCGCCGGAGCAGAGAGGCAGCACCATGCTCACGAGGGTCATGTACGTCACGGTCTACGTCACCGACCAGGACCGCGCGCTGCGGTTCTACACGGAACAGCTGGGCCTGGAGAAGCGCATCGACTACCCCGGCCCGGACGGCCGCTTCCTCACCGTGGGCGCCGAGGGCCACCCGTTCGAGATCATCCTCTGGTCGCACGCGGCGTCCGCGGGGCAGCCGGCGAAGGTGGGGGAGGCGCCCGCGCCCGGACCGATCATCCTGGAGTCGGACGACCTGCGGAAGGACTTCGAGATCTGGCGCGAGCGCGGGGTCGTGTTCGACACCCAGGAGCCCGAGGAGTACCCCTTCGGCTTCCGCATCGAGGCGACGGACCCGGACGGCAACCGGGTCTCGCTGCGCCAGCAGAAGCCGGCGGCGCCCGCCGCCGGCTGACCGGACCCGGGGGGGCGGGGAGGGAGGGTCCCGCACCGCACGGTGCGGGACCCTCGCCCGTCGGTGCCCAGCGTGGTCGGGCGGTCACGTCTTCGGATCATGGCTGGGCATCGGCGGCTCAGTGGCCTTTACTGGAGGAAGGGGTTCATCAGCTGGAGGTCGTGCGATGCGCCCGATACCGGAGCATCAGGATTTACCGCGACTGATCATCGACAGCCCGGAGGAACTCCGTGGCCGCGTATACGAACTGGCCGGCCGGCCGCTCCTGCTCGGCCGGGACGACGAGTGCCAGATCCGGGTGGGTGATCCCAAGGTCAGCCGGCACCACGCGGTGGTGCGGTGGTCGGACGGGCGCACCACCGTCGAGGACCTGGAGTCGACCAACGGCACCAGGCTGAACGGCCACCGGCTCCTCGGACAGCAGGTCCTGCACGCCGGGGACGTGATCGACTTCGGGCCGGTCGAGCTGCACTACGAGGAGCCGAACCGGGCGGCGACCACCGTCCTGGCGGACCCGGAGCCCGCGGGCTCCGAGGCCCTCACCGAGACGGTCGGCCCGACGGGTACGGCCGGGCCGACGGAGTCGCCCGGGTCGTCCGGGGACGCCGAGCAGTACGGGGACATCGAGCCGGGCTGGGAGGCCGAGCCGTACGGGGACGCCGACCCGGTCGCGGACACCGACCCGGGCGGGACGGCAGTCGGGCCGGTCGGGGCGGACGGGAGGAACCGGGTCAGCGGGATGGCCGCGGCGGCGGAGGCGTGGTCCGGGGTCTCCCCGGCCGTGGAACAGCCCCCGTTCCCGCCGAGGCCGCCCGAAGCTCCCGGGCCACCACCGGCGCCACCGCCACCGCCGCCACCGGTGCTCTCGTCCGAGGCGCGCCGGTCGGAGTCGTGGGTACATGCGGCACCGCGGTTCGATGTCGACCGGCAGTCGGCCGAGAACATCAGCAATGTCGCCCGGGACCAGATCTTCACCCAGTACATCACCATGACCGACCACCGGCGGGAGGCCTTCTTCCGGAAGGTCGCCGACTGGCGGACCCGCGGCCGGCACCTGGTGATGACCGGCTTCATCGTGCTCCTGGTCGGCTGCGGGGTGAGCGGCTGGGCCGTGCGACGGCTCCCGGAGGACATCGACCAGCCCGGACTGTCCGACCTGACCGGCGTGAAGTTCGGCGGAGTGCCGATCGGCGGGATCGGCTTCACGCTGGCGACGGCAGGGCTCGTGCTGTTCCTCCTCGGCATCACCGTCTACGTGGTGACCGCCGTCCGGGTGCGGCGCTTCGAGCGGAACGCGGCCCAACCGTCCCCGCCCGACCGGCGGACGCCGTCGCGGGCATAGTCGCCGTAGTCGCCACAGCGAACGAGGAGGCGGACCCCCATGGTCTTCAACATCGGCAATCAGCAGGCAGGAGTCGTCAACAACGTCGCGCACGACCAGCACATCCACGACGGGCAGTCGGGGCAGGTCGTCGTCGACCGCATGGAGCTGCACGGGCTGGTCGACGACCTGCGGCAGGCGGTGGCCGGCGCACAGCTGCCGGCCACCGTCCAGCCGGAGGTCCGGACGGAGCTGGCCGCGATCGAGCAGGAGGCGGCCCAGCCGGAGCCGGACAAGGACGCGATGGCGGACCGGCTCTCCCGGATCACCCGGCTCGTCGGCTCCGCCGGGGCCGCGATCACGGCCGGGACCGGCCTGTTCGGCGCCGTCTCCGCACTGGCGGGCTGGCTCGGCACCGCCGGGCAGCCGATCCTGCACGCGATCGGCCTGTGAACGGCCCGCGCCCGGTCAGGCCAGCAGCGGGGTGAGTTCGGCGGCCCACTCCGGGTGGAGCGCGACCTTCTCCTCGTGCAGGTCGAGGATCCGCCGGGCCAGGGTGGGCGTCATGTCGTCGGACACGTCCGGCCCGATGGCGAGCCGGGCCAGGTGGGGCAGGATCTGCGGGTCGCCGGCCAGGTGCACCGGGTCGTGCATGTAGCGCCGCAGGGCCGGCAGGTCGGGGATGCCCACGCAGTAGGCGTGGGTGAAGCCGTCGGCGCCGTCGAGGTTCTGTCCCACCGTCGAGAAGGCGACGGACTCGACGGAGGCGGTGCGGCGCATCAGCGCGAGCACGCGTTCGCGGTCCTCCTCGGTCGCGGACTCCTTGAACGAGAAACGCAGCATGTGGACGATCACGCCGGTCCCACCCTTTCATTGAACTGAACCTGCTGGTTCAGAAAGCTGGTCTTTCTGGTTCGCCATTAGACTGAACCCATGGGTTCAGATGTGTCAACCGGGGCCGGACGAAAGGCCCGTGGGCGCGAGGAGCGGCGACAGGCGATCGTGGACGGCGCGTTCGCGGTCTTCGCGCGGCAGGGCTACGGACAGGCGTGCGTGAAGGAGATCGCGCGGGAGGCGGGCGTCGCCAAACCGACGGTCTACAACCACCTGGCCGACAAGGAGAGCCTCTACCGCGAGGCCGTCGAGGCCGCCGCCGACCGGGTCGGCGCGCGATGCCTCGCCGCCGTCGACCGGCTGCGGGAGGTCGAGGCGGCCGCCGACCCGCGCGCCGGACTGGGCACGGCGGCCCGGGACCTGCTGCGGATCTGCCAGGACGAGGAGGCGCGCGCCGTCCGCCGGCTGGCCGACGCCGAGACGGCGCAGTTCCCCGGCCTGGCGGCGAGCGTGCGCGAGCGGACGGCCCTGCGGATCCGCTCCGCCCTCGCCGACCGGCTGGCCCGCCTCGCGCTCGCGGGCCGGCTGCGCCCGTGCGAGCCGGAGACCGCCGCCGAGCACCTGCTCGCGCTGCTCACCGGCCCGTTGGAGTACCGGCCGGACGCCGATCCGGACGCCGTCGCGGAGGCCGCGGTGGAGGTCTTCCTGCGTGCCTACGGGGTCGGGCGGGGGTAGCGGGGCGCCCCCGTCGTGGCGGGGTCCGGCCGCGTCCGAGCCGCGTCCGGGCCGCGTCCGCGCGGTCTCGGCAGGGCGGTCAGCTTGGCAGGGCGGTCAGACGGTGCGGGCGGCGGAGCGGAGGCGGTCGGCGGTGGCGGCTTCCGCGGCGGGGGCGGTGGTGAAGAGGACGCGGAGGGGTGAGCCGGTGGTCGGGGTGGCGGCGGCCGAGGCGTCCAGGATGCTGAGGAAGGTCGTGAGTTGGCGCGGCGGCTCGTCCGCGAGGAGGGCGTCGGCATCCGCGACGAGGACGAGCAGCGGGGCGGCGGAGTCGGTGCCGGGCGGATGGAGGGCGTCGTTGAGGCACTCCTCGAAGGCGTCCCAGTTGTGGCCGAAGTAGCCGGGGAAGGCGAGGGCACCCGCCCATTCGGCGAAGAGGGCGGCCGTGGTGCGGCAGTTCGCGCCCTGGACGAGGCGGAGCCGGTGGGTGCCGGTGGCGAGGCCCGCCCAGGGCCGGCCCGGCAGGACGTCCCACCGGGCCGGGCCGAGCGGCGCGTCGGGCGCTGCGGGCACTGCGGGCGCTGCGGGCACGTCAGCAACCGCTCGCGATCTCGCGGAAGTTGTTGTAGTGGTCGGAGGAGTACCAGACGCGGGTGGCCGCCGGGTCGCGGACCAGGCGCTCGGCGTCGCGGTGGGTGGTGGGCGTCGGGCGGGGGTTGACGTCGTACTCGCGGTAGCTGCCCTCGGCCGGGAGGTCGCCGCTGCGGTTGCCGTACGGGTTGCCGCCGCGGATGAACTCCGGGCCGGGGATCCGGAAGTCGACCGGGCGGGGGTTGGTGGGCCACTCAAGACGCTCCCAGATGCGGCAGGCCTGTTCGACCTGCGGCGGGAGGTCCTCGACGGGCAGCGGCGGCTGGATGACCGCGCGGGTGGTGACGGCCTGGGCGGGGGCGGTCGAGAGGACCGGGCAGGCGAGGGCGAGGACCAGGGCGGCCTGCGCCAGACGGCGGAGGGTCATGGGTACCCGTTTCCGTGCGGGGGCGGGGAGAGGGGTGTACGCAAGGAAGGGGTACCGCGCGGAGGTTGGACGTGCGGGCGGGCGCGCCGGGGGTGGCGTCACGCTCACCCGTCCGGGCGACGGCGGCAGCGACCGGCGCACGGACGTCGGCGGGGCTCGTCGTGACAGGATCGGGCGGGTCCGGCCGTCCCGTCGAAAGTCGAAAGGTGTCTCCAGCCCATGGGCTCGCAGCACTACGCCGCCATCAGGACCAACCACGGTGACATCACCGTCAAGCTCTTCCAGTTCCACACCCCGAAGACCGTGCGCAACTTCGTCGAACTCGCCGAAGGCACGCGGGAGTGGACCGATCCGACCAGCGGGGCGCCGACCACCGCCCCGCTCTACGACGGGACGACCTTCCACCGCGTCATCCCCAACTTCATGATCCAGGGCGGCGACCCGCTCGGCGACGGCACGGGCGGCCCCGGCTACGAGTTCGCCGACGAGTTCCACCCCGAGCTCTACTTCACCAAGCCGTACCTGCTCGCCATGGCCAACGCCGGCCCGAACACCAACGGCTCGCAGTTCTTCATCACCACCCGCGCCACGCCGCACCTCAACCGCAAGCACACCATCTTCGGCGAGGTCACCGACCCGGCCGGCCAGAAGGTCGTGGACGCCATCGCCGCCACCCCGACCGGGCCGGGGGACCGCCCGCTGGAGCCCGTGGTGATCGAGTCGATCACCATCGAGCGGCGGTAGGCCGGTCGCTTCCCTGGAGTAGGAAGTCGGTGGAGTAGGAAGTCGGCCCCTCCGACTTCCTACTCCGCTCCGCCGAACATCACCCGCAGCACCTCCTGCGCCAACTCCTCCACCCCTCCCCCGCCGCGGCTCTCCGGCAGCGCGCCGTTCAGCCACAGGCTCGCGAAGCCGTGGGCCAGCGACCAGGCGGCGATCGTCGTCGCCCGGTCGGTCCCCTCCCCCCGCGACAGCTTCCGCCCGCTCGCCGCCAGCACCGCGCCCGCCCGGTCGCGGGCCGCGGCCATCTGCGGATCGTCCGCCCGGTAGAGCTCCGGCCGGAACATCACCTCGAAGTACGCCCGGTGGTCCACCGCGAACCGCACGTACGCCACGCCCGAGCCGTACGGTTCCCCCGCCGCCCGCTCCAGGGCGTCCGCGAACAGCTCGAAGCCCTCGGCCGCCACCGCCGTCAGCACCCCCGCCTTGTCCCCGAAGTGGTGCGCGGGCGCGGCATGCGACACCCCCGCCCGACGGGCCAGCTCCCGCAGGCTCCACCCCGACGGCCCGGACTCCGCGATCGCCTCCAGCGCGGCGTCCAGCACCGCCCGCCGCAGGTTCCCGTGGTGGTAGCTCTCGACCCTGCCCATGGCGCATCCCTCTCGTCGACGACCCCGTGAGCATATCTAGGCATTGACAAGATTGCTCGTCCGCGCGAATCTTTCCAGTGACAAGATTGGAGTGCCCACATGGCCCCGCTCATCGCCCTGCTCGGCGGCTTCGCCGTCCTCCGCCTGCTCGGCCTGCTCGCCGTCGACTCCCTCGACGCCTGGCAGCCGGCCGTCCGCGGCGCCCTCGCCCTGATGTTCGTCACCACCGGCGTGCCGCACTTCCTGCCCGCCTTCCGGCGCGACTTCGTCGCGATGATCCCGCCGGCGATCCCCCGCCCCGAGCTGCTCGTCACGCTCACCGGCGTCCTCGAACTGGCCGGCGCCGGCGGCCTGCTCGTCCCGCCGCTCGCCCCGTACGCCGCCGCCGGGCTCGCCCTGCTGATGCTCGCGATGTTCCCCGCCAACGTGCACGCCGCCCGCAGCGGCGGCACCCTCGCCGGCAAGCCCGTCACGCCGCTGCCCGCGCGCACCGCGCTCCAGGTGCTGTTCGTCGCGGCGGCGGTCGCCGCGGTCTGAGGCGGCGTCCCTGAGTGGGCGGCACACCGGAGCGAGAGGCGCGCCGGAGTGGGAAGTCGGCCGATCCGACGTCCTACTCCGCCCCGCGCAGCCACCCCTCGTTGTGGGCGGACGCGGCAGCCAGCCGCAGCTCCGCCCCGCCCTGCTCGTCGCCGTTCTCCGCCCACGCCTCGGCCGCCACGGCGAAGACCTCCGACGCGTCCTCGAACCGCCCCAGCCTCTGCAGGACGGACCCGAGCCGGCTCAACGAACCACCCACGCCCTCAAGATCGCCGAGCGCCTCGTACAACTCGGCCGCCCGCCCGAACGCCGGGACCGCCTCCTCCGGCCTCCCGGCCGCGTCCAGCGCCGAACCGAGGTCCGCCCACGCGCCGGCCTCACCGGCACGGTCGCCGGTCAGGTCGAACGCCCCGGTCGCGGCGGTCAGGACCGCCACCGCCTCCTCGTACCGTTCCGCCTCCGCCAGCAGGCGGCCTGCGGTGAACGAGGCCCGCGCCTCGCCCCGCAGGTCGGCTGACGTGCGGAACAGCTCGACCGCCCGCCGCACCGCCTCGATCGCCTCCACCGCCCGGTCCGACTGCTCCAACGCGACTCCCAGCGTCATCAGCGCGGTCGCCTCGCCGTGCCGGTCGCCGAGCTCACGGAGGATCGACACCGCTTCCCCGCACAGAGCCACCGCCTCCGCGGACCGCTCCGTCCCCCGCAGCACGGCCCCGACATTGGCCAGCGCGATCGCCTCGCCGCGACGGTCCCCGACGGCCCGGTAGGCCGCCACTCCCCGGGTGGCCGCGTCGACCGCCTCGGCCGGCCGCCCGGCCGTACCCAGGGCGATGCCGAGGCCGGTCAGCGCGGCCCCCTCGCCGTGCCGGTCCCCCAGCTCCGCGAACGAGGCCGCGGCGCGGGCGCAGGCGTCGGCCGACTCCTCCACGCGCCGCACGTCGTGCAGCACGTGGGCGAGATTGACCGACGCGGTGGCCTCGCCGTAGCGGTCGCCCACCTCGCGGTGCAGGGCCACCGCCCGCCCGCCCACGTCGACCGCCTCGTCGAACCTGCGCAGTTCCCTCAGGGTCGCCGTGAGGACGCCGAGCGTCTCGGCCTCGCGACTCGGGTCGGCTAGGTCACGGAACACCTCGGCCGCCGACGACTGCGCCCGCGCCGCCTCCCCGAACCGGCGCACCGCGAACAGGGCCAAGCCGTGATTGGCCAGCGCCATCGCCTCGCCGTGCGGGTCGCCGATCTCCCGGTGGACGCGGACCGACCGCTCGGCCACCTCGACCGACTCCTCGAACCGGCGCAGCTCGCGCAGGTCCAGGCCCAGATTGTTCAGCGCGGCCGCCTCGCCGTGCGGGTCGCCGAGCCCTCGGTACACCGCGACGAGGCGGGTGTGCGTCTCGGCCGCCTCCTCGAACCGGCGCAGCTCGTGCAGCACGCCGCCGGTGTTGAGCAGCGCGCCCGCCTCGCGGCGCCGGTCGCCGAGCCGCCGGCTGAGATCGGCCGCGTACGTCAACGCGTCGACGGCCTCGCCGAACCGCCGCAGTCCCGCCAGCGCCGACCCCAGGGCGTTCGCCCCGGCGGCCGCGCCCTCGCTGTCCCCGAGGCCCTCCAGGATCGACCGGGCCTCGGAGAGCACGGTCACGGCCTCGTCGAACCGACGCAGCTTCAGCAGCGCCGAGCCGAGGTGGACCATCAGCCGGGCCGCGTCCTCGGCACCGCCCCGCCGGGAGTGCAGCACGGTCAGGGCCGCCGACGCGACGAGGGCCCAGTCGTCGAAGAAACGCCGGTGCTCCAGGTACGGGCTGAGGGCGAAGGCCAGGTCGACGGTGGTTCCCGGGTCGCCGAGCGGCGGCTCGGCGACGGCCAGGGCGATCAGGTTGCCGCGCTCGGCGTCCAGCCAGTCCAGGGCGGCCCCGCGGTCCGCGAAGCGCCGCTCCGGGGCGGCGTAGGGGCTCAGCAGGCCGCCGGCCGCCCGTGTGGTGGCCGCGAGGTGGCGGTGCAGCCGCGAGCGGGCCGCGTCGCGGGCGTCGGCGTCCGCCTCGGCGCGGCCGTGCTCGTCGGCGTGGAGGCGGACCAGGTCGTGCAGGCGCCAGCGGCCCCAGACGTGGCCGGGTTCGACCAGGTGGGCGCGGGCGAGGTCCTGGAGGAGTTCCTCGGTCGGGTACGGGTCGTCCCCCTCGCCGAGGAGGTGGGCGGCGGACTCGGTGGCGACCTCCGGGCCCGGGTTGAGCGGGAGGAGGCGGAAAAGCCGGGCGTGGGCGGGGCCGAGGGCCCGGTAGGAGAGGTCGAACGCGGCGCGCACCGCGCGGTCCTCGCGGCGGAGGCGGTCCAGGCGGGTGTGGGCGGCGGCCAGGGCCTGGACGAGGGAGGCGAGCGGCCGGGCCGGGCTGTCGGCGAGCAGCGCCGCCGTGATGCGCAGCGCGAGCGGCAGGCCGGCGCAGAGGCCGGCGAGGGCGAGGGCGTCGTCGGGCGCGTCGGCGATCCGGGTGTCGCCGGGGCGGGCCCGGCGGAGGACCTCGTCGAGCAGGGCGACGCCGGCCCGGTCGGGGAGCACCCGCAGCTCGTGCAGGCGGGCGTCCAGGTCGAGGGTGTGCCGGGAAGTGACCAGGGCGGCGGTCGAGCCGTCCGCCGGGAGGAGCGGGCGTACCTGCTCGGCGGTGGCGGCGTTGTCGAGGACGAGCAGCACCCGGCGCCCCGCCCGTGCCAGCGCGTCCAGGGCGGAGCGCAGCAGCCGGGAGCGGTCCTGGACGGTCGGCGGGACGTGCTCGCCCGGGACGCCGACGGCGCGCAGCAGTCCGTCGAGCGCCTGCTCGGGGGTGACGCGCCGGGCCGGGTCGTAGCCGAAGAGGTCGACGAAGAGCACCCCGCCCGGGAACCAGCCCTCGTCGTGGACGGCCTTCGCCGCCGCCTGGACGGCCAGCTCGGTCTTGCCGACGCCCGCGAGGCCCGCGACGGCGGTGACAGCGGTGACAGCGACCGGGGCGGTGCCCGGGTGGTCGCGGACGTCCGGCGCGAGGTCGGCGAGGACGGCGGCCAACTCGGCGTCGCGCCCCGTGAACGCGGGCGAGGCCGGCGGGAGCCCGGACAGGGCGGGCGCGATCGCGGGCGGCAGTTGGAGGTTCACCACCTCGCCCTGGACCACCGGGTGGAAGAAGACGCCGCCGCTGATCTCGTTGTGGACCGACACGGCTCACCACCGTACGCACAAACGTTCCCGCGCGTGGCCGGGTCGGCGGCGAAAACGCGCGGACGCGGCCCGCGCGGTGTGCGGGCCGCGTCCGAATGCGGCGAAAGGGGCGAGCCCTTACTCCACGATGCCGGACTTGGCGATGGTGACCTTGGCCTTGGTGCGGCCGCTCTGCGAGCCGAGGCCCTCGATCTTCTGCACCAGGTCCAGGCCCTCGACGACCTCGCCGAAGACGACGTGCTTGTCGTCCAGCCAGTCGGTGACGATGGTGGTGATGAAGAACTGCGAGCCGTTGGTGTTGCGGCCCGCGTTGGCCATCGAGAGCTGGCCCGGCTTGGTGTGCTTGATCTTGAAGTTCTCGTCCGCGAACTTCTCGCCGTAGATGCTCTTGCCGCCGGTGCCGTCACCGCGGGTGAAGTCACCGCCCTGCAGCATGAAGCCCGGGATGACGCGGTGGAACGACGAGCCCTCGTAGCCGAAGCCGTGCTGGCCGGTGGCGAGCTCGCGGAAGTTCTGCGCGGTCTTCGGGACGACGTCGTCGAAGAGCGTGAAGACGATCCGGCCGGCCGGCTCGTCGTTGATGGTGATGTCGAAGAAAACGTTGGAACCCATGCAGGGATCATGGCATGCCGGGCGCCCCGACGCTCGGCGCCCCCCGGGGCCCGGGGACGGCGCGGCCGGGCCGGGCGCCGGTCCCCGCCCGCCCGGGGGTCTACTCCGGCCGGTGGGCCAGGAGGTAGGCCTGCGGGGTCTTCTCCTCGGCCTCCGGTTCGCGGACCAGGCGGGTGGTGACCGTCAGGCCGGCCCCGGCGGCCAGGGCCTCGACGCGGTCCGGCCGCCGGCGGCGGAAGTCCAGGGCCACGGGGCGGCCGAAGGGGTTGTCGACGCGCAGCGCGCCGTCGCCGACCTGGAAGGCGAGGACGATCGGGGCGCCGGGGGCCAGGACGCGGTGGAACTCCTCGAAGACCCTCGGCAGTTCTCCGGCGGGGGTGTGGATGATGGAGTACCAGGCGACGATTCCGGCCAACTCGCCGTCCCCGTACGGGAGGTCGAGGAGGGAGCCGACCTCGAACGGGATCGCGGGGTGGGCGGCCCGGGCCAGCTCGACCATGCGGGGGGAGAGGTCGAGGCCGCGGACGTCCAGGCCGAGGTCGGCCAGGTGGCCGGTGATCCGGCCGGGGCCGCAGCCGAGTTCGGCCACCGGGCCGCCGCCGGCCGCCGTCACCAGTTCGGCGAAGACGCCCAGCATCGCGCGGTCCCAGGGCATGGCGGCCAGCGCGTCGCGGTAGCGGTCGGCGTAGTCGGCGGCCACGGCGTCGTAGAACGTCCGGGCGGCGGTGAGGAATTCGGGCTCGGTGGTGGTCACGGCGACCGACCCTACCGGCGTCGACCCCAGGTCCTGTCCGGCTGCGCCAGGCGCGGCAGGGGGCGGTGGCGGTGATCGGCCGAGCCGAACCGGAGGAAGGGCCCAGCAGCGCGTAGACGGCGGACGGCGGAACGATCAAGTCGAGCGGATCACCGAGGTGGCGGTCCGCCGTACGTGCTAGAACCGTCGACGGCAGTGAACGCTCACCCGCCTTCATCGCCACCCGCACCGTGCATCCATCGGCCACTCCTCCACCGAAGGAGAACCATGTCCGTCGCACGAACCGTTCGCACCGTCCGGAACGCGCTGTTGGCGGCCCTCGCCGCCCTGGCGCTGATGCTCTCAGGCGCGGCCACCGCGACCCCCGCCTCCGCCGCCACCACGGGACTGGACGGCGCCTGGGCCTGCTCCGTCCCGTCCGGCTACGTCTACGACCTGGTGTCGATGAACCGCAGCTGTAGCGGCGGCGGCAGCTGGAACTCGCCGCAGTTCCGCCTGCGCACGCCGGTCGACGGGCTGACCGCCTGCGTCAGCTCGCCGGGCTTCGTCTACGACTACATCAGCTGGGGCAGCGCCTGCAGCCAGCAGGCCGGCGTGACCTCCAACGCCTACCACCTCCGCACCCCGTACGACGGCCTGACCGCGTGCATGGGCACCCCGGCCTTCACCTACGACTACGTCACCTACACCTCCGGGTGCAGCCTGACGCAGGGCGTCCAGGCGACGACCTTCCACCTCCGCACGCCGAGGAACGGCCTCTGGGCCTGCGACGTCCCGCGTGGCTTCACCTACAGCACCACCACCTCGAACCTGGACTGCGCCAGCATCCGGGGGGTGCCGACCACCAAGTTCCTGCTGGTCGGCTGAGCCGGTCCCACGGCGCGGCGGGCGGGCGATCCGGCGGCGGCCGGGTCGCCCGCCCGTCGCCGGGGCCGGGTTACAGCCGGGCCAGCTCCAGCTCCAGCTCCGCGACGGCCTGGTCCCCGCTGAACTCGCCGGTCGGCCGGAAGCCGAGCCGGGCGTAGAACCCCGCCGGACCGTCCTCCCCGGGCACGTAGGTGACGGCGACCCGGCTGCCGCCGCGCCGGCGGATCTCGGCGGCGACCTGCTCCACGGCGAAGCGCCCGTACCCCCGGCCCTGGGTGCCCTCGGCGATGTTGAGGCGCCAGAGGCCGGAGCGCGGCAGGTCGCCCGGCCGGTCCGGGTAGAAGGTGACGTCGAAGAAGGCCATCACGAAGCCGACCGGCTGCTCGCCGTCGTAGACCAGCCGCGGCCAGGCGGTCTCGCCGTGCGCGTAGGCCTCGGCCAGCGACTTGACCACCGGGGAGACGAAGCGCTCCTGGTCCGGGCGGACCCTCAGCTCCAGGGCGGCGTCGATGTTCGCCGGGGTGACCGGTTCGAGCCGCAGGGCGGACGGGCGTGCGGGCGGCGGGGATTCCGTGGACATGCCGATCACCCTAGTGAGCGCCCACCCGCCGGTCTCCCGGTTTTCCCGGCCCCCGCCGCCCCTCGCGACCCCGCCCCTCGCGACCCCGCCCCTCACGGCGCCGGCGTGAACACCAGCGAGGCGTTGTGCCCGCCGAACCCGAAGGCGTTGGTGAGCGCCGCCCCGAGCGCCCCGCGGCGCGCGGCGCCCGCGACCACGTCGAGCTTGACCGCCGGGTCCTGCCGCTCCAGGTTGCGGGTGGGCGGGACGGCCCCGTCGCGCAGCGCGAGGACGGAGGCCACCGCGCCCAGCGCGCCCGCCGCCCCGAAGAGGTGGCCGGTCATCGACTTGGTGGCGGTCACCACCGGGTGGGCGCCGATCGCCGCGGTGACCGACTCGGCCTCGGCCAGGTCGCCGAGCGGGGTGGAGGTGGCGTGGGCGTGGACGAGCCCGATGTCCAGCGGCGACAGGCCGGCCTCGGCCACCGCCCGGCGGATCGCCCGGACCTGCCCCTCGGGGGCGGCCGCGGTGATGTGGTGGGCGTCCGAGGTGACGGCCGCGCCGGCCAGGGTGGCGTGGGCGCGGGCCCGGCGGGCGGCGGCGAACCCGGCCCTCTCCAGGACGACGACGGCCGCGCCCTCGCCGATCACGAAGCCGTCCCGGTCGACGTCGAACGGGCGGGAGGCGCGCCCGGGTTCGTCGTTGCGCAGCGAGTGGGCCCGGGCCTGGGCGAAGCCGGCCAGGGTCAGCGGGCAGACGCACGCCTCGGCGCCGCCCGCCACCACCACGTCGGCCCGGCCGAGCCGGATGAGGTCCAGGCCGAGGGCGATCGCCTCGGCCCCGGAGGCGCAGGCGCTCACCGGGGTGTGCGCGCCGGCCCGGGCGCCGAGTTCGATGGAGACCCAGGCCGCGGGGCCGTTGGCCATCAGCATCGGCACGGTGTGCGGGGAGACCTTCCGGACGCCGGAGGCCTCCAGGATGTCGTCCTGCCCGAGCAGGGTGAGCGCGCCGCCGGTGCCGGTGCCGATCACCACGGCCAGCCGCTCGCCGTCCACCTCGGGGCGGCCGGCGTCGGCCCAGGCCTCGCGGGCGGCGATCAGCGCGACCTGCTCGCAGCGGTCGAGCCGCCGGGCCTGCACCCGGTCGAGGACCTCGGCCGGCTCGACGGCGAGTTGCCCGGCGATCCGGACCGGCAGGCCGCCGACCCAGTCCGCCTCGATCGCCCGGATGCCGGAGTCGCCGGCCAGCATCGCCGACCAGGTCGAGGCGACGTCACCGCCGAGCGGGGTGGTCGCGCCGAGCCCGGTGACCGGGACCGGCTCGGGGGCGAAGGCGCGGGCCGGGTGGTTGTCAGTACCCATCAGAGGAACTCCATGGCTTGGGTGGAGACTGTGAGGTGGAGACAACTCCCCGCACGGGTGGGTGCGGGGAGCTTTCGCCTCAGCAGCAACACTGCCACGGCCCTGACGCCTGTTCAGATGTGTCAGGCAACCGATTCGAACACGATGCCTTTGTGGAGATCCAACAGAGCTCCGGCCACTCGGCCCTAGACGTCGAAGTCGGTGGACCGACTCGCCGACTCCCAGGTCCGGAGCTCCTCGACCGCCGCGTCGAGGTTGCCGCGCACCGCGTCGACGGCGTCGTTGCCGAGCAGCAGGCGCAACGGGGTGTGCTCGGCGTCCAACGCGGCCAGGATCACGGCGGCCGCCTTCTCCGGGTCGCCGAGCTGCTTGCCGTCGCTGTCCGGAAGCCCCTCGCGGACCGGCCCGACGATCCCGTCGTAGGCGGGCAGGGCGGTCGCGAAGGCGAGCGCGCCCTGTTCGGCGAAGGAGGTGCGGAAGGCACCCGGCTCGACGATCAGCACCTTGACGCCGAACGCGGACACCTCCTTGGCCAGCGCCTCGGACAGGCCCTCCAGCGCGAACTTGGTCGCCGAGTAGGCCCCGACCCCGGGGAAGGTGAAGCGGCCGCCCATGCTGGACATCTGGACGACGGCACCCGAGCCCCGCTCCCGCATGTGCGGCAGGACAGCCCTGGTGAGCGCGGCCGGGCCGAAGAAGTGCAGGTCCATGAGATCGCGCAGCTCGCGGTCGGTGTACTCCTCGACGGCCCCGATCAGGCCGCGCCCGGCGTTGTTGACCAGGACGTCGATCCGGCCGTACCGCTCCACCGTCTCCGCCACCACGGCGGCGATCCGCTCATGGTCGGTGACGTCCAACCGGACCGGCACCAGCCGCCCGGGGTGGGCCCCGGCCGCCTCGGCCAGCGTCTCGGGCCGCCGGGCGGCGGCCACCACGGTGTCCCCGGCGGCCAACGCGGCCCCGGCGAGGGCCAGCCCGAAGCCCGAGTTGGCCCCGGTGATCAGCCAGACCCGGCCGCCCGGCGTCTCGGTCGACTTGTCGCTCATGCTTGCATTCCTCCCGTAATCGTCTTCCCATAAAGGAAGTTGACGATCACTTTTATGTCATCAGCGACATCGGGACGTCCACTTCTCATCTCGGGCCGACAATGAACGGTCGGCGGCCCGGTCCTCCACGTCGGACCTCCCTGTCATACTCGGCGCGATCTTCATCCAGGGGAGGAACCTCACGTGCGCCTGCGTCATGCCTTCGGGCTGACCCTCGCAGCGGCCACCGCCGTACTCGGCCTGCCCGGCCCGGCCGCGGCCGGACCGACGGCGGAAGCCGGGACCACCATCCACGTCAACAACTCCGGCGACCGGGCCTGCTCCGACCGGGGACCGGGCACCTTCGCCCAGCCGTACTGCACCATCTCGGCTGCCGCGGCGGTCGTGGAACCCGGCCAGACCGTGCGCGTCTGGCCGGGCAGGAACTACAAGGAGTCGGTCCGGATCACCCGGTCCGGCACCCCGGACCAGCCGATCACCTTCCTCGGTGTGCCCGAAGCCGACCCCGCCGAGCGCGCCCAGCCCGCCGTCGAGACGGCCGCCGGCGGCTACACCCCGGTCACCCTGACGGGCGTGCACGACGTGGTGCTCAGCGGCCTCCGGTTCAACGGCACGCTCGCGCTCACCGACGCGACGCGGGTGACCGTGGACCGGAACGTGTTCGGCCAGACGGGACCCGGCCCGGCCATCACCGTCGGTGGCGCCGGCGACGGCGTCACCGTGAGCCGGAACTTCCTGGACGGCACGGCGGGCGGTATCGAGGTCCGGCCCGGCTCCCGCAACGTCCTGGTGACGGCCAACGACTTCCGCGAGGTCGGTGGCGTGGGCCTGAACGCCACCGACACCGCCGATCTGGCCGTCACCAACAACACCTTCGCGACCACCTGCCCGACGAGCGTCGCGGTCAACGGGAACTCGCCGCGCGCCGTCGTCAAGAACAACATCACGACCTCGGTGGGGGGCTTCCCCCGCTACCGGACGTGCCGGGCACCCGCCTTCTCCGTCTCGCCCGAGGCCGCCACCACCGCCGCCCTCGACTACAACACCGTTCACCCCGCGCCGGGCTACGGCTCGTACGCATGGGCCGGCACCGTGTACGGGACGCCCGAGGAGTTCGCGGCCGCGACCGGCCAGGGCGGCCACGACCTCGACCTCGACCTCCGGTTCAGCGGGAACTACCACGACCTGCTCTCCGACAACGACCCGGCGACCGCCGGCGCGGTCGACTCGGCGGACCCGACCGCCCCCGGCGTCGACACCGACCTGCGCGGCCAGTCCTACATCGACCACCCCGGGGTCGCCAACACGGACGGAAGCACCCGTGACCGCGGCGCCCACGAGCTGACCGGCACGGACCTGTCCACCGTCGAACTGCGCGGCGTCGGCGGCGACGGCCCGCCGCTCACCGTGCGGGCCACCGTCCAGTTCGGCGGCGTCCTGTTCCCCAGTTGGCCGAACACGTACACCGTCGACTTCGGCGACGGCAGCGAGCCGGTGACCTCCGCCACCGGCATCGTGGTCCACACCTACCCGTCCGTCGGCACCTACGACGTACGGGCCGTGGCGGTGGACCAACGGGGCGGTCGGGCCCCGAGCCGGGCGGTGCGTCTCACGCTCGCCGACCCCGGCGCCGTGGGGGCCGACCTCACCGCCACCAACTCCGGTTGGCCGTACACCTACATGTTCCGCCCCACCGTCCCGGCGCCCTGGAGCACCTCCCTCGACGCGATCGACTTCGGCGACGGTACGACGCCCGTCGGGCCCACCGGCGGCGCCTTCGCGCACAGCTACCGCGCCCCCGGCACGTACACCGTGAGCTACACCGCCAAGGACCGGGACGGCCGGACCCTTGTCATCGGCAAGGCGATCCGGGTGGACATCGACCCCGCGCGGGCGGTGCTGCAGCCCGGTGAGCGGGTGCAGGTGCTGGCCCGCACCCCCTCCGCCGTGCTCAACGGCGGCGCGCACTACGGCTACGGCGTCTGGGCGCCGTTCACGCCCGCCGGTTTCTCCCCCCGCCCGTTCGCCGAGCAGGACGTCACCTCGGCCGCCGTCGCGACCACCGGCGACCAGGAGGCGCACAACGTGGTGACGGCCAAGGGCCGGGTCTACATCGCCGACCGGCTCATCCAGCCGGGGCACTGGGAGAAGGTCGGCTGGTGGGTGGCCGACGGCCGCTGGTCGACCTGGGGTGAGGTCACCTCGGCCGGCGCGGCCGGACCGCTGCCCGGGACTCCGACGCAGGTCGCCACCGTCGCGATGGGCCGCAAGCTGCAGGTCCTCGCCCTCGTCGACGGCCGCGTCCACCAGGCCACCGCCGACTACGAGCGCGGCACCTGGTCGCCGTGGAGCGACGTCACCGCCGCTGCCGGCCTGCTCCCCGCCACCCGGATCACCGCCGCCGCCATCGGCAACGCCCTGCACATCGTCACCCTCGGCACGGACGGCCACGTTCGCGACGCCACCGGCGACTACGACCGGGGCAGCTGGGGCAACGGCGACCCCACCCCGATGATCGGCCTGCCCGGCGCGGCCGTCACCGACCTGTCCGCCGCCGCCACCGGCACCACCCTGCGCATCGTCGCGGTCGCCGGCGGCCGGCTCCACCAGGCCGACGCCGACTACGCCGCCGGACGCTGGTCCGGCTGGAGCGACCTCACCGCCGCCACCGACGGCGACGGCGCCGCCGACCGCGTCGCCGCGGTCGCCATCGGCAACAAGCTCCACCTCTACACCCTGGGCGGCGGCGTACTGCGTGACGCCACCGGCGACTACGACGGTGGGACCTGGTCCCGCTGGGGCGATGTGAGCGCCGCCCTGGGCGCGCCCGCACTCACCGACCTCGCGGTCACCGCCTCCTGAGGGACCACCGCGCAGGAGCAACCCGGAGCCGAAAGCGCACAATCCGGACTCAAATGATTACGACAGTACGACGATCGGTTTTACGGTCGCGCACGCAGCACCCGCCCTGCCATACTCGGCCCGTTCTTCAGGCCCCCCCGAAGTGCCGCAGGGCCACGGGTGAAGGGCCGTCGGTGAACCCACCGTCACATTCCAGAGGGAGAAGCACCACGTGCGCCTGCGTCACGCCCTCGGGCTGACCGTCGCAGCGGCCATCGCCGCGCTCGGACTGCCCGCGCCCGCAACGGCCGCCACCGCCGACACCGCGACCACACTCCATGTCAACAAGTTCGGCCCGCAGTGCTCGGATGCCGGCCCCGGCACCTACGCCAGGCCGTTCTGCACCGTCACCGCCGCGGCCGCCGTCGTCGAACCGGGGCAGACCGTCCGGGTCTGGCAGGCCGGCGACACCGGGGAGATCCGGATCGCCCGCTCCGGCACCCCGGAGAAGCCGATCACCTTCGTCGGCGGCTCCGCCGACACCGCGCCCTTCACCAGGCAGCCCGTCGTCGGCAGCCCGTCGGCCATGAACTCCTTCACCCTGGCGAACGTCCACGATGTCACGATCCGTGGCTTCCGGACCCTCGCGCAGCAGGGAGTGCAGGTCATCGGTTCGTCCCGGGTCGTCGTCGACCAGAACCGCTTCGAGCGCGCGGGTACCCGTCAGGTGTCCCTCCGCGTCGCGGGGAGCGACCACGTCACGGTCAGCCGGAACTCCTTCGACCACTCCTCCGGCCTGGTCCTCGACGGCGGCAGCGACGTCCTGGTGACCGCCAACGACTTCAACCGGACCACCGACGCCGGCCTCACCGCCACGGGCGTCGCCGATCTGGCCGTCACCAACAACACCTTCGCGCTCAACTGCTTCGGCGGCGTGAACCTCCTGGGTGCCTCACCCCGGGCCGTGGTGAAGAACAACATCTCGGTCGACGGCAACGAGAAGAGCATCCAGGCCGACCGCCCGTACTGCTGGGACATCGCCCCCAAGGCGCAGATCTCCGTCTCGGCCGAGGCCGCCCCCACCGCGACCGTCGACTACAACGTCGTCCGTCCCAAGTCCGGCACCGGCGCCTACGCCTGGGGCGGCAGCGTCTACCCGTCCCCGACCGCCTTCGCGGCGGCCACCGGGCAGGGCGCGCACGACCTCGACCTCGACATCGAGTACTCGACGACCACCCACGACCGCCCGTTCAACAAGCTCACCGTCGCGGCGGCGGGCGCGATCGACTCGGGTGACCCGAACGCCCCCGGCATCGGCACCGACCTCTTCGGCCAGCCCGTCCTCGACCACCCGGACGTCGCCAACGCCGGCGCCGGGACCCGGGACCGCGGCGCCCACGAGCTCAGCGGCATGGACGGCGCGACCCACCTGATCGTCACCGGCGAGAACGTCCCCACCGCGACGGGGCCGGCTCCGTTCACCGTGACGGCCCGCGTCGGCTCCCTGAACACCTGGGGCACCGCCCCGAGCGCCTCGGTCGTCGACTTCGGCGACGGCAGCGAGCCGGTGACCACGACCGGGACCGTGCAGCACACCTACGCCGCGCAGGGCGTCTACACCGTGACCGCCTCCGCGGTGGACACCCTCGGCGGACGGGCGGAGGGCGCCGCCTCGGAGGTCCGGGTGAACCCGAACTTCCCGGCGAGCGCGGACCTCGCCGTCACCTACGCCGGCGGGCCGTACACCTACCGGTTCACCGTCTCCGCCAGCTCCCCGTGGAACCCGCGGAACGGCACCGTCGACTTCGGCGACGGCACCCGGGAGGACGTGCCCTCGCGCAACGGCTCCCTCGTCCACACCTACGCCACCGCAGGCAGGTACCGCGCGGAGTTCACGGCCCGGGACGAGTCCGGCCGGGACCAGGTCGTCACCCGGTGGGTCCAGGTGGGCGTCGACCCGCTCACCGTGCTGAAGCCCGGCGAGCGGGTGCAGATCCTGGGCAAGTCCGGCTCCTCCACCGGCGACCTGCAGAACGGCGGGGCGCACTACGGTGAGGGCGTCTGGGCACCGTTCACCCCGGTCGGCGCGACCGGCCGCCAGTTCGCGGCGGGCACGGTCGCCTCGGTCGCCCTCGGCACCACGGCCAACGGGGTCGCCCACAACCTGGCCGCCACCTACGACGGCCGGGTCTTCATCGCCGACCGGCGGATGTCCGACGGCAGCTGGTCCAGCTGGGCCGAGGTGACGTCGCCGGCCGGCGCCGGACCGCTGCCCGGCGTGCCGACGCAGATCGCCGCCGCCGTCATCGGGAACAAGCTGCACGTCCTCGCGCTGATCGACTCGCGCGTCCACCAGGCCACCGGTGACTGGTCGACCGGCACCTGGTCCGGCTGGGGCGACATCACCTCCGCGGCCGGCCTCGCCGACGTCGGCCAGATCGCCGCCGCGGCCACGGGCAACAGCCTGCACATCGTCGGACTCGCCACCGACGGCAAGGTCTACATCGCGGACGGCGACTACGACCGCGGCACCTGGTCGTCCGGCGAGGTCACCGCGCTGCTCGGCCAGAACCCTGAGGGGTACCGGATCTCCCAGGTCACCGCGGCCGCCATCGGCAGCAAGCTGCACGTCATCGTGGGGGCGAACACCAACCTCTTCCAGGCGACGGCCGACTACGCGGCCGGCACCTGGGCGGGCTGGGTCGATCTCAGCTCCGCCAACGGCCCGACCAGCCACGTCACCAAGCTCGCCAGCGCCGCCACCGGCAACAAGCTGCACGTCTTCGTGTTCGCGCTCGGTGTCATCCGCAGCGCCACCGGGGACTACGACCGCGGCGCCTGGTCCGGCTGGGGCCAGGTGAGCGCCGCCTCGAACGCCCCCGACCTCTCCGACGTGGCGGTCGCCGCGTCCTGACGCCACCACCGTGCGAACGCCGGAGCCCCCGGCCGAGTCTCCTCGGCCG
>NZ_JBHSOF010000079.1:0-24864 GCF_042656005.1 Kitasatospora misakiensis | reverse complement strand
GGCCCGTACCCGGGCGGCTCCGGCGGCTGCGCCGGGGGCTGCCCCTGCGGCTCGGGCCGCCGGGGCGCGGGCGCGCCCGGCCCGCGCGGGTTCAGCGAGGCGGGCAGCGGCGGCTCGGCGGCCGTGCCGCCACCGCCGTGCCCGTACGCGGCGCCGCCGCCACCGTTGCCGCCGCCGTACGGGTTCCCGCCGCCGCCGCCCGGGCGGCCCTCCTGCCACGTGTTCATGTGGGAGAGGATGCCCGACGCGGGCGCCGGTGACTCCCCCCGGGGCCCCCACCAGGGCCCTTGTAGCAGTTTTGATGCACGCGCCGGATCGTTCCGCGGCAAGGTGCCGGACGGGCGCACGCCCGGTGTCCGGCCCGCCACTCGCGCCCCTCCCGTCCGCCCGGTCCCGCGCCCGTCCCGTCACCCGCCATACCGGCCGTCTCACCCTCCGTCTCACCTGGTGTTCGGTTCTCGGGACGATCCTTGACCGCCCGGAACGCACCGTGTTTGCATGACTGCCATGGATCAGCGATGGACCCTCACGCGTCGGCGGCACGTCGACCTGCAGCGTGTGTCCTGTTCGCTCTGTTGTGGCTGACGCTCGCCCGTCGAACCCCCACACCCCTCCTCTCCTGCCGTTCCGCCGCTGCCCGCGCAGCGCGCTCGCCGCTGCCCGCCACCGCCCGGCCCCTGACGGCCCGGCCGGCCGTGGGTCCGCGTCCGGTGCCCCGTGCTCTCGAAGCGGCGTCCCGCTTCCTCCCCCGAGGTGAATCCATGGCCACCGTCCTGTCCGTCTCCGGTTCCCCGTCCCCGACCTCCCGCACCACCCGCCTGCTGCGCCTGGTCGACGCGCGGCTGGAGGAGCGCGGCCACCGCGTCGTCCCCTTCGAGGTGCGCAGCCTGCCCGCGCACGCCCTGCTCTCCGGCGACGTGGGGCACCCGGAGCTGGCGGCCGCCCTGGAGCTGTTCGCCGAGGCCGACGGCGTGGTGATCGGCACCCCGGTCTACAAGGCCGCCTACTCGGGGCTGCTCAAGACCCTGCTGGACGTGCTGCCGCAGTACGCGCTGCGCGACAAGGCCGTCCTGCCGCTCGCCACCGGCGGCTCCACCGCGCACGTGCTGGCGGTGGACTACGCGCTGCGGCCGGTGCTCAGCTCGATGGGCGCCGACCACATCACCCAGGGCTGGTTCGTGCTCGACCGCCACATCACCGTCCGGGAGGACGGCAGCACCGTGGTCGAGCGCGAGACGGAGGTGCTGCTGCGGCCCGTGGTGGACGCCTTCGGGGCCGCCCTGGAGCGCCGCGCCGCCCCGGCCCTGGCCTCCTGACGCACCGTCAAGTCCGGCCGGAGGTCCCGGTCGGGACCCCCGGGCCCCGCCCCGCGGGCCGCCCGCGCACCGCCGCGGGCGCCGTCGGGCGGGGCCTCCGTACGGGGGGACCCTGACGGGGGCCCGGCCGACCCCTAGGGGGAGGGGCGGCCCACCCCGTACAACTCGGGTTGGGCCGCTTCCTCCCGTCGGATGACGAGGAGGAGGGCCTCCGACTCCTAACGTGGTTCACATCCCCGCCCGTCCGAGGCGGACCCGCTCCGGTCGGGTCCGGGTCCCCGGTTCACCGGGAGGGTGGGGCTGACTCCCGGTCGAGAACTATCCCCTGCGCGATGTCGCCGGACGGTGGGACGGACCAGGCTGGGGGGCAACGGGTGGGACCACTTCTTAGGAGACGACAGTGACGACGGCAGCAGCAGCCGTGTACGACCCCCAGCTTCCCGGCGGTGCCTCCGCCGTCGCCGCTTCGGCCCGCCAGGTGACCAAGTCGTACGGTTCCGGCGAGACCAGGGTCACCGCCCTGGACGCGGTCGACGTCGACATCCAGCGCGGCCGGTTCACCGCGATCATGGGTCCCTCGGGCTCCGGCAAGTCGACCCTGATGCACTGCCTGGCCGGTCTGGACACGGTAACCGAGGGGCGGATCTGGATCGGCGAGACCGAGATCACCGGTCTGAAGGACAAGCAGCTCACCAGGCTGCGGCGGGACAAGATCGGCTTCATCTTCCAGGCGTTCAACCTCCTCCCGACGCTGAACGCCCTGGAGAACATCACGCTGCCGATGGACATCGCGGGCCGCAAGCCCGACCAGGCCTGGCTGGACCGGGTGGTCGAGACGGTCGGCCTGTCCGGCCGGCTCAAGCACCGCCCGACCCAGCTCTCCGGCGGTCAGCAGCAGCGCGTCGCGGTGGCCCGGGCACTGGCCGCCCGTCCCGAGATCATCTTCGGCGACGAGCCCACCGGGAACCTCGACTCCCGCTCCGGCGCCGAGGTGCTCTCCTTCCTGCGCCGCAGTGTCGACGAGCTCGGCCAGACCATCGTCATGGTCACCCACGACCCGGTCGCCGCCGGCTACGCGGACCGCGTGCTCTTCCTCGCCGACGGTGTGATCGTCGACGAGATGCACGCCCCGACGGCCGACTCCGTCCTCGAACGCATGCGCCGTTTCGACGGCAAGCGCACCAGCTGAGCGGGCAGGGGCCAACAGGATCATGCTGCTCAAGACATCACTGCGGAGCTTCTTCGCCCACAAGGGGCGAATGGCGCTCTCCCTGGTCGCGGTCGTGCTGTCGGTCGCGTTCGTGTCCGGGACGCTGGTGTTCTCCAACACCGCGACCAGCACCTTCGACACGCTCTTCGCGTCGACCGCCTCCGACCTCTCGGTCGGGCCCGCCAAGCCGGAGCTCGGCGCCGACGACACCCGCGCGAAGACCCGGACCATACCCGTCGACAGCGTGCAGAAGGTCGCCGGTGTCCCCGGCGTGAAGTCGGCCGTCGGGCAGGTCACGGTGGAGAACGCCACCCTGGCGGACCCGGCGACCTTCAAGAAGGTCGGCCCGACCACCGGCGCCCCGACCATCGTCGGCAACTGGGTGGACACCCCGCGCAGCCCGGTCGAGATCACCTCCGGCCACGCACCGCAGGGCCCCGACCAGGTCGTCCTCGACGCCGACACCGCCAAGAAGGCCAAGCTCGGCCTGGGCGGCAAGCTGCGGGTGATCATCGACGACAACCACGACTTCACCATCGTCGGCATCGCCACCTTCAAGACCACCAACCCGGGCGCGGCGCTGGCCTTCCTGGACACCGCCACCGCGCAGAGCGTCCTGCTCGGGCAGAGCGCCTGGACGTCGGTCGAGGTGTTCGGCGACGGCAGCCGCTCCGACGATCAGCTCAAGTCCGACGCGACGGCCCGGCTCGGCGCCGGCTTCCAGGCGAAGACGGCCGCCGAGCAGAAGGCGGACGGCCAGAAGGACGTCGGCTCCTTCCTCGACTTCATGAAGTACGCGATGCTCGGCTTCGCCGGCGTCTCGCTGCTGGTCGGCGGCTTCCTGATCATCAACACCTTCTCGATGCTGGTCGCCCAGCGCACCCGGGAGATCGGCCTGCTGCGCGCCGTCGGCGGCAGCCGCAAGCAGGTCAACCGCTCGGTGCTGGTGGAGGCGCTGCTGCTCGGCCTGGTCGGCTCCACGCTCGGCATCGGCGTCGGCCTCGGCCTGGCGGTCGGCCTGATCCAGCTGATGAACGCGATCGGCATGCACCTCGACGCCTCCGACCTCAAGATCGGCGCGGACGTGTTCGTCGCCGGGTACGCGGTGGGCGTCGTGATCACCGTGCTCGCGGCCTGGATCCCGGCCCGCCGGGCCGGCCGGATCGCCCCGATCGCCGCACTGCGCGACCACGGCACCCCGGCCGAGGCCCGCTCCAACACCGTCCGGGCCGTCATCGGCCTGGCGCTGACGGCGGGCGGCGGCGGTCTGCTGGCGCTGGCCGCCAACGCCGAGAAGATGGCCACCGGCGGCCAGTACATCGGGCTCGGTGTGCTGCTCACCCTGGTTGGCTTCGTCGTACTCGGCCCGCTGCTGGCCACCACCGTGGTCCGGGTGCTCGGCGCGCTGCTGCCCACCCTGTTCGGCCCGTCCGGCAGGCTCGCCCAGCGCAACGCGATGCGCAACCCGCGCCGCACCGGCGCCACGGCCGCCGCGCTGATGATCGGACTGGCGCTGGTGATCGGCGCCTCGGTCTTCACCTCCTCGGTGATCAAGTCCACCAACGACCAGATCGACCGCTCGGTGGGCGCCGACTACATCATCAGGGCCGGTCAGAACGGGGTCTCCCCGGCGATCGTCGGCGCCGTGCGGCAGGTCCAGGGCTTGGACCACGTCACCGAGCAGAAGTCCATCGCGGCGTACTTCACCGCGCCGGACGGGAAGACCGAGGAGAACCGGATATCCGCCGTCACCGCGCGGTTCACCGAGGACTTCCGGCTGCCGGTCAAGGAGGGCGCTCCGGACTCCCTCAAGCAGGGCGCGGTGGCGATCGGCGAGGACTACGCCAAGGACCACGGCTTCAAGCTCGGCGACACGCTCAAGGTCGACTACGGCAACGGGCGGGTCCAGTCGCTGCCGGTCGGCGTCATCCTGGCCAAGGGCAACCAGTTCTTCGACGGCAACACCTTCGCCTCGCTCGACACCGTCACCAAGGCGGTGCCGGCCGCGGACCAGCCGGTGGACGACGTCCTGTTCGGCAAGGCGGCCGCCGGGGCGGACGTCGCCAGGACGCTCACCGGCCTGGAGGACGCGCTCAAGCAGTACCCGCAGGCCTCGGTCAGTGACCAGGCCGGCTACAAGGACCTCGTCCAGGAGAAGGTCAACACCCTGCTCTACATGATCTACGGCCTGCTCGGCCTGGCGATCGTGGTCGCGGTGCTGGGCGTCATCAACACCCTGGCGCTCTCGGTGGTCGAGCGGACCCGTGAGATCGGCCTGCTGCGGGCGATCGGGCTCTCCCGCCGCCAGCTGCGCCGGATGATCCGCCTGGAGTCGGTGGTGATCGCCCTGTTCGGCGCCGTCCTCGGCACCGTGCTCGGCCTCGCCTGGGGCGTCACCGGACAGCGGGTGCTGCGGACCCAGGGGCTGGAGACGCTGGCCGTCCCCACCACGACGATCGCCCTCACCCTGGTGGCCTCGGTGGTCATCGGCCTGCTGGCCGCGCTCGTGCCGGCCTTCCGGGCCGGGCGGATGAACGTCCTCGCGGCGATCGCGACGGACTGACCGGACGCGACCCCCGGATCGGGGGACCGGGGGTCGCGCCCGAGAACTCAGGACACAGCACAAGGACCGGGGGGACTGGGGGGACCGGGGGAGAGGGGCAGGGTGCCACGCGCACCCTGCCCCTCGCGTCGGTGCGGGCGGTTCAGGGACAGATGATGTCGCTGGCCCGTTCGGCCCCGGCCGTGGCCGACCCCTTCTCCGTGCCGGCCCCCTTCTCCGAGCCCGCCCCGTTCTCCGCACGGGCCTCCGCCGAGCCGGACGGCGCCGGCGGAGGCGGTGGCGGAGCGGGCACCGCGCCCGCCGACGCGGTCGGCCCGGTCGTCGGGCTGGCCGTCGGGCCAGGTGTCGCTCCCGCCGCCGGGTGGTCCCCGCCCGCGTACAACTGGAGGGTCGCCCCCAAGCCGGGCACCGGCGCCAGCTCGGCCGTCGGCACCGCGCCCGCCAGCGTCCGCGCCGACTCGGCCCAGCGCGGGTCGTACCGGATCACCGTCCGCCCGGCCGGCGTGCCGACCGGGGCGTTGGACGCGGCCCCGGTGGTCGCGAACCCGGCCCGGCGCAGTTCGGCGTCGACCCGGGCGCCGAGACCCACCACGCCCGCCGCGTTGAACACCTGGACGTGCACCTGCTCCGGAGCGACCGTGGGCGCGGCCGGGGCCGCCGGGGTTACCGGGGCCGCCGGGGCGGACCCGGACGGCACGGCCGCCACCGAGGCCGGAGCCGCCGAGGGCTCCGCCCCGCCCGCCCCGCCCGCCCCGCCCGCCGCCGACGCCCCGCCCGCCCCGCCCGCCGCCCCGCCGTCCCCGTCCGTCAACGGCCGCCCCTCCCGTACCGCGTCGAACAGCGCCCGCGCCCGCTCCCTGTCCCAGAGCACCGTCGAGCCCCAGCCCGCGACCGGATGGTCCACCGAGGCCAGCGGCACGGTGACGAAGTCGGTCCGGCCGGCCGTCAGCTCCTTCAGCCGGGCCGCCAGGGTGATCAGGTCGTCCGCCGAGAGCCCCTTGTCCGCCTTGACCGAGCCGAGCAGGCTGTCGGTCACCCGGGCCAGCCGGACCGGGTTGAGCAGGGTGCCGCCGCTGGTCACCTGGTGCAGCAGCTGCGCGACCAGCTTCTGCTGCCGGTGCATCCGCCCCAGGTCGGCGCTGCCGTCCACATGCCGGGCCCGTACGTACTTGAGCGCGCCGGCGCCGTCCAGGGTGCTGGTGCCGGGCGGCAGGTCGAGGCCCGAGTACTCGTCCTTGAGTGGTTTGGCGGTGCAGACCCGGACGCCGCCCACGGCGTCCACGGCGGAGACGAACCCGGCGAAGTCCACCTGGAGGTAGTGGTCGATCCGCAGCCCGGTGTTCTGCTCGACCGTGGCGACGGTCAGCTGCGGGCCGCCGAGTCCGTAGGCGGCGTTGATCTTGCCCTTGCCGGCCGGGACGGTCCTGCGGGTCGCCGGGTCCCGGTGGGCGGGGATGTCGACGTAGGAGTCCCGGGGGATGCTGATCACGCCGGCCCGGGAGCCGTCGCCGGAGAGCTGGACGATCATCATCGTGTCGGTGCAGTGGCAGGACTCGCCCCCGGCGTGCAGCACGGTCTTCAGCGTCTTCTCCGGGATGCCCTCGCGCTCGTCGGTGCCGACCACCAGGAAGGTGGTGGAGCCGTCGTCGGCCGGCCGCGCCCGGTCGTTGCTGAAGGCGTCGACCCGGTCGATCGATCCGAGGCCGTGCAGGACCGCCCAGCCGCCGCAGGAGGTGGCGAGGATGCTGAAGGCGATGCCCGCGGCCAGTCGGCGGGGCCAGACGCGACGCCGGTCGGGGAGGCCGCCGGACCGGTCGGACGGGGCACCGGCCGGGCCTCCGGGCGGGCCTCCGGGCGGGGCGGAGAGGGGGGAGACGGGCATCTCTCGGATGGTAGGGGCGCCCTCGGTCGGGCCGGGTGAGGGCGCGCCGTGGCCGGGGAGTACGGTGGGCCCCGACCGACGAAACGTTCCTCCGTGCGCTCTCCGGGCGGCGGCGAAGCGCTTCCAGGACGGTCCTTCGCACACCCCCTTCCCGCCCGGGCGGAGCCGCCCAGACCGGGACAAGACGACACCCCATCCGCACCGGTACGGTTGGCCCCGATGAACACCAAGGCTGCTGAGGAGCTGCCGGCGGTCTCTGTGATCATGCCGGTGCTCAACGAGGAACGACACCTGCGCACGGCCGTCCGGCACATCCTGGAACAGGACTACGCCGGGCCGATGGAGGTGGTGATCGCCCTCGGTCCGTCCACCGACCGCACCGCGCAGATCGCCGCCGAGCTCGTGGCCGAGGATCCGAGAGTCCGGACCGTGGAGAACCCCACCGGGCGCACTCCCGCGGGGCTGAACGCCGCCATCCGCGGCTCCAGCCATCCGATAGTGGTGCGCGTCGACGGCCACGGCCTGCTGACTCCCGGCTACATCACCACGGCCGTCCGGCTGCTCGGCGAGATGGAGGCCGCCAACGTCGGCGGCATCATGCACGCCGAGGGCGAGACCGAGTGGGAGCACGCGGTCGCCGCGGCGATGACCTCCAAGATCGGTGTCGGCAACGCCGCCTTCCACACCGGCGGCCTGGCCGGCCCGGCGGACACCGTCTACCTCGGGGTGTTCCGGCGCGAGGTGCTGGAGCGCCTCGGCGGCTACAACGAGGAGTTCGTCCGCGCCCAGGACTGGGAGCTCAACTACCGGATCCGCCAGGACGGCGGCCTGGTCTGGTTCACCCCCCAGCTGCGCGTCACCTACCGGCCCCGGCCCACCATCAAGGCGCTGGCCAAGCAGTACAAGGACTACGGCCGCTGGCGCCGGGTGGTCACCCGCTACCACCGGGGCTCGGTCAACCTGCGCTACCTCGCGCCCCCGACCGCCTTCCTCGGCGTCACGCTCGGACTGCTGCTCGGCGTGGCCGTCCACCCGGCCTTCCTGGCCCTCCCCGCCGTCTACCTGCTCGGCATCGCCGGCGGCGCGCTGGTCGAAGGACGCGGCCTGTCGCCCCGGGCGAAGGCGCTGCTCGCGGTGGCCTTCGCGACCATGCACCTCAGCTGGGGCTTCGGCTTCCTCACCTCACCCCGCTCGCTGGCCCGCAAGGTCATCGGCAGCCGCGCGCCGTCCAGCGCGGACGTGGTGGCCGAGCGCGGCTGAGGCACCATCCGGCCAATCCGGCGGACCCGCCCTCCCGTTCCCGTGCCCGGCGCTATCGTCGGGCGCCATGGGGACAGTTGAGGGCGGGTCCGCCGCCGTTTCCGGGGGCCCGGACGCCCGGGTCGAACCCACCGCCGACGTCGACGGGAGCGCCGTGCTCGGCGCCGGGACGACCGTCTGGCACCTCGCGCAGGTGCGCGAGGGCGCGGTGGTCGGCGCCGACTGCATCATCGGCCGCGGCGCCTACGTCGGCCCCGGCGTGCGGATCGGCGACCGGGTCAAGCTGCAGAACCACGCCCTGGTCTACGAGCCCGCGGTGCTGGAGGACGGCGTCTTCGTCGGCCCGGCCGCGGTGCTCACCAACGACCTCTACCCGCGCTCGGTGGACGTCGACGGCCGGCTCAAGCGCGGGGAGGACTGGCACGCCCGAGGGGTGACGCTCCGCCGGGGCTGCTCGATCGGCGGTCGGGCCGTCCTGGTCGCCGGGGTGACCGTGGGCCGCTGGGCGTTGGTCGCGGCCGGCGCGGTCGTGCACCGCGACGTCCCGGACTTCGCCCTGGTGGCCGGGGTCCCGGCCCGCCGGATCAAGTGGGTCGGCCGGGCCGGCGAACCGCTGCGGCCGGCCGGCGCGGACCGCTGGCGCTGCCCGCGCACCGGCGAGGAGTACCGGGAGCAGGACGGCCTGCTCGCGCCGGTCGAGCCCGCGGAAGGCGACGCCTGAGAGGCCTCCCTGGGGGCCGGCGGACTACTTCGCGCAGACGTCGGTGTCGTCGGCCTGGACCCGCTGGAGGTCCTTCGGCGCCTCGCTCGGCACCGCGCTCGGCGTCGCGGCGGCCGCTGCGGCCGCCGCCGGCGCGTCCTTGCCGAGCACCAGCACCAGCCCGTCCCGGGCGCCCAGCTTCGGGTCCGCCTTGGCGTCCTCGGCGGGCAGGCCCAGCGCGGCGGCCAGCGCCGTCGCCTCGGCGGCCTTCCCGGCCGGGTAGGAGATCGAGGTGGTCGCCGCGCCGGGGGCGTTGGCGGCGGTCGCGGCCTTGGCGTAGCCCTTCGCCCGGAGCTTGTCGACGGCCTGCTGCGCCTGCCCGGGCGTCCCGCTGCCGTTGCGCACCGTCACCCGCAGGTCCTTCGCCTCCGCCGCCGTCGCCGCCGTCGCGCCCGTCGCCGCCGGAGCGGACGGCGCGCTCTCCGGAGCCGCCGGAGCTGCCGGAGCCGACGCGGCCGGTGTCTCGGGAGCCGCGCCTCCCGCCGCCTCGGTCAGCGAGCGGTCGTTGCCGACCATGGAGAACAGCTCACCGGCGTCCGGCTGCTTGAGCACCAGCCGGTTCTCGTCCGTCGGGTCGTCCAGCACCGGCACGGTGGCGAAGGTGATGTTCTTGGTGTCGACCTTGCTGATGTCGAGCGCGAGGTCCTTCAGCTTGTCCACGCTGCCGATCCCGGAGTCGACGGTGAGCGCCTTGGTGGCGGCGTCCGCGAGCTTCCACAGCTTGGCCGGGTTGGTCAGCGTGTCGCTGCTCTTGATCGAGCGGATCATCGAGCTGATGAACTGCTGCTGCAGGGGTATCCGGGTGAGGTCGCCGCCCTGCCCGACGGCGTGCCGGGTACGGACGAAGGCGAGCGCCTCGTCGCCCTCGATGACGTGCCGGCCCTTGGTCATCTTCAGGTGCGAGTCCGGGTCGTTGATGTCCTTGGCCGCGCACACCTCGACGCCGCCGACGGCGGTGGAGAGCGTCTTCACGGCCTCGAAGTTGACCATCACGAAGTGGTCGATCCGGATCCCGGTGACCTTTTCGACGGTCTTCCAGGTGCAGCCCGGATCGCGGCCCTCCTGGCCGAGGCTGTTGTTGAACATCGTGCGCGCCGTACCGGGGACGGTCTTCCCGTCCGGGGTCTGGCACTCCGGGATGGGCACCATGAGGTCGCGCGGGATGCTGAGCACCGTCGCGTTGGAGCGGTCCTTGGCGATGTGGAACAGCAGGGTGGTGTCGGCGTGCCCGGCGCTGCCCTCGTCGCCGTACTCGCGGCCCAGGCCCTGCCGGCTGTCGGTGCCGATCACCAGGATGTTCAGGGCGTCGCCGGCCGGCTTGGGCCGCTCCGCCTCGCTGCCCAGCTGCACCTTGACGGCGGTGATGTTGTTGTTGAAGTGCTGGTACGCGTAGTACGCGCCGCCGCAGCCGGCCACCAGGACGAAGGCGGCGAGGCCGCCGGTCCACTTCAGCACCCGCCGCCGACGGGAGCGCCGCGCGGTACGGGCCCGGCGCAGCGCGGCCCGGCCGCCGGGGACCGCGGGCTCGGCCCCGGCCCCGGCCCCGGCCGGGTCGTGCTGCCGCTGGCTCGGGATGCCGGGGCCCGGGATGCCGGGGCCCGGTTCGGACGGCTGCCGGGCGGCGTCCGCTCCCGCCCCGTTGGTGTCCTGCTGCACGGGTGTCCCCTCCCTCCGACCGGTCCACGGTTCGGCGCGCGAATTGCGCGACCGACTCGGACACCCTAGACGAGCCGGATGAAGGAATTGTTCCGGATGTGATGTCCGCCATGTTTACCGGCGGCAATTCCGCAGGTGAAAGGGATGCCGGGAATTTCCGGGGAGAATCCTCCCAAGATCATGATCCGTGTACGGAACGGTGATCGGACGGGGGGTCAATGCACCGCGCAGGCATCCACGTCGGCGGTCCGCCCCTCGAAGGACGGCGCGGCGCTCGCACCCGGCGACGGCGACGCGCCCACGGCCCCCGAGCCGCCTCCGGAGGCGGCCCCCGAAGCAGCTCCCGCCGGGGCCGACGCCGCCGGCCGGGACCCCGCCGGGGCGGCCGACGGACTCGACCCCGGCGGGCGCACCTCCACCGGCCGGTCGTCCCGCAGCGCCGCGAACAACTGCGTGGTCTGCGGCTGCACGAACTCGTCCCGGTCCGAGTCGAACCGGTACGGCCGCCGCGGCGCCGTCAGGAAGGTCACGTCCGACGACGGGATCCCGCGCAGGTCCTGGGTCAGGTCGTACAGCGCGCCCAGCGAGGACAGCCCGCCGTCCGCCCGTACGGACGAGGTGGCCGCGTCCAGCACCGGCCACAGCTTGGTCGGGTTGAGCAGCACGCCCTGCGACTGCACCTTGCGGATCAGCGCCGCCAGGAACTGCTGCTGGCGCCCCATCCGCTGGGTGTCGCTGCCGTCCCCGAGGGTCTCCCGGGCCCGGACGTAGCCGAGCGCCTGCTCCCCGCGCAGGGTCTGCCGCCCGGCCGGCAGGTCCAGCTTGGCGTCCTTGTCGTGGATCGGCTGCGGGACGCACACCTCGACCCCGTCGACGGCGTCCACCATCCGCTTGAAGCCCGCGAAGTCGACGATCACGTAGTGGTCGATCCGGATGCCGGTGAGCTGCTCGACGGTCCGGATCGAGCAGGCCGGACCGCCGGTCTCGAAGGCCGCGTTGAACTGCATCAGCGCCGGCCGGCTGCGGCTCCCGTCCGGCTTCTCGCAGGCCGGGACGCTCACCATGACGTCGCGCGGGATGGAGACGGCGGTCGCGTGCCGCCGGTCCGCCGCCAGGTGGAGCAGGATCGTGGTGTCCGAGCGCTGGCCGCCGGCCGCGCCGTAGGTGGCGTTGGCGCCGGTCCGGTCGTCGCTGCCGATCAGCAGCAGGTTCTCGGCGCCCCGGGCCCCGGCGGTCCGGCTGGGGCGCTCGGCCTCCAGCCGGGCCAGCAGCTGGTCGGTGGTGGAGTCGGTGCGGATGTTGCCGTCGAGCTTGCGGTAGGCGACCCAGAGCAGCGTGCCGCAGCCGACCAGCAGGAAGGCGAGGACGCCGGCGGTGACGATCAGCCACCGCCGGCGGCGACGCCTGCGTCCGTCGGAGGGACCGGGGGTCTCCGGAGCTTCCGGGGCCTGCGCCTCGGCGTCGCCGGCCTTCCCGGTCGGGGGGTGTTCGATCGGGGGGTGCTCGGTGTCGTCCTCGGCCATGGCAGGGATCCCTACCCGCCCGGCCGGGGCCGGGGGTTACCCGAGGCGCAGTGTCACCCGTTCGGACTCCACCCGCTTCTCCCACTGCTCGGCGCCCAGGCCGTCCGAGTTGCGGCAGAGCACCACCGACGCGCCGGCGGCCAGCGGCGCCAGCAGCCCGGACTCCAGGCCGGACCAGTTGTCGTAGGACAGCGTGGAGAGCACCCGGTCGCCCGCTCCCAGGCCGAGCCGGGCGGCGCCCTCGCGGGCCAGCTGGACGGTCTGGTCCCCGGTCAGCTTCAGCGGCAGGCCGTCGATCGTGGTCTCCAGCGCCGGGGCGTCGGGGGTGACGGGGGAGTAGGGGGCGAACCGGTCGCCCTGGCCGGGCACCTCGGCCGCGTAGTCCAGGAAGCCGTCCGGACGCTGCGGGAACCGCCCGCCGAGCGGCCGCAGCGCGAGCGCGACCCGCTCGCCCTCGCAGGCCTGGGCGGCCTCCAGACCGTCCGGGCCGCTGACCACCAGCTCGGTGGTGGCCGGGTCGCCGGCCGGGACCGCCGTCACCCCGACCGACCAGCAGGCGAGCAGCCAGACGGCGCTCTGCCAGTGGGCCGGGAGGAGCAGCGCGGCGCGGTCGCCCGGACCGGCGTTGAGTTCGTCCTGGAGCAGGTTGGCGGTCTTGGCCACCCAGTTGTCGAAGGTCCTCGCGGACAGCTCCACGCGTTCGCCGGTGGCGTCGTCGTAGAAGGTGACCAGCGGGGCCGCGGGGTCGACCGAGGGAGTGCCACCTCGCAGGTAAGCGTGCAGCAGCTCGACGGGGGTGCGGGCATCGGCAGCGAAAGGCGAAGTCATGGTGCGCCCCAGCCTACGGCCTTCGGGTGGACGTCCGGGAGGGGTGGCGGAAGGGTCGCGGGGCGGTGTGGCGCCCGGGTCGAAATCCCGTGTACATCCGGTTTATGCGCATCTCTCACGGCATCTCCCACCGCGTCTCCCGCCCCGCCCGCCGCGGTCGCCCGCCCGCCGTCCTGCTCGCCGTCTGCGCGGCCGTCCTGACGCTCCCGCCGACGCCCGCCGGGGCCCGGGCCGTCGGTGTGCCGACGGACCGGGCCGTGTGGCGGAGCTCGGCGGGCGGCGGCTCCGTCACCTCGGTCCCGCTGGCCCGCACGCCGACCGGGGGAGGCGTCCTGCCGCCGCGCACCGTCCGGCGGTTCGACCTGCTCGGCGTCGGCTGGGACGGCCCGGCGCGGGCGCTCGCCGGGGGCACCGTCCGGGTCCGCACCCGGGACGCGGCCACCGGGGCGTGGAGCGGCTGGCGGGAGCTGGACGCCGACGGCGAGGACGGCCCGGACCCGGTCGCCGCCGGGCGCGGACCGCGCGGTGCCACCGCCCCGCTGTGGACCGGCCCGAGCGACGGTGTCGCCGTCGAGGTGACGCCCGGTCCGGCCGGGCCGCCGCCCGGACTGCGGGTCGAGCTGGTCGACCCGGGCGGCGGTGCCCGGTCCACCGGCCCGCGGACCCTGCCCGCCGAACCGGCCGATGGCCGGCGGATCGGGCACCAGGCCCCGCGCCCCGAGATCGTCACCCGGGCGGGCTGGGGCGCCGACGAGTCGATCCGCGAGCCCGACCTCGCCTACACCGGCCCGGTCCGGGTGGTCTTCGTCCACCACACCGCCACCGCCACCGCGTACGAGTGCGCCGACGCGCCGCGGCTGATCCGGGCGGTCTACCAGTACCACGTGCAGGGCAACGGCTGGCGGGACCTCGGCTACAACTTCCTGGTCGACCGCTGCGGCACCGTCTACGAGGGCCGGGCCGGCGGCACCGACCTGCCGGTGCACGGCGCGCACACGCTGGGCTTCAACACCGACTCGGCGGGGGTCGCGGCGATCGGCACCTATGTGACGGACCAGCCGCCGCCCGCCCTGCTGACCGGCGTCACCCGGATCGCGGCCTGGAAGCTCGGCCTCACCGACCAGGACGCGGGCGGGAGCACCACGCTGGTCTCCAGCTCCGACGGCAGCCGCTACCCGGCGGGCACCGCGGCGACCTTCCAGGCCGTCTCCGGCCACCGCGACGCCTTCAACACCGAGTGCCCGGGCACCGTCCTGTACGCCCGGCTGCCCGAGCTGCGTGCCGAAGCGGCCCTGCTCCAGGGCCGCGGAGCCCCTGATCCCCTGACCCCGTGACCCCCTGACCCCGTGATCAGCGGGCGCGCTACCGCGGACCGGGCCCGCGCCCGATCAGCTCCCGCAGCTCGGCCGTCAGCGCCCGCGTGAGGTCCGGCCGCTGGTCGTACCGGGCCGGGGTGGTCTGCATCAGCGCGATCCGCCAGCCGGCGCCCGCGTCGACCGCGATCACCGTGTGCAGCGCGTTCAGCGCGGGGTCGAGGTCCTCCGCGTCGTCCGGCACCAGACCGGCCACCGCGTCCAGCTGCGCCACCCGGGAGCTCAGCGCCCGCACCCGCCGGACCTTGGCGACGTACTCGGGCGTCGGGTGGTCGGCGAAGATCCGCCCGAGCTCGGCGGCCATCACGGACCGGCCGCCGTGCCGGCTCCCGTCGAAGCCGATCAGCTCGCCGTCCACCGCGAACGGCCCGGCGAAGGCCGCGCCGTCCCGCAGGTTCCACCCCTCCAACACCCGGTGGTAGAGGGACCGCACGGCACTCACGTCACCGGCGGACAGCTCCGCCACCCGCGTATCGTTCATATCCCCATGGTCGGCGGACGGCGGAGGAGGTGCACGGCGGTGAGCGGGACGGCGACGGGCGGCAGCGCGCGCCCGAACCTGCCTGCCCCGCGGAGCACCGGCCCGAGGAGCACCTCCGCCGGAGCCGTCCGCCGCTGGCGCCCCGGCTTCCCGCTGGACGTGGCCCGCACCCTGCTGCCGCTGCGCCGCGGCCCGGCCGACCCGGCCTACCGGAGCACCGCCGACGGCGCGGTCTGGCGGGCCGCCCGCACCCCGGACGGCGTCGGCACCCTCCGGGTGCTCGCCCGGCCGTCCGAGGGCGTGGTGGAGGCGGCCGCCTGGGGCCCCGGCGCGCCATGGCTGCTGGACCGGCTGCCCGGCCTGCTCGGCGCCCAGGACGATCCGGCGGGCCTGGTCCTGCCCGCCGGCCCGCTGCGCGAGGCCCAGCGCGACGCGGCGGGCGTGCGGCTGACCAGGACCGGCCTGGTCATGGACTCCCTGGTGCCGGCGATCCTGGAGCAGAAGGTCACCACCGGCGAGGCGTACCGGTCCTGGCGCACCCTGCTGCGCGCCTTCGGCACCCCGGCGCCCGGCCCGGCCGAGGGCATGCGGGTGACGCCGTCGGCCCGCGAGTGGGCCCAGGTGCCGAGCTGGGACTGGCACCGCGCGGGCGTCGATCCGAAGCGCTCCGCGACGGTGCTGCGCGCCGTCCGGCTGGCCCCCCGGCTGGAGGAGGCCTCCACGATGGACCACGAGGCGTCCTTCGCCCGCCTCACCGCAGTCCCGGGCGTCGGCGTCTGGACGGCCGCCGAGACCCTGCAGCGCAGCAACGGGGACGCCGACGCCGTCTCGGTCGGCGACTTCCACCTGCCCAACACCGTCGGCTGGGCCCTGGCCGGCCGCGTCCGCAGCGACGACGCCCAGATGCTGGCCCTCCTGGCCCCCTACCGCCCCCACCGCCACCGCCTCTGCCGCCTGATCCTCGCCACCGGCACCCACGCCCCCCGCTTCGGCCCCCGCCTCACCCCCAACGACCACCGCCGCCGCTGACCGAGGAAAGAGCCCACCTTGTGTACACCCCCAGGTGTACGCTCGAGGTATGGCCGAATCGCTGAGCATCCGTGAAGCCCGAGCCCATCTCGCCGAGGTCGTGACCAAGGCGGAGTCGGGCGAGATCACTGTGATCACCCGCAAGGGTGAGCGGGTCGGCGCGGTGGTGCCGATCGAGATCCTGGACGCGATCGAGGAAGCGGCGGACGAGCTGGCCGCGCGGGAGGCCGAGCTCCACCGCGACGACCCGACGGTCAGCATGGCGGAGCTCCTGGCCGATCTGTTCGACGCGCCGCCGGACTCGGCCGGGAGTACCGCGTGAAGTACGCCTTCCGGTTCACCACGCACGCCCAGCGCCAGCTCAGGTCGATCGGCCAGGTCGAGGCCATGCGGATCCTCAGCGCGCTGACGGCCCTCGGCGACGATCCCTTCGCCGAGGGCCTCGGCGTGAAGAAGCTGACCGGGCACGACGGCCTCTACCGGCTGCGGGTCGGGGCCTACCGGGTGGTGTACGAGGTGCGGGGAGGCGAGATGGTCGTCCTCGTGGTCAACGTGGGCAACCGACGGGACGTCTACCGCCGCCTCTGACTCCTACCGCACCTCGATGAAGGCCTCCGCCGTGCGCTCCGGGCGGGTCCGGGGCGGCTCGTCGGGGCGGCCGACGGCGACGGCGCCCATCGGGTCCCAGTGCTCCGGGAGGTCCAGGACGGCGCGGACGGTGTCGCGGCAGAACATCGTCGACGACACCCAGGCCGAGCCGTAGCCCTCGCCGGCCAGGGTGACCAGGAGGTTCTGCACGGCTGCGCCGATCGC
Organism: Kitasatospora misakiensis; assembly: GCF_042656005.1. Taxonomy (NCBI): domain Bacteria; kingdom Bacillati; phylum Actinomycetota; class Actinomycetes; order Kitasatosporales; family Streptomycetaceae; genus Kitasatospora; species Kitasatospora misakiensis. The sequence continues at coordinate 8,170 of NZ_JBHSOF010000079.1, read as the reverse complement.
GACGGTGAACATCTCGCGCTCGGCCGCGGCGCGGCGCCCGTCGGGGTAGTCGTGCGAGCCGTCCATCACCAGGCACGGGACGACCAGGTACGGCGCGGCGCGCAGCACGTCGCCGCGGGCGGTGCGGCGGGCGATCTTCGCCTCGTCCCAGCCGTCCAGCTCGGCGAGGTCGCGGCGCCAGGCGGCGAGCATCGCGTCGAGCAGCCTGGTCCGCACCTCGGGGGTCTCCAGCAGGACGAACCGCCACGGCGTGGTGTGGTGCGGCGCGGGCGCGGTGGCCGCGGCGGCGACGGCGCGCCGGACGGCGGCCGGGTCGACCGGCTCGGCGGTGAACGCGCGGATGGTGCGCCGCTGGGTGACGGCCTGCCGGATCGCCTCGGAGGTGCCGAGCCGGAACATGTCGTCGGTGGCGGGCCGGATCAGCGGCCGGACGCCCTCGCCGTCCTCGGCGGTGACCAGGTGGCCGAGGCCGCGGACCACGGCGACCGGGGTGCCGGTGGTCTTGCCCTTCACCAGGTCGGCGGCGGCGGCCAGTTCGTCGGCGGTGGCGGTGACGGTCTGGGCCAGCTCGTTGCCGTGCGAGTCGGCGCGGCCGCGGTGGTCCTCCAGGACGGGCAGCCCGGCGGCGCCGATGGCGACGTCGGTGAGGCCGTTGCGCCAGGGCCGGCCGAAGGTGTCGGTGACGAGGACGGCGAGCCGGCGCCCGGTGAGCTGCTGGAGCCGGGCGCGCAGCGCGCGGGCCGAGGCGTCCGGGTCCTCGGGCAGCAGTAGGACGGTGCCGGGGGCGGTGTTCGAGGCGTCGACCCCGGCGGCGGCCATGACCAGGCCGTTGCGGTTCTCGACGATCCGGATCGGGCCGCGCCGGGCGATCAGCCGGACGGTCTCCGCGTCGATCGCGGCCTCCCGGTCGGCGGCCCGCAGCACCCGGCCCTCGGCCTTGCTGACCACCTTGGAGGTGACCAGCAGGATGTCGCCGTCCTCGTAGGCGGCGGCCTTGGCGATCAGCCCGGCGAGGTCGGTGTCGGCGTCGATCTCGGGCAGCCCGGTGACCGGGAGGACCTGCAGGCTCATGCGCGCACCTGCTCGGCGAGCGCCAGCGCGGCCCGGGCCATCTCGGCGGTGGCGGGGACGTCGGTCATCAGCAGCGGTACGGCCCGGCAGGCGATCCCGCCGGCCTCGACGGCGGCCACGGCCGCCTCGTCCGCCGTGTCCACCAGCCAGCCGTCGATCAGTTCGGAGCCGTAGTTCAGCGCGACGGCCTCGGCCGTGGCCGCCACGCCGACGGCGGCGAGCACCTTGTCGGCCATGCCGCGCACCGGCGCGCCGCCGATGATCGGGGAGAGCCCGACGACCGGGGCGGAGGCGGCGGCGACCGCGGCCCGGATGCCCGGCACGGCGAGGATGGTGCCGATCGAGACGACCGGGTTGGACGGCGGGAAGAGGATGACGTCGGCGGCGGCGATCGCCTCCAGCACGCCGGGCGCCGGCTTGGCGGTGTCCGCGCCGACCGGCACGATCGCCTCGGCGTCGACGGCGGCGTGCAGCTTGACCCAGTACTCCTGGAAGTGGATGGCCCGGGAGCCCTGCTCGTCGGTGATCCGCACGTGGGTCTCGACCCGGTCGTCGCTCATCGGCAGCAGCCGCACCCCGGGCCGCCAGCGCACGCAGAGCGCCTCGGTGACCTGGCTGAGGGTGTAGCCGGCGGTGAGCATCTGGCTGCGGACGAGGTGGGTGGCGAAGTCGCGGTCGCCGAGCCCGAACCACTCGGGCCCGACGCCGTACTCCTTCATCTCGGCCTTGATGGACCAGGTCTCGTCGGTCCGGCCCCAGCCCTGTTCCTCGTGGATGCCGCCGCCGAGGGTGTACATGACGGTGTCGAGGTCGGGGCAGACCTTGAGCCCGAAGAGGTGGATGTCGTCACCGGTGTTGCCGATGACGGTGATCTCGTCCTCGGGACCGATGGCCTCCCGGAGTCCGCGCAGGAAACGCGCTCCGCCGATCCCGCCTGCCAGTGCCACGATGCGCATGCGCCCATCCTGCCACGCGTGGACGGGTCGTCAGCCCGATCCTCGACTACCGCGCCCGGTGCCTCAGTGGGCCTCGGCGGACGTCTGCGGGGACGTCTGGGGGTGCTGCTCGGGGGCGGCGGCGCCGCCGTACTGGTTCATCTCGGTCAGGCCGGGGCTGTAGAGGTGGATGGAGACGGCCGGCTCCAGCGAGCCGTTGACCACCTCGTGCAGGTACCCGGAGGAGAAGACCCGCTGCCCGCCGGGGCGCAGCGCGCGCGAGCCTTCCCCGGCGTGTGTGAGGGAGCGCTCGACGAGTTCGCCGCGGACCACGGTCATCACGCCGGAGGAGGTGCCGTGGTCGTGGAAGCCGCTGCTCTGGCCGGGCAGCCAGCTGAGCAGCCAGACCTCGTAGCCGGGGCCGGTCTCCAGCCGGGCGTACCAGCGGGTGAGCGCGTCGTACCGGACGAGCGGCTCCCAGCGGGTCCGGTCGGCGGCGATCTCGCGGACCAGCCGGGCGTACTCGGCGACGGTGCCGGGGTGCGCGGGCAGGTCGGTGCGGGCGAGGTGCGGGAAGGCCAGCGGGTCGCCGGCGATGGAGACGTCGCTGAGGCCGTCGGCCCACGGGTGGCCGCCGGGGCGGGCGGTCGGGGCGGGGGTGCCGGGGCGGGTGGTGGCCCGGAGGTGGCTGTGGCGGGCGAGCTTGCTGCGGTCGCGGTTCCGCTTGCGGATGCGGATCAGTCGCACGGGAGTCGTCCTCGGATGGCTGGTTCGTCAGGGGATCAGCCGGATCCGGGATGTCCTGGGGCGGGACTCGCGGGCGGCCTCTGTGCTTCCTGGGCGGCGCGCGGCGGGACGGCGGGCGCCTAGATACAGCGGAAGGAACAGAGGCGACAACAGGAGTTCACGGCACGGCGGAGCGCGGAACCGCTCCGGGGGCTGGCGAACTCTGACATAGGGAAAAGGACAACGCATCCGCAGGGGTGGTGTCAACTCGGAGAGAGCGGACATTCGGGTGAGATCGGTCATGAACTACCCGATGGGGTGATAAATCACCCTCTATGTTTCGATGGGAAGATCGCCGGGAAGGGAGGGCGATGACCGGCCTGTGGCGGTGACTGCACGTCACCCGGCCCCCGGTTGTGAATGGTTCATCGACCTTCGAGGCAATCAGGCTAAAGGTCGGATGTGTCCGTTTATGTACACTATTCGTAACAGCTTGGTGCCGGGGAGTGAATCCTGGCCCCAATACCAGAGCTCGGCTTGACTGGGCCAGAGTGACGCAACTGTAATTTCACTCGTGTCGTCGGCCGCACGAGGCAACGGCAACCACGGGGACGCCAATAGGGGCAGAGGAGGCGCGCCACATGAGCGAGCTCTTTGAGCTGTTGATCGGTGACGGCATCGAGGAGGAGGAGGAACTCGGCTGGCAGGAGCGCGCACTCTGCGCCCAGACCGACCCCGAGTCCTTCTTCCCGGAGAAGGGCGGCTCCACCCGCGAGGCCAAGAAGGTCTGCCTCGCCTGCGAGGTCCGCTCCGAGTGCCTGGAGTACGCGCTCGCCAATGACGAGCGCTTCGGTATCTGGGGCGGCCTCTCCGAGCGCGAGCGCCGCCGACTCAAGAAGAGCGCCGTCTGACCGGGGTGGCCGCATCCCCCCGGTCCGCCGGCCCCCGGTCCGCCGGCCGCCGATCCGCCGGCCCCGGAGCCTCGACCGGCCGGCCGGCCCGCGCGCAGAGCCCGCGACCGAGCGCCTCACCCCCTGTGGTGAGGCGCTTTCGCGTTCCCGGGCGGACACCGTGGACGGAGCCGTCACCCGGAGCCGTTAGTGTGGTGCGCCATCCGGTTGCCGTTCACCGGCTGTGTCCACCGAGAACTGGGGCCCGCGCACTCGATGACCGTCTACAGCCACCAGAGCGGCTTCTCCGCCGGCAGGCCGCCCGCGTATCCGCGCCACCTGGTCACCGCCGTGATCGTCTCGCACGACGGCGCCCGCTGGCTGCCCCAGGCCCTCGCCGGCCTGCTCGGCCAGGACCGCCAGGTCCAGCGCGTCCTCGCCGTCGACACCGGCTCCACCGACGACTCCGCGCGCCTGCTCGCCGACACCCTGGCCGACTGGCTCCCGGAGAGCGGCCCGACCGTCCTCGGCCGCCGGGCCGGCTTCGGCACCGCCGTCGCCGAGGCCGTCTTCAACAGCCCGCCGCTGCGCGCCGAGGACCTGCCCTACCGGCTCGACCCCTCCGGCTACGACCCGGTCACCGGCGGCTGGGACGACTTCGGCGACCCGCTCGGCGAGGAGGACGACCTCGGCCGCGGCGGCCCCCGGGAGACCCAGCCCGTCGAATGGCTCTGGCTGCTGCACGACGACTGCGAACCGCAGACCGACGCGCTGCGCCGCCTGCTCCAGGTCGCCGACTCCACCCCCAGCGCCGCCGTCGTCGGCCCCAAGCTGCGCAGCTGGTACCACCGCCGGCAGCTGCTGGAGGTCGGCGTCAGTATCGCCCGCTCCGGCCGCCGCTGGACCGGGCTCGACCGGCGCGAGCAGGACCAGGGCCAGCACGACCAGGTCCGCCCGGTGCTCGCCGTCTCCACCGCCGGCATGCTGGTGCGCCGCGACGTCTTCGAGCAGCTCGGCGGCTTCGACAAGGCGCTGCCGCTGATGCGCGACGACACCGACTTCTGCTGGCGGGTCAACGCCGCCGGCCACCGCGTCGTGGTCGCCCCGGACGCCGTGCTCCGGCACGCCGAGGCCGCCAGCCGCGAGCGCCGCGCCATCGACTGCGGCCCGGCCCACCCGCACCGGGTGGACAAGGCCGGCGCCGTCTTCACCCTGCTCGCCAACTCCAAGGGCGCGCTCTTCCCCTACGTCCTGCTCCGGCTGGTGCTCGGCACCCTGCTGCGGGTGGCCGCCAACCTGCTCGGCAAGGACCCCAAGCAGGCCTTCGACGAACTCGCCGGCCTCGGCCACGAACTCGTCCGGCTGCCGAGGCTGCTGGCCGCCCGCAAACGCCGCGGCCGCACCCGCTCCGCCGACGCGCTCGACGACCGCACGCTCTTCCCCGCACCCGGCGCCACCGCCCGGCTCGCCGTCGAGGGCGTCATCGGCTCGCTCGGCATAGGGGGCGGCGACGACGCCGGCTCCGGCCGGCACGGCTCGGTCGAGGCCGGCCCGGGCGACGAGGACGCCGAGGACCTCGTCGTCGAGCAGTTCGCGCTGCTCAAGAAGCTCGTCCGGCGCCCGGCCCCGGTGCTGTTCGCCGCCCTGCTGGTGTTCGCCCTGGTCGCCTGCCGCGGCCTGCTCGGCGGCGACGACCTGTTCGGCGGCGCCCTGCTGCCCGCCACCGACGGCGCGGCCGGGCTCTGGTCGATGTACGCCGACGCCTGGCACCCCGTCGGCACCGGCTCCACCGCCGCCGCACCGCCCTACCTCGCGGTGCTGTCGATCCTCTCCTGGCTGCTGTTCGACCACGCCGACCTCGCGGTCACCCTGCTGGTCGTGCTCGCCGTCCCGCTCTCCGCCGTCAGCGCCTACCTGGTCTCCCGGCCGCTGATCGACTCCAAGCTGGTCCGCGCCTGGGCCAGCGCCACCTACGCGCTGCTGCCCGCCGCCACCGGCGCGCTCGCCCAGGGCCGGATCGGCACCGCCGTCCTGGCCGTGCTGCTGCCGCCGCTGGCCCGCGCCGCCGCGATCACCGCCGGTCTCGGCATCCGCCAGGAGAGCGCCGCCAAGGGGGCCCGCCCCGGCTGGCGCTCCGCCTGGACGACCGTCCTGCTGCTCACCCTGGCCACCGCCTTCGTCCCGCTGGTCTGGGCGCTGGCCGTGCCGCTCTGCCTGGCCGTGCTGGTCGCGGCCGTGGTCCGCGGCGGCGCCTTCGGCTCCGGCGGCACCGCCCTGCGGCTGCTCGGCCTGCGCGTCCTGGTGATCCTCGCGGTGCCGGTCGGGGTGCTCGCGCCCTGGTCGCTCCAGGTGCTCTCGCACCCGCAGCGGCTGCTGCTGGAGGCCGGCCTGCCCGGCCTGCACGGCTCCGGTCCGACCGCGGCCGGGCTGCTGCTGGTCAACCCGGGCGGCGCCGGGGTGCCGCCGATCTGGCTCTCCGCCGGTGTGGTGCTCGCCGCGCTCGCCGCCCTGCTGCGCGCCGACCGCCGCCGCGCCGTGCTCGCCGCCTGGGGCGCCGCCGGCGCCGGACTGCTCTTCGCGGTCGCGGTGGCCGGCACCTCGGTGACCCCCGCCTCCGGTGGCCCGGCCGTGCCCGCGTGGTCCGGCCCGGCCACCCTGCTGGCCGGGGTCGCCCTGCTGGCCGCCGCCGCGATCGGCGCCGACGGCGCCAACGCCCGGGTGGCCGGCATCGCCTTCGGCTGGCGCCAGCCGGTCGCCGCGCTGGTGGTGGCCGCCGCCGTGCTCGCCCCGCTGGGCACCGGCCTCTGGTGGGCCGTCACCGGCGCCGACGGTCCGCTGCACCGCGGCCGCGGCGCCCAGGTGCCCGCGTTCATCGCCGAGCAGGCCGGCACCACCGACCGCTCCCGCACCCTGGTCGTCACCGGCGACCCGAAGGGCGGATCGGTCGCCTACACCGTGGTCCGCGGCGCCGGTCTGACCCTCGGCCAGGCCGAGTCCACCGTCGACCCGGCCACCGGCACCACGGCCGGCCTGGACCGGACCGTCGGCAGCCTGCTGGCCGGCTCCGGCGCGGACCAGGCGGGCGCGCTCTCCCGCTACGGCATCGCCTACGTACTGGTCGACCAGCCGCTGATCGGCGTCTTCAAGGACGTCCTGGACACCACGCCCGGCCTGGTCAAGGCCAACCAGGACGACGGCGCCGCGCTCTGGCAGGTCGACGGCACCCCCGCGACCCGCGCCCTGATCACCGCCCCGGGCACCGTCCCGGTGGTGGTCCCGGCCGGCCCCCGCGACCTCGACACCACCCTGCCGGCCGGCGCCGAGGGCCGGGTGCTGCGGCTCGCCGAGTCCGCCGCCCCCGAGTGGCAGGCCACCCTGAACGGCACCGCCCTGGAGCCGGTCACCGTCGACGGCTGGACCCAGGGCTTCAAGCTCCCGGCGGGCGGCGGCAAGCTGCTCGTCACCCGCGAGGGCAGCCTGCTGCACACCGGCTGGATCTGGGTCCAGCTGCTGCTCGGCCTGACCGTGCTGGTGCTGGCCCTGCCCGGCCGGCGCAGCCACAAGGACGACGACCTGCCCGAGGAGGTGGTCGCCGCCGCCGAGCTGGCCGCCGCCGCCCAGGCGCAGGCCCCGGCCCCCGGCAGCCGCCGGGCCCGCCGGATGGCCGAGCGGGGCGAGGGCGCCGAGAGCGAACTCCCGGAGCCCGCCGACCCGGACGCCGGGGTGTACGAGGGACGGCCAGGCGCGATCCCGCCCCAGCCCGTCGGCGAGCCGTCGGCCGGCGCGGTCCTGGCGGCCGCCGCCGCGCAGGAGGCCGAGCCGTACACCGACCCGTACCAGACGTACCAGCAGGCCGACCCGTACAGCTACGACCCGTACGCCCAGCAGCCGGTCGGCCAGGGGTACGGCGGCGGCCAGGGGTACGGCGGCCAGGACGGCTACCAGCAGCAGGGCTACCAGGCCTACCCGGCCGAGCAGCAGTACGGCTACGACCCGTACCAGCAGCAGGCCGAGCAGCAGCCCTGGGTGCCGGGGCAGCAGGCCGAGCCCTACTACGAACAGCCGGACCCGAACGACCCGCACGACCCGAACGGTCCCCACGGCCCGGGCCGGTACCCGCACCACCACGGATCGGGGAGCTGACCCGCGATGAAGAAGCCCGCCTTCAGCAGGAAGAAGTCCGGCGCCCCGGACACCGCCCACGGGGCCGGGGAGACCGGCGGCTTCGACGGCGCCCCCGCCGTCGAGGCCCCGGCGGCCCCGCGCGGCTCCGGCGCCGCCCGCACCACCCGGTCGCTGCTGGCCGCCGCGGTGGTCCTGGCGGCGGTGTTCGGCATCGCCGAGCTCCGCAAGCCCGCCGCCCCGGCGGCCACCGACCGGGCCACCGCCACCTCGGCGCAGGTCGAGCGCACCGCCGCGGTCTGCCCGCAGCCGCTCCAGGGGCTCACCGGCTCCACCACGCTCACCGCGTACACCCCGCCGGGTACCGGCGACGCGGCCGGCGGCGCCGGCTGGATCTCCGACGCCGCCCCGCCCGCCGCCCCGCCC
>NZ_JBHSOF010000078.1:0-25996 GCF_042656005.1 Kitasatospora misakiensis | reverse complement strand
ATGGTACTGCAGGGGGGACCCTGTGGGAGAGTAGGACGCCGCCGAACAATCATTCAAAGCCGCGGCCCCCAGCGATTCGCTGGGGGCTGCGGCTTTTTTGCGTTGTGCGCATGTGTGTACGACCGGCAGAACAGGGACTTCCGCCCAGACGCGGGGTGTCCCTGGATGCCGGACAATGGAGAAGGTGCACGGCCAGGAGGCCGGCGCCGAACCGCGCGAGGGCAGTGGTGCTGCCCGGGTCGCGGTGGAGATGAAGAAGCAGAAGGAGTCACCACGATGGCGAACCAGCCCCAGGACCGTCCCGAGCGTCGATCGGACGACGGCCGCGGCTACGAGCCCCGGTCCCGCGGGGGCTGGTCCAACGACCGTGGTCCGCGCCGTGACGACCGCGCCGGCCGCGACGACCGCGGCGGCGACCGTGGCGGGTTCCGTCGCGACGACCGCGGCGACCGCCCCACCGGCGGCGGCTACGGGCGCGACCGCGATGACCGCGGTGGCGACCGTGGCGGCTACCGCAGCGGCGGCGACCGTCCGTATGGCGGCGGTGGCGGCGGCGGTGGCTTCCGTCGCGATGACCGCGGTGACCGTCCGTCGGGTGGCGGCTTCGGCCGTGACCGTGACGACCGTCCGGGCGGCTTCCGCCGTGACGACCGCGGTGACCGCCCCACCGGCGGCGGGTTCCGTCGCGACGACCGTGGCGACCGTCCGTCGGGTGGCGGCTTCCGTCGCGACGACCGCCCCTCCGGCGGTGGCTTCGGCCGTGACCGCGATGACCGTCCGGGCGGATTCCGCCGTGACGACCGTGGCGACCGCCCCACCGGTGGTGGCTTCCGTCGTGACGACCGCGGCGACCGCCCCGCTGGTGGCGGCTTCCGCCGCGACGACCGTCCGGGCGGGTTCCGTCGGGACGACCGTGACGACCGTCCGCGTCGTGACGACCGCGGTGACCGTCCGTCGGGTGGCGGCTTCCGTCGCGACGACCGCCCCTCCGGCGGTGGCTTCGGCCGTGACCGCGATGACCGTCCGGGCGGATTCCGCCGTGACGACCGTGGCGACCGTCCCTCGGGCGGCGGCTTCGGCCGTGACCGTGACGACCGTCCGGGCGGATTCCGCCGTGACGACCGTGGCGACCGCCCCACCGGCGGCGGGTTCCGCCGGGACGACCGTGGTGACCGTCCCACCGGTGGTGGCTTCCGTCGCGACGACCGTCCCTCCGGCGGCGGCTTCGGCCGTGACCGCGACGACCGTCCGGGTGGGTTCCGCCGCGATGACCGTGGCGACCGTCCCACCGGTGGCGGCTTCCGTCGCGACGACCGTCCGGGCGGGTTCCGTCGGGACGACCGTGACGACCGTCCGCGTCGTGACGACCGCGGTGACCGTCCCTCGGGCGGCGGGTTCCGCCGTGACGACCGTGGCGGCGACCGCCCCTACGGCGGCGGTGGCTTCCGCCGCGACGACCGTCCGGGTGGGTTCCGTCGCGATGACCGTGACGACCGTGGTGGCGACCGTGGCGGCTTCCGCCGGGACGACCGCGGTGACCGCCCCTCCGGTGGTGGCTTCCGCCGCGACGACCGTGGCGACCGCCCGTCGGGCGGCTACGACCGTGGCGGCCGTGACGACCGCGGTGGGTACCGCGGCGGGCGCGACGACCGGGGCGGCTACCGCGGTGGCCGCGACGAGCGCGGCGGCCGGGACCAGGACGACCGCCGGGGCAACTACGAGCCGGTCAAGCGCCTGCCGATCCCGGAGGACGTCACCGGCTTCGAGATCGACGCGGACGTGCGCCAGGAGCTCAAGAGCCTGCCCAAGACGCTCGCCGACGATGTCGCCCGCAACCTGGTGATGGTCGCCCGCCTGCTCGACAGCGAGCCGGAGGAGGCCTACCAGTACTCCCGCGTCGCGCTGCGACTGGCCTCCCGCGTCGCCGCCGTCCGTGAGGCGGCCGGCTTCGCCTCGTACGTGACCCAGCGCTACTCGGAGGCCCTGACCGAGTTCCGCGCCGCCCGCCGGATGACCGGTCGTGCGGACCTGTGGCCGGTGATGGCCGACTGCGAGCGCGGCCTGGGCCGCCCGGAGCGGGCGCTGGCGATGGCCGGCGAGCCCGAGGTCAAGCAGCTGGACAAGGCCGGCCAGGTCGAGATGCGCCTGGTCGCGGCCGGTGCGCGGGCCGACATGGAGCAGTTCGACGCGGCCGTCGTCACCCTGCAGAGCCCCGAGCTGGCCTCGCCCGCCGTGCACCCGTGGACCGCGCGTCTGCGGTACGCCTACGCCGACGCGCTGATCGCGGCCGGCCGTGGCGACGAGGCCCGTGACTGGTTCGCCAAGGCCGTCGAGGCGGACACCGACGGCACGACCAACGCCGCCGAGCGCCTCGCCGAGATCGACGGTGTGGAGTTCGTCGACGCGCTCGACCCGGAGTTCGCCGAGGAGGAGGCCGAGCCGGCCGTCGCCGAGCCGGTCAAGCGCAAGGGCGGCGAGGCCTCGGACGAGCAGGTCATCTTCGAGGACGAGGAGGACGTCGAGGAGTTCTACGACGAGGACGACCTCGAGATCGACGACGAGTTCGACGGTGTGGTGCCGGAGCGCGCCGCCGACGCCGACAAGGACAAGTAGTCGGACAGGTAGTCGACGGGCCGCCGACGAACGGCGGCCGTGACGAGTGAGGCCCTGCCGCACCCCGGGAGATCCGGAGTGCGGCAGGGCCTCACTGCGTTTCGGGCCAGCGTGGCGGTGCGGCGACCGCGCCGGAGCGGGTCGGGGCCGCCGCGTCGTCAGCCCAGTTCGAGGTTGCGCAGCACCAGGCCGGTGGCCGGCTTCGGGCCGAAGGAGGTGGACTTGCGCGGCATCGTGACGCCCTGCTCGGCGAGCCGGCGGACCACGCTCTCCCGCACCGGGTGCAGCAGGACGGCCGTCCCGCCGGTGCGGGCGGCCTCGCGCTCGGCGGCGACGGCGGTGTGCAGGTAGCCGATGTCGTCGGGGCCGTCGGGGACCTGCCAGGTGTGGTCGAGCAGGGTGGCATGCAGGACGGTGGCGTCCAGGTGGCGCCACTCCTCGGGCTTGTCGCGCGGCACGGTGGCGTCCAGCAGGGCCTCGTCGGGGTCGCCGACGAGGTGGTAGACGCCGTCCCCGCCGGTGAGCAGGAAGCCGCTGCCGCCGTGCCGCTTCTGCTCGGCGAGTGCCTGCAGCGCGGTGTCCAGCGGGCCGGGGACCTCCTTGACCTGCCACTGGTCGCCGAGCCGTCGCAGGGCCTCGTCGAGCGGCAGGCGGTACAGCACGCGGTGGATGGCGCGCACCCGCAGCGGATAGCGGGCGGTGTCGACCAGCAGCACCAGGCCGCGGTCCCAGGGGCTGCGCGGCAGGTGCCGGTGTTCGCGCTGGAGCCGCAGGTACATCTCCCAGCGGTGGTGGCCGTCGGCGATGAGGGCGCGGCAGGTGGCCAGGTCGCGGGCGATCTCGGCGATCTCGGCGGGGTCGGTGACGGCCCACAGCCGGTGGTGGGTGCCGTCGGTGGTGGTCGTGGTGAGCAGCGGCTCGGCGCGGACGGCGCGTTCGACGACGTCGGACGCCCCGCCGCCGCCGCGGTAGGTGAGCAGCAGCGGTTCGAGGTTGGCCCGGGTGGTGCGCATCAGGCCGACCCGGTCGGCGACCGGCCGGGGCATCACGTCCTCGTGGGGGAGGACCACGCCGGCCTCGCTGCCGCTGACGGCGAGGGCGCCGATGAGTCCGCGCTGGAGCACCTCGGGGCTGTCGCCGGTGGCGGGCACGCGCTGCTCGTACACGTAGAGGGCCGGCTCGGGGTCGGCGGCCAGGACGCCCTCGCGCTGCCACTCGCGCAGCAGCCGGGCGGCATGCCGGTAGCGGGTGTCGCGGTCGGGGCGGTCGCCGGTGTCCTCGGGCTCGGGGCGCGGCAGGATCAGCCGGACGACGTTGTGCGGGTCGGCGGTCTCCAGATCGAGCCGCCGGCCGGGGTCGACGACGTCGTACGGGGGTGAGGTGACGGCGGCCAGGGCACCGACCCGGTCGGGGACGTACCTGAGGCCGCGGAACGGGGACAGGGACAGGCCTGCGGTGGCGACGTGCCCGGGATCGCCGGGGCCGCCCTGCGGAGACTCCACTCCGCTTTCTGCACTGGGTGTGCTCATTCTGGGCATCGTAACCGGGTACGCGTTGTTCAGAGATCGGAACACCCGTGCGGGACCGGTGGGCGGGTGTCGTGACCGAGGGCGAGGTTCGGGGTGGAGGAGCGTGACGAGAGGATGGACGACGGCGCTGGTGGCGGTGCGGGCACCGGGTCCGGCGGTGGTGGGCTGCCGGGGCAGCAGCGGCGGTCCGGCGAGCCGGCGGGCGATGTCTACGAGTGGTTCCGCCGGGGTGTGAAGCTGCTCGCGCAGGGTAATCCGGCGGCGGCCGAGCAGCTGCTGGCGCGGGCGGCGGCGGCCGAGCCGGCCTCGCGCAGCATCCGGGAGGCGCTGGCCCGGGCGCAGTTCGACGCGGGTGCGTACGCGGCGGCGCTGGAGAACTTCCGGGCCGTGGCGCTGGCCGATCCCTCGGACGACTACGCTCAGTTCGGGTGGGGTGTGGCGGCGGCCCGGCTGGGGGATTTCGAGACCTCCGCCGAGCACCTCGCGCTGGCCGTGGCGATGCGGCCGGAGATGGACCACTACCGGGCCGCGCTGCGGCAGACCCGGGCGACGCTGGCGGCCCGGGCCGGGGCGTTCGGCCCGCTGCTGCCGGGGGCGCCGGGGTACCTGGAGCCGCCGGCCGGGGAGGCGGGGCCCGGAACCGCGGGGGGCCCGGGAACCACGGCGGGTCCGGAGCCGACGGGTGATCGGGACCGGCAGGACGGCTGAGCCCGGTCGGCGGGCAACCGAGGCCCGACGAGCACCGGGAGCACCGGCGAGCGTGGAAGAGCGCCGACGGGCACCGACGAGCACGACTGACGCGATGAGTGAGGTAGAGCAGGCATGACCGAGACGGCCACCACCGTGCGACGGACCGCCCCGGGCGGCAGCGAGCTGCCGCTGACCGAGGCGTACGACACGGCGCTGCTGGACCTCGACGGCGTCGTGTACGCCGGGCCGCACGCGATCGAGTACGCCGTGGAGTCGCTCGACGCGGCCCGCGGGTCCGGGATGCGGCTGGCGTACGTGACCAACAACGCCTCCCGGCCGCCCCGGGTGGTCGCCGAGCACCTGACCGAGCTGGGGGTGCCGGCCGAGCCGGCGGACGTGATCAACTCCGCCCAGGCGGCAGCCCGGGTGCTCGCCGAGAAGCTGCCGGCCGGCTCGAAGGTGCTGGTGGTCGGCGGGCTGGGCCTGGAGGAGGCGCTGGCCGAGCGCGGCCTGGTCACCGTCCGGACGCTGGCCGAGGAGCCGCTGGCGGTGGTCCAGGGCTTCGACGCCTCGGTGGGCTGGCCGCAGCTGGCGGAGGCCTCGTACGCGGTGCAGGCCGGGCTGCCGTGGGTGGCGTCCAACACCGATGTGACGGTGCCGACGGCGCGCGGGATCGCGCCGGGCAACGGGATGCTGGTGGCGGCGGTGCGGGCGGCGACCGGGGTGGAGCCGGAGGTGGCGGGCAAGCCGCTGCCGCCGATGCACCGGGAGACGGTGCTGCGGACCGGCGCGAAGCGGCCGCTGGTGGTCGGCGACCGGCTGGACACCGACATCGAGGGCGCGTTCAACGGCGGGGTGGACAGCCTGCTGGTGTTCACCGGGGTGACCACGCCGGCGCAGTTGCTGGCGGCGCCGGCCGAGCACCGGCCGACGTACCTGGCGGCGGACCTGCGGGGGCTGCTGACCGCGCACGCGGCGGTGACGGCTGCGACGGGCGGCGGGTTCGGCTGCGGCGGGTTCGTCGCGGTGGCGCAGGACGGCGTGCTGCGGCTGGAGGGCGACGGCGCGGACCGCTGGGACGGGCTGCGGGCGCTCTGCGCGGCGGCGTGGACGGCGCTGGACGCGGACGGTGAGCCGGTGGACGGGCGGAAGGCGCTGGCCGAGCTGGGCTTCTGAGCGCGCGGGCGGCAGCGGGATCGGCGGCCGGGCGGGTGAGTCGTCCGGCCGTCGCCGTCCCGGGGCCGGGTCAGAGCAGGGTGCGCAGCCGCAGCAGGTCGCGGAAGCCGGCCTCCAGCCTGATCCGGCCGCCGGCCCAGGCGGAGGCGAAGTTGAGCCGCCCGCCGACCAGGGCCAGCAGGTCGTCGCTGCTCATGGTGAGCCGGAGGTCGGCCTTCTCGGCCGGGCCGCCGGGGCGCTGCTCGATGTCCTGGATGCTGCCGGCGCGCAGCCGCCCGGTGAAGGTCAGGTCGAGGTCGGTGATCCGGCAGCTGAGCGAGCGGTCCAGAGCGGCGGCCTTGCGGGCGTCACCGGTGGCCTTGGCGAGGTTGTGGCTGAGCTGCTGCAGTGCCTCGCGGCACTCCTCGGCGTTGGCCATGGCGGCGGATTTCCTCCCCGGACGGGCCGCCGCGCCCCGGCGGGCCGGCCGGGCCCGGCGACAGGACCTGACGGGCCACGGTACCGCAGGAGGGTTTTGGCGGTAGCGTCGTCCGTGGGATGCCCGGATTCGTCCGGGCACCGGGACGACGGCGCGATGCGCGCAGGCGAATGGGAGGCACCCGGATGCTGCCGAAGACGGTACGAGGAGCGGTGGCGGCCGCGGCCGTACTGGTGGAGGAGGTCGGCAAGCGGGTCGTCGGGACGGCGGCCGGCCTGCTGGAGAAGGGCGGGATCGATGTCGCGGAGGTGGAGCGCCGGCTGGGCGGGCAGTTCCCCCCGTCGGCGCAGTCGCTGCAGACTCTCGCCGACGAGGCGCTGACCGCCGGCCGGGCCGGGGTGGACATGGCGGTCGGGGTGGCGCGCGGCGAGGTCGAGAAGGTCTTCGAGAAGGTCGGCGACCAGGTGACCAAGGTGGGCGTGGTGCTGGCCTACCTGGAGAGCAAGCTGCGCGAGGTCGAGGACGAGGAGGCGCAGGCGGAGCGCGCCGGGTTCGCCCCGGCCGCGCCGGCGCCCCGGGCGGGCGGGCTGTTCGAGGACGGCTGGGAGCAGGAGACCAAGGGTTCGGCGGAGGCCGAGCGGATAGCGGTGGACGAGCCGGTGGAGGTCGACCCGCCGGTGCCGCCGAACGGGACGGCGGTGGCGGCTCCGGCTCCGGCCACGGCTCCGGCCCCCGAGAATCCGGCCCCCGAGAAGAAGGCGGCGGTGCGCAAGCCCGCCGCCGCCAAGAAGACCGCGGCCGCCGGGAAGCCCGCCGCCAAGAAGACGGCGGTGAAGAAGACGGCCGTCAAGAAGACCTCGACCGCGAAGGGGACGGCGAGCGGGCGGAAGGCGACCGAGGCCGGGCCGGACCAGCCGCCCGCCAAGCGGACCGCCACCCGGAAGACCACTGTGCGCCGGACCAGCACCACGAAGAAGCCCGATGCCTGAGCCGGAGGGCCGCCCCGGGCCCGCCCCCGTCCCTCTGACGGGTGAGCCCTCGCCGCTCGGCGTCGAGCTGACGCCCACCGGGCACCCGGCCGTGGACGCCGGGCTGGCCCGGCTGGCGGCGCTGGACGGGGTGCCGACGGACGCGCACCTCCCGGTGTACGAAGATGTCCATCAGCGGCTCGCCGACACGCTGGCCGCGCTCGACCGGGACTGACCGGGGCGAGCGGGAACCACCGTAGGAGCTGAAACACCAGTGGCAGTGGCACGACGCCGACTCGACGCGGAGCTGGTCCGCCGCAAGCTGGCCCGGTCGCGGGAGCACGCCTCCGAGCTGATCGCGGCCGGCCGGGTGACGGTCGGCGGGACCACCGCGACCAAGCCGGCCACCCAGGTGGAGACCGCGGCGGCGGTCGTGGTGGCCAAGGACGAGAACGACCCCGACTACGTCTCGCGCGGCGGCCACAAGCTCGCCGGGGCGTTCGCGGCGTTCGTGCCGCAGGGCCTGGTCGTCGAGGGGCGCCGGGCGCTGGACGCGGGCGCCTCCACCGGCGGGTTCACGGACGTGCTGCTGCGGGCGGGCGCCGCCCACGTGCTGGCGGTGGACGTCGGCTACGGGCAGCTGGCCTGGTCGCTGCAGAGCGACGAGCGGGTCACCGTGATGGACCGCACCAACGTCCGGGAGCTGACCCCGGAGATGATCGGCGGCACGCCGGTCGACCTGGTGGTCGGGGACCTGTCGTTCATCTCGCTGGGGCTGGTGCTGCCCGCGCTGGCCGGCTGCGCCGCCGCGGACGCGGACCTGGTGCTGATGGTCAAGCCGCAGTTCGAGATCGGCAAGGACCGCCTGGGCAGCGGCGGGGTGGTCCGCAGCCCGCAGCTGCGCGCCGAGATGGTGCGCCAGGTGGCCGGACAGGCGTGGGAGCTCGGGTTGGGCGTGCGGGCGGTCACCGCGAGCCCGCTGCCCGGGCCGTCCGGAAATGTCGAGTACTTCCTCTGGATGCGCCGGGACGCGCCCGCGCTGGACCCCGCCGAGGCGGACCGGGCCGTCGCCGAGGGGCCCCGATAGGGTGCTCTGCGGACGTCCGGTCCGGCATGCTGGTTGGCGCGGCCGTACCGGGCCGACGACGACCCGGCCGGCGTAGGGAGAGGGCAGCGGGCATGAGTGGTGAACGTACGGTCTTCCTGATCGCGCACACGGGCCGCGAGGCGGCGCTGCGCAGTGTCGAGGGACTGGTGCACGGCCTGCTGAAGGCGGGGATCCGGATCAGACTGCTGGCCGCGGAGGCGGTCGACCTGGACCTGCCGGACGGCGTGGAGACGGTGGCCGGGGGGCCCGGCGCGGCGGACGGCTGCGAGCTGATCCTGGTCGCGGGCGGGGACGGGACGCTGCTGCGCGGAGCCGAACTGGCCCGCGAGCACGGACTGCCGATGCTCGGCATCAACCTGGGCCGGGTCGGGTTCCTGGCCGAGGCCGAGCGGGACGACCTGGCGGTGGTGGTCGAGCGGGTGGTCGAGGCCGACTACGAGGTCGAGGAGCGGATGACCCTCGACGTGATCGTCCGGACCAACGGCGACGTGGTGCACCACGACTGGGCGTTGAACGAGGCCTCGATCGAGAAGGCGGCCCGGGAGCGGATGCTGGAGGTGGTGACCGAGGTGGACGGCCGCCCGGTCTCCAACTTCGGCTGCGACGGCGTGGTGTGCGCGACGCCGACCGGTTCGACGGCGTACGCCTTCTCCGGTGGCGGGCCGGTGGTCTGGCCGGAGGTGGAGGCGCTGCTGATGGTGCCGATCAGCGCGCACGCGCTGTTCGCCCGTCCGCTGGTGACCTCGCCGGACTCGGTGCTGGCGGTGGAGGTGCAGCCGAAGACCCCGCACGGGGTGCTCTGGTGCGACGGCCGGCGCTCGGTCGAACTGCCGGCCGGGGCGCGGGTGGAGGTACGCCGGGGGCAGACGCCGGTGCGGCTGGCCCGGCTGCACCGGGCGCCGTTCACCGACCGGCTGGTGGCCAAGTTCGCGCTGCCGGTGACCGGTTGGCGCGGTCGGGCGGACACCCACTGAGGTAGGTGCGCGGTCCGGCGGACCCCGTCGGGTCCGCCGGACCGTCGGACCGTCAGACCGCGAGCGGCTGGTGGTCCTCGGAGCCCCGCCACCCGCCGTCGTCCTCGGCCCGGGCGGCGGTCTCCGCCAGCCGGCGCACCGCGTCCGGCACGGCCGGGGCGGGCACGGTGAGCGGGATCCGGATGTGGTGCTCGAAGGCGCCGTCGGAGCCGAACCGGTTGCCGGCCGCGAGCCGGACCCCGGCGCGCTCGCCGGCCCGGGCCAGCGCCGCGCCCGACACCCCGCCGGTGGCGACCCAGAGGCAGAGCCCGCCCGGCGGCACGGCGAAGCTCCAGTGCGGCAGCTGCTCGCGGAGCGTCGCGGTGAACGCCCCGGCGGTGTCCCGCAGCCGGGTCAGCTGGTGCTCGCGGACGGCCGGCAGGTCGGCGGTCAGCAGCTCGGCGGCGATCAGCTGCTCCAGCACGGGGGCGCCGACGTCGCTGTAGACCCGGGTGGTGGCCAGCCGGCGGACGAGCGCGGGCGCGGCGCGCACCCAGCCGATCCGCAGGCCGCCCCAGAGCAGCTTCCCGGCCGAGCCGACGGTGACCACCTGGGCGGCGCGGTCCAGCGCGGCGGTGGGGCGGGGGAGCGGCGTGCCCTCGGGCACGCCCCAGCCGAGTTCGGCGGTCGTCTCGTCGACCAGGACGACGGTGCCGGCGGACCGGGCGGCGGCGAGCAGTTCGCGCCGCTGTTCCTCGTCGATCAGCGCGCCGGTCGGGTTGTGGAAGTCGGGGATCACGTAGGCGGCCTTCGGCGCGGCCCCGCTCAGCACCCGCCGCCACTGCGGCAGGTCCCAGGCGGCCGTGCCCCCGCGGCCCGGCGCCTCGGCCAGCGGGACGGGGACCAGCCGGGCCTCGGTGAGCCGCAGGGCCTGGAGGGTGTGGGCGTAGCTGGGGGCGTCGACGGCGACCCGGTCGCCGCGGCTGAGCAGGGCCTGCCGGACGAGGTGCAGGGCGCCCATCGCGCCGATGGTGATCAGGATCTGGTCCGGGGTGGTCGGCAGGCCGCGCTCGGTGAAGCGGCGGGCCACCGCCTCGCGCAGCACCGGGACGCCGGTCGGGTAGTGGCCGTGCCCGGCGGCGTACGCGGGCAACTGCTCGACGGCGCGGGCGGCCGCTGCGGAGAGGAAGGGCTGCGGGGCGGGCAGGGCGGCGACGCCGAGGTCCAGGACGTGGCCCTGCTCGTCCGGCGGGACGGGGTGCAGGGCGTCGCTGGGCGGGGCGGAGCCCTCGGGCAGGGCGGTCCAGCTGCCGGAGCCGCGCCGGCTGTGCAGGTAGCCCTCGGTCCGCAGGGCCTCGTAGGCGGTGGCGACGGTGGTGCGGCTGAGCCCCAGGGCCAGGGCGAGCTCGCGCTCGGCGGGCAGCCGGGCGCCGACCGGCAGCCGGCCCTCGGAGACCAGCAGCCGGATCCGGGCGGCGAGCGTGCGGTAGGCGGGGCGGCGGGCGGTGCCGGGCGGTTCGGGGAGCCGTGCGGTGGCGAGCAGCCGGGCGAGCGCCGGGGGAGTGACGGTGGTCTGCCAGTCGGCCAAGGTGATCAGTCCACTTGCTCGTGATTGGCCCTGTCGTGAGCCCTGTTGGCTTGGCCATCATGGCAGGGCGGCCGTCGAGTCCGCCACCGTCGGGCCCCTCGCCGGCGGTGCAGCACCACCTGCCCGGAGAATCCATGGCCACCACGAGCACCCTCCCGTCCACCTCCGCCGACACCCCCGCGCGGCCCGGCCCCCTCGTCCGGCTGCTGGGCGACACCCACGCCCTGGGCCGCCGCCTGCCGCAGCTCTTCGTCGGCCTCGCCCTCTACGGCGTCAGCATGGGCCTGATGCTGCGCTCCGGCCTCGGGCTCGACCCCTGGGACGTGTTCCACCAGGGCCTCCAGGGCAGCTTCGGCCTCTCGGTGGGCGCCTGGGTGACCATCTGCGGCGCGCTGGTGCTGCTGCTCTGGATACCGCTGCGCCAGCTGCCCGGCGTCGGCACCGTCGCCAACGTCCTGGTGATCGGCGCCGCGATGGACGTCACCCTGCGGTTCGTCGGCTCGCCCGGGCCGCTCGCCGGCCGGATCGCCCTGATGGTCGCCGCGATCGTGCTCAACGGTCTGGCCACCGGGCTCTACATCGGCGCCCGGCTCGGCCCCGGGCCGCGGGACGGGCTGATGACCGGCCTGCACCGGCGCACCGGCCGTTCGCTGCGGCTGATCCGTACCGGGATCGAGCTGACCGTGCTGGCCGTGGGCGTCCTGCTCGGCGGCACGGCCGGGGTCGGCACCGTCGCGTACGCGCTGGCGATCGGCCCGCTCGCGCAGTTCTTCCTGCCCTGGTGCACGGTGCCCACCGCCGAGCAGGCCGCGCAGGCCGCCGCGCCGGCCGGGAAAGCCGGGAAGGCCGGACGGGTCGAGTAGCGGGTGGGCCGGATCGGCCGGGTGCGAAGGGACGGTCCAGCGCCCGGCCCGACGGGCTCGGAAACGCCCGGAAGGGATGAACTTCGGGGCGCGGAGTTGCCGCGCGTCGTTGCCGCTCGTCGCGCGGCGGGGGCGGAACCTCGTAAGGTCGTCTCCGTGTTGGACGAGATGCGGATACGGGATCTTGGGGTCATCGACGACGCGGTTGTCGAACTCGCCCCCGGCTTCACTGCGGTGACCGGCGAGACCGGAGCCGGCAAGACCATGGTGGTGACCAGCCTCGGCCTGCTGCTCGGCGGCCGCGCCGACCCCGGGCTGGTGCGCAACGGCAGCGACCGCGCGGTGGTCGAGGGCCGCCTCCAACTGCCCCCCGGCTCGCCGGTGGCCGCGCGGGCCGTCGAGGCCGGCGCCGAGCTCGACGACGGCGCCCTGCTGATCAGCCGGACCGTCTCCGCCGAGGGCCGCTCCCGCGCCCACGTCGGCGGCCGGTCCGTCCCGGTCGGCCTGCTCACCGAGCTCGGCGAGGACCTCATCGCCGTGCACGGCCAGACCGACCAGCAGCGGCTGCTGCGCCCGGCCCGCCAGCGCGGCGCCCTCGACCGGTACGCGGGCGAGTCCGTCGCCGAGCCGCTGGCCCGCTACCGCGAGGTCCACCGGCGGCTGCGCGAGGTCTCCGCGACCCTGGAGGAGCTGACCACCCGGGCCCGCGAGCGCGCCCAGGAGGCCGACCTGCTGCGCTTCGGCCTCGACGAGGTGGCCGCCGCCGAGCCGGTGGCCGGCGAGGACGAGGAGTTGTCCGCCGAGGCCGAGCGGCTCGGCCACGCCGACGCGCTCTCCTCCGCCGCGACCCTCGCGCACGCCGCGCTGGCCGGCGACCCGGCCGACCCTGAGGCGCTGGACGCGGGCACCCTGCTCGCCCAGGCCCGCCGCGCGCTGGACGCCGTCCGCCACCACGACGAGCGGCTGGCCGGCCTCGCCGACCGGCTCAACGAGGTCGGCTACCTGCTCGCCGACGTGGCCGGCGACCTGGCCGGCTACGCCGACGACCTGGACGCCGACCCGGTCCGCCTCGCCGCCGTCGAGGACCGCCGGGCCGTGCTGGCCCAGCTGCTGCGCAAGTACGGCGGCCCGGAGAACGCGCTGGCCGAGGTGATCGCCTGGGCCGAGGACGCCGCCGCGCGGCTCGCCGAACTCGACGGCGACGACGACCGGATCGACGAGCTCGGCGCCCTGGAGACGGCGCTCCGCGCCGACCTGGCCGAGCTCGCGGTCGAGGTCTCGGCCGCCCGGCAGGCCGCCGCCGGGCGCTTCGCGGAGGCCGTCTCCGCCGAACTCGCCGAGCTGGCCATGCCGCACGCCCGGGTCACCTTCTCGCTCAGCCGGGTCGACGACCTCTCGGGGATCGAGATCGAGGGCCGGACCGTCGCGTACGGTCCGCACGGCGTGGACGAGGTCGAGGTGCTGCTCGCCCCGCACCCCGGCGCCCAGCCCCGGCCGATCGCCAAGGGCGCCTCGGGCGGTGAGCTGTCCCGGGTGATGCTCGCCGTCGAGGTGGTCTTCGCCGGCGCCGACCCCGTCCCCACCTATCTCTTCGACGAGGTGGACGCGGGCGTGGGCGGCAAGGCCGCGGTCGAGATCGGCCGCCGGCTCGCCAAGCTGGCCGAGAGCGCCCAGGTCGTCGTGGTCACCCACCTGCCGCAGGTGGCCGCCTTCGCCGACCGCCACCTGGTGGTCGAGAAGACCAACGACGGCACCGTGACCCGCAGCGGCGTCAAGGTGCTGAACGACGAGGAGCGGGTGCGCGAGCTCTCCCGGATGCTGGCCGGCCTGGAGGACTCCGAGCTCGGCCGGGCGCACGCGGAGGAGTTGCTCGCCGCGGCCCGCGCCCCCCGCCACCGCTGACGCCGGGCGGCCCTCACGGACCGGCCACGACGCGCCCCGCCGGGGGCGCCGACTGTCCAAGAGGGCCGCCGACCTGGCATGGTGGCGGCTGGACACTGGCCCTTCCTGTCCCGAGCGCCGCCGGCGGGAAACCCCCGACCGGGGCGCGCGTAGCTGATCGAGTCGGATGCGAGACGACGTGGACCATTCCGCCGCCCGGGCTGCCGCGGCCACCCCCGAACCGGGGCAGCTGCACGTGGTGTTCGTCCTGGCCGCCAGTAGCGGCGGCATCGGTGCGCACGTGCGCTCCCTGGCACAGGGCCTGGTCGCGCACGGAGTGACCGTCACGGTGTGCGCCCCCGCCGGTACTGACGCGCTGTTCGGCTTCTCCCGCACCGGCGCGCGGTTCCACCTGGTCGACATCACCCCCACCGCGGGCGCCCGCAGCGACGCCACCGCGATCGGCGAGCTGCGCCGCGCCTTCACCGGCGCCGACGTGGTGCACGCCCACGGCCTGCGCGCGGCCCTGCTGTCCGACCTCGCGCTGCGCACCGCCGGCCGCTTCCCCGGCCTGCGCCCGGAGACGCCGCTGGTGGTGACCTCGCACCACGCGCTGCTCGCGACCGGCATGGAGCGCCGCCTCCAGCGGCTGATGGAGCGCCGGGTGGCGCGGGCCGCCGACCTCGTCCTCGGCGCCTCCTCCGACCTGGTGGCCCGGGCCCGCGAACTCGGCGCCACCGACGCCCGGCTCGGCCCGGTCGCGGCCCCGCCGATGCCCGAGCGGCGGCTGGCGCGGGCGGAGGCCAGGGCGGCGCTGCTCGGCGACGGACCGGACCGCCCGCTGGTCCTCGCGGTCGGCCGGGTCGTCCCGCAGAAGGCCTTCGGGCTGCTGCTGGACGCGACCCGCGAGCTGGCCGCCCTGGACCCGGAGCCGCTGCTGCTGCTCGCCGGGGACGGCCCGGAGGCCGCCGGGCTGCGCGAGCGGGTGGCCGCCGAGAAGCTGCCGGCGCGGCTGCTCGGCTACCGCACCGATGTGCCCGACCTGCTGGCCGCCGCCGACGTGCTGGTGGTCTCCAGCCGCTGGGAGGCCCGCTCCCTGGTGGTCCAGGAGGCGATGCGGGCCGGCGTCCCGGTGGTCGCCACGGCCGTCGGCGGCATCCCCGAACTGGTCGGCGACGCCGCCGTGCTGGTGCCGCCCGGGGACGCGGCTGCGCTCGGCGGGGCGGTGCGCGCGCTGCTGGCCGACCCGGAGCGCCGCGAGCGCCTGGTGGCGGCCGGCCGGCAGCAGGCGCAGACCTGGCCGGACGAGGCCGCCACCGTCGCCCAGGTCCTCAGCACCTACGACGAACTGGTGCAGCGCGACCGGTGAACGCGACGGTGGCGGCGGGTCAGACGGTGGCCTGTTCGCCGGTCCGCTCGACCGCCGGGCCGTCCGGCTGGGCCGACAGGTAGGCGCCGCCGCAGGCGGTCAGCCGCAGCGCGGTGTCGATCAGCGGGACGTGGCTGAACGCCTGCGGGAAGTTGCCGACCTGGCGCTTGAGCCGCGGGTCCCACTCCTCGGCGAGCAGCCCGAGGTCGTTGCGCAGCGACAGCAGCCGGTCGAACAGCTCCCGCGCCTCCTGCACCCGGCCGATCATCGCGAGGTCGTCGGCCAGCCAGAACGAGCAGGCCAGGAAGGCGCCCTCGTGGCCGGAGAGGCCATCGACATTGTTACCGCTCTCATCGTGGGTCGGATAACGCAGCACGAAGCCGTCCTCGGTGGACAGTTCGCGCTGGATCGCCTCGATCGTGCCGATGACGCGCTTGTCGTCCGGCGGCAGGAAGCCGACCTGCGGGATCAGCAGCAGCGAGGCGTCCAGCTCCTTGCCGCCGTAGTACTGGGTGAAGGTGTTGCGGCCCGGGTCGTAGCCCTTCTCGCAGACGTCCCGGTGGATGGTGTCGCGCAGCTCCCGCCAGCGCTCCAGGTGGCCGCCGGACGGGGCGTCCTCGGGGGTCTGCTCCAGCAGCTTGATGGTGCGGTCGACCGCCACCCAGGCCATCACCTTGGAGTGGACGAAGTGCCGGCGCGGACCGCGCACCTCCCAGATGCCCTCGTCCGGCTCCTGCCAGTGCTCCTCCAGGTACTCGATGAGCCGCAGCTGGAGGTGGTGGGCGTGGTCGTTGCGGACCAGGCCGGTCATGTGGGCCAGGTGCAGCGCCTCGACGACCTCGCCGTAGACGTCCAGCTGGAGCTGGCCGGCCGCGCCGTTGCCGACCCGCACCGGCTGGGAGCCCTCGTAGCCGGGCAGCCAGTCCAGCGAGGACTCGGTGAGCTCGCGCTCGCCGGCGATGCCGTACATGATCTGCAGGTTCTCCGGGTCGCCGGCCACCGCCCGCAGCAGCCACTCGCGCCAGGCCCGGGCCTCGTCGCGGTAGCCGGTGCGCAGCAGGGAGGAGAGGGTGATCGCGGCGTCCCGGAGCCAGGTGTAGCGGTAGTCCCAGTTGCGCTCACCGCCGATGTCCTCGGGCAGCGAGGTGGTGGGAGCGGCGACGATGCCGCCGGTGGGGGCGTAGGTGAGGCCCTTGAGGGTGATCAGCGAGCGGACCACGGCCTCCCGGTAGGGCCCCTGGTAGGTGCACTGGCCGACCCACTCGTGCCAGAAGTCCGCGGTGGCGTCGAGCAGCACCTCGGCCTCCGGGGCGGTCGGCGGCTCCAGGTGGGAGGCCTGCCAGGTGAGCGCGAAGGCGATCCGCTCACCGGCCCGCACGGTGAAGTCGGCGTAGGTGGTCAGGTTGCGGCCGTAGGTGTCGGCCTCGCCGTCCAGCCAGACCGAGTCGGGGCCGGCCACGGCGACGGTGCGGTGGCCGCCGTCGGGCTGCTCCACCCGGTGCACCCAGGGGACGATCCGGCCGTAGCTGAACCGCATCCGCAGGGCCGAGCGCATCCGCACGGTGCCGGCCACGCCCTCGACGATCCGGATCACCTGGGGGACGGCGTCCTTCCCGGCCAGCGGGCGGGGCGGCATGAAGTCGATCACCCGGACGGTGCCGCCCTGGGCGTCCCACTCCTGTTCCAGGATCAGCGAGTCGCCCCGGTAGCGGCGGCGGTCGGCGGGTACGGCGGGGGCGGCGGCGGTCGGCGGCGGGACCCGCAGGTCGCCGGTGTCGGCGAGCAGCAGGCGCGCGGCGGCGGCAGAGGCGTCGGCCGGTGCATCGGCCGGGTCGGCGGGCGCGGCGGCCGGGTGGGGCAGTGCGGTGGCCACCGCCTCGGCGGGGCCGATCCGCCAGAAGCCGTGTTCGTCGGTGCCGAGCAGGCCGGCGAAGACCGCCGGCGAGTCGAACCGGGGCAGGCAGAGCCAGTCCACCGCTCCGTCCCTGCTGACGAGGGCCGCGGTCTGCATGTCCCCGATAAGTGCGTAGTCCTCGATACGGCCGGCCACGTGATCTCCAAGTTCGCAATGTGGTCACGACGCATCGGCGATCCGAGGGGGAGCAGCGGGACCGCGGGACCGGGGGCCACCCCGGGACGTCCGGCCTCCGCGGGGTGGTGGGGGCTTTGCCGGAGTGTCCACGAGGGCTCGGTCGAGCCTCTGGGTGGGTGGGAGGAGCGGGAATACGGGGAGGTCCGGTCGCGCATCGGGGACCGAGAGGTTCCTGACCCTCCCACGCCCTCCGCGTGCTCGTGTTGTCGGCGATGCGTCCGAGCAGCTTACGACGGACGAAAGGGGCGAAGCACGCGGGCGCAGCGCGATGTGGCGCCGCATTTCGGCGGAAATACCGCGCATCGTGGGAGTGGCGGCCAGGATGGCTCGGAAGGATCAGCTCCGGATGGCCTGAACCGGGGATCCGGGGATGGCCCGGCCGAGCCGGTCCGGACCACCGGGAGGTGGCCCGGACGGGCCGGTGGTGCGGCGGGTGGGACGGCTGCGCCGGAAGGTGCGCCGTGGGTGCGCCTGGCGTACGCCCCCGGAGCGCCCCCTCCGGTCCCCGACCGCCACCGGGCCGTCCGCGGCCCGGCCGACGGCGGGGCGGAACGCGTCCGGGCCGGGTCACTGATACCCTGGTATCCCGTGGACCGGTGGGATCAAACGCCCCGGACCGACCGGACCGACGACCCTCAGGGCGCCGTGCGCAGCACCGCTCTCGTCGTCGCAACGGCAGCCGCGAGCCTCCCACCACGTCACCTTCGACTCGCGACCCACGGGAGCCCCCTCTTGGCACAGCCCCATTCCGGCAAGGCATCGAACGGCCGCGCCGTGACGACCAAGCACCTCTTCGTCACCGGGGGTGTCGCCTCGTCGCTCGGCAAGGGCCTCACCGCCTCCAGCCTCGGTGCCCTGCTCAAGGCCCGCGGCCTGCGTGTCACGATGCAGAAGCTCGACCCGTACCTCAACGTGGACCCGGGCACCATGAACCCGTTCCAGCACGGTGAGGTCTTCGTCACCGACGACGGCGCCGAGACCGACCTCGACATCGGCCACTACGAGCGGTTCCTCGACACCAACCTGCACGGCTCGGCCAACGTCACCACCGGCCAGGTGTACTCGACCGTCATCGCCAAGGAGCGCCGCGGCGAGTACCTCGGCGACACCGTCCAGGTCATCCCGCACATCACCAACGAGATCAAGTCCCGGATCCGCCGGATGGCGACCGAGGACGTCGACGTGGTGATCACCGAGGTCGGCGGCACCGTCGGCGACATCGAGTCGCTGCCCTTCCTGGAGGCCGTCCGCCAGGTCCGCCACGAGGTCGGCCGGGACAACGTCTTCTTCGTCCACGTCTCCCTGCTCCCCTACATCGGCCCCTCCGGCGAGCTGAAGACCAAGCCGACCCAGCACTCCGTCGCCGCGCTGCGCAACATCGGCATCCAGCCGGACGCGGTCGTGCTGCGCGCCGACCGCGAGGTCCCGCAGGCGATCAAGCGCAAGATCTCGCTGATGTGCGACGTCGACGAGGAGGCCGTGGTCGCCGCGATCGACGCCAAGTCGATCTACGACATCCCCAAGGTGCTGCACGGCGAGGGCCTGGACGCCTATGTCGTCCGCCGTCTGGACCTGCCGTTCCGCGACGTGGACTGGACCACCTGGGACGACCTGCTGCGCCGCGTCCACGAGCCGCAGCACATCGTCAAGGTCGCCCTGGTCGGCAAGTACATCGACCTGCCGGACGCCTACCTGTCGGTGACCGAGGCGCTGCGCGCCGGCGGCTTCGCCAACAACGCCCGGGTCGAGATCAAGTGGGTCACCTCCGACGACTGCGAGACCCCCGAGGGCGCGCAGGAGCAGCTCGGCGACGTCGACGCGATCTGCATCCCCGGCGGCTTCGGCGACCGCGGCGTCAACGGCAAGGTCGGCGCGATCACCTACGCCCGCGAGAACCGGATCCCGCTGCTGGGCCTCTGCCTGGGCCTGCAGTGCGTGGTCATCGAGGCCGCCCGCAACCTGGCCGGCCTGCCCGAGGCCAACTCGACCGAGTTCGACGCCGCCGCCAAGCACCCGGTCGTCTCCACCATGGCCGAGCAGCTGGCCATCGTCGACGGCAAGGGCGACCTGGGCGGCACCATGCGCCTGGGCCTCTACCCGGCCAAGCTCGCCGAGGGCTCGATCGTCCGCGAGGTCTACGGCGGCGAGCAGTACGTCGAGGAGCGCCACCGCCACCGCTACGAGGTCAACAACGCCTACCGGGCGGACCTCGAGAAGACCGGCCTGCGGTTCTCCGGCCTCTCCCCGAAGGGTGACCTGGTCGAGTACGTCGAGTACCCGCGCGAGGTGCACCCCTACCTGGTGGCCACCCAGGCCCACCCGGAGCTGAAGTCCCGGCCGACCCGCCCGCACCCGCTCTTCGCGGGTCTGGTGAAGGCCGCGATCGAGATCAAGACGGCCCCGGCGGACGCCCAGTAGCCCCGGCCCGTTGCCCGAACGGCGGCCCCGCGATTCCTGCGGGGCCGCCGTTCGGCGTTAGATTGTGTCGTACTGACGAAAAGGGGAGAGCGTGATGGACGACCGCAGCACCGTCGATGTCGCCGACGTGGCGGAGGAGTGGGAGATCCGGGGGAGCAGCACCCCCTTCCAGGGCCGGGTCACCGGGGTGCGCACCGAGGAGGTCCGGATGCCCGACGGCAGCTGGGCCCGCCGCGACTACCAGACCCACCCCGGCTCGGTCTCCGTCCTCGCCCTGGACGACCGGCAGCGGGTGCTGATCCTGCGCCAGTACCGCCACCCCGTCCGCCAGCGCCTCTGGGAGCTCCCGGCCGGGCTGCTCGATGTACCCGGCGAGAACCCGCTGCACGCCGCGCAGCGCGAGCTGTACGAGGAGGCCCACTGCAAGGCCGGCAGCTGGCGGGTGCTGGTCGACTTCTACACCTCGCCCGGTGGCACCGACGAGGCGCTGCGGCTCTTCCTCGCCACCGACCTCGCCGAGGCGGAGGGGGAGCGGTACGAGGCGCACGGCGAGGAGCTGGAGCTGGAGTCCGCCCGGGTGCCGGTAGAGGAGCTGATCCGGCTGATCCACGCGGGGGAGCTGCACAACCCCACCCTGATCACCGGCACCCTGGCGGTCCACGCGGCGCTGCACGGGCCGGGCGGGCTGGACGCCCTGCGGCCGGCCGACGCACCCTGGCCGGCGAGGCCCTTTATTTAGGCTCGGCTCGCCTCCGGGGCGCTTTGACCCGGCGCCGACGGTCGGCGCTCCAACGCCGCTCCTTCGTCGCGTCGTCCTCGCTTCTCCCTTTCGGCACCGGCGCGCCCCTTCGGCTCGCTCGCGGTCGTGCCTGGTGGGGGTCACGGCGGGTAGGTGGGGGCTCGGGCTCGGGGCCACGGCGTCTGGGTCGGGGCTCGGGGCAGGGGGTCCTGCGGGCGGGGTTTCGGCCGGGGGGGTGATTTACCGGTTCGTACGACCGGATGTCACCTCGGTCGGGGCGGACGGCCGAACTACGCTTCGCAGACGGGGCGTCCGTCGCGGGCGGCCTCCGGTGAGCGCTGGGTGACGTCGGGAGTGCACGGGTGGCGAGGAAGACGGCGACCATGGAGGCCGGGACCGGCGCGCCCGCCGAGCGTGTTCCCGGGCTGGACCGGCTGCCCGCCGGCCCCGCCCTGTTCGTCGGCCGGCGCACCGAACTGTCCGCGCTCCGGGCCGCCGCCGCGCGTCCGGCCGAGGGCCGCAGCCCGGTGCTGGTGCTGGCCGGGCGGCCCGGCTCGGGCCGTACCGCGCTGGCCGTCCGGTTCGCCGTCACCGTCGCCGCCCAGTACCCCGACGGTGTGCTGTTCGCCCGGCTGTCCGCCCCCGACGGCGGCCGGGTGCCGCCCGCCCGGGCCGCCCGCCGGCTGCTGGAGCAGTTCGGCGCGGACACCGCCGGCGTCCCGCTGCCCGGCGCCGTCGAGGACGGCCGGGACGACCCGGCGTGCGTCGCGCTGCGCGGGGCGCTGGCCGGGCGGCGGGTGCTGCTGCTGCTGGACGACGTCCGCGACGCCGGGCAGCTGTGGCCGCTGCTCGCGGACGAGCCCGGCTGCCTGGTGCTCGCCACCACGGCCGGGCCGCTCACCGGGATCGAGGGCATCGACCCGGTCATCCTCGGCGGACTGGACCGGCCGGCGGCGGTCGAGCTGCTCGGCGACCTGGTCGGCGGGACCCGGATCGGCTGCGACCCGGTGGGCGGGGCGGACCTCGCGGAGGCCTGCGGCTCCCAGCCGGCGGCGCTGCGGCTGATGGCCGGCCGGCTGCGCGGCAAGCCCGAGCTGGCGGTGACGGAGGCGGCGAAGGAGCTGGTGCGGGCCGTCGCCGAGGCGGGGGCGGGGAAGGATGCGAAGGGCCCGACGGCACCGCCGGAGGGTACGGAGAAGAGCAAGGACAGCAAGGACAGCAAGGAGAGCAGGGAGAAGGGGGAGAAGGGGAAGCGGCAGGCCGTGGCGGTGCCGCCGGTGGAGCCGGTCCGTGACCCGGCGGCCTGGGTGCGTCCCGGGCCGGAGCCCGCCGAGCCCGTCCCGGTGCCCGACAGCGACCCGCTGGTCGGCGCCTTCACCCTGGCCTACGCCGGTCTCACCGCCGGGCAGGCCCGGATGCTGCGGGCGCTGACCCTGGCCCCCGCCCAGTGCGCCGACCCGCGGACCGCCTCCGCGCTGGTCGGCTGCCCGGCGCCGGAGGCCGCCGCGACGCTGGCCGCGCTCGCCGAGCGGGAGCTGCTCGCCGGGGAGCCGCCGGCCGCCGACGGCACCGCCCGCTACCGCGTCCCGGGCCGGCTCCACCCCCGGCTGGTCCGGCTGCGCGAGCGGGAGGACCGGCCCGCCGAGGTCGAGCTGGCCCGGGCCCGGCTGCTGGAGCGGCTGGTGCGGCTCACCGAGTCCGCCCGGGCGCTGCTCGACCCGACGGACGCTCCCGGCTCCGATCCGCTGCCCGCGCCGCTGCGGCTGAAGTCCGCCGCGCACGCCCGGGAGTGGCTGCTCGGCGAGCGGGACCAGCTGCTCGGCGCGGTCGGCGACGCGATCGGCCAGGGCGATCTCGACGGCTCGGCCGGCCGCCTGGTCACCGCGCTGCTCCGGGCCCTGCCGCTGACCGGCGCCGCCGCTCCGGCCGACCTCTACCAGTTGCACGAGCTGGTGCTGACGGTGGCCGAGCGCAACGGCCGGCCGCGCCGGGCCTCCGCCGCCCTGCTCAACCTGGGCGACCTCCAGGCCGCGGCCGGCCGCTGGGAGCAGGCCTCCGGGCACTACCGGGCGGCCCTGGAGCACGCCCGGTCGGCCGACGACGAGGCGCTCTGTGCCCGCGCGCTGGAGGGCGCGGCGGGCTGCCACCGGGCGCTCGGCGACGCCGTGCGCGCCGCCGATTGGTACGGCCGGGCGCTGGGTGTCCGGCAGTCGATGGGGGACCAGGCCGCCGAGGCCCGGCTGCTCGCCCGGGTGGCCGAGGCGCACGCGGCCCAGCGCCGGTTCGACGAGGCCGAGCGGGAGTACCGGGCGTCCCTCGCGGTGCTGCGCCGGATCGGCGACGAGCACGGCCGGGAGGCCGTCGGCACGGCCCTCGCCGAACTGCGGGAGCGGCTCGCCGCCGGGTGGTAGGGGGGATTTCGGGAGTATTGTCGAAGATGCCCGGTCGGCACGGCTTTGGCAGGAAGATCGCGATGGAAGCCTACGAACCTGCCAATGTGTCCGGCGGATTTATTCACTTTGGAAGGCTGACAGGCCGCCTGGGCTTCATTACACTCGAACCTAGTCGCGCAGCGATCCGTGCCCCGGTGCCATCCGGAGGCTTCCCCCCGTGCGCGCCGCCCGCCGGTCTTCTCCGGTAGGGACCCCCATGGCAAGAGGACGTGTTTAGCCGTGAAGGTCGGCATCCCCCGCGAGGTCAAGAACCACGAGTACCGCGTGGCCATCACGCCCGCCGGCGTGCATGAGCTGGTCCGCAACGGACACGAGGTCTACATCGAGGACAACGCCGGTGTCGGCTCCTCGATCCCGAACGAGGAGTACGTGGCCGCCGGCGCCACCATCCTCCCCACCGCCGACGAGGTGTGGGCCACCGCCGACCTGCTGCTGAAGGTCAAGGAGCCCATCGCGCAGGAGTACCACCGCCTGCGCAAGGGCCAGACCCTCTTCACCTACCTCCACCTGGCGGCCGACCGCGCCGGTACCGACGCGCTGGTCGCCTCCGGCACCACCGCCATCGCGTACGAGACCGTGCAGCTCGCCAACGGCGCCCTGCCGCTGCTCGCCCCGATGTCCGAGGTCGCGGGCCGGCTGGCCCCGCAGGTCGGCTCGTACCACCTGATGCGTCCGGCCGGTGGCCGCGGCACCCTCCCCGGCGGCGTTCCCGGCACCCACCCGGCCAAGGCCGTCGTCATCGGCGGCGGCGTCTCCGGCTGGCACGCGGCCACCATCGCCATCGGCATGGGCTACGAGGTGACCCTGCTCGACCGCGACATCAACAAGCTGCGCGAGGCCGACAAGATCTTCGGTACGAAGATCAAGGCCATCATGTCCAACTCCTTCGAGCTGGAGAAGGCCGTCATCGAGGCCGACCTGGTCATCGGCGCCGTGCTGATCCCGGGCGCCAAGGCCCCGAAGCTCGTCACCAACGAGCTGGTCTCCCGGATGAAGCCGGGCTCCGTGCTCGTCGACATCGCCATCGACCAGGGCGGCTGCTTCGAGGACTCGCACCCGACCACGCACGCCGAGCCGACCTTCCAGGTCCACAACTCGGTCTTCTACTGCGTGGCCAACATGCCGGGCGCCGTCCCGAACACCTCCACCTACGCGCTGACCAACGCGACGCTGCCGTACGTCGTCGAGCTGGCCAACCGCGGCTGGAAGGACGCGCTGCGCCGCGACGCCGCGCTCGCCAAGGGTCTGAACGTCCACGAGGGCCAGATCACCTTCGGCGCCGTCGCCGAGGCCTTCGGCCTGGAGTCGGTCTCCCTGGAGTCCGTGCTCGCCTGAGCATGATCCGCGTCGCCCCCGCTCCGAAATTCTCGGGCCGGGGGCTTCGCCGTGCCCGCGAACGGGGTTACGCTGCGTCCCCGCGCGCGGTGTGAACGCGGGGTGAACCCCGTGATGACATCGGGGGCGGAGTGGGTGGGTCGCTCTGTCGTCAATTTCTGTGGGTCGTATCACCCGACCGCAGAAACGTTAGGGTCAAGGGCCCTCACATCCCTTGACAGAGGGTTGCCCGATAGTCGACACATCCTGCCCACTACCGTGGATTGTGTTGCTGCGAACGCCTTGAACGGCCTAGAGTCGCAAACCGTCGGCATGCTGCCACGCTGACGAATCGACATAGAGTCCTGGATGCCCAAGGAGGTAAGACGACTTGTGAATGAGTCGACATTTGCTCCCGGGGGTGGTCAGCCAGGGCTGGCGGAGCACACCGCCGGCCAGCCGAGTGTGGAGTCCGGGGCCAGGCAGCCCTCCGTGGGCTCGGCCGAGGTCGGCTCGGTCGCTCTCCGTACTTTCGAAGCACGCCAGAACACGGCACAGGTGACCACGGTGACCGACTACGACGCCGAACTGCCGGCCCACGGCCTGGCCTACGGCGAGTTCGCCTACGGCGCCTACGACGACCCCGACGCCGAGTACGAGCCGGACCCGGAGTACGCGGCCACGCTCGCCCCCGACGCCGCGCGGCAGCGCCGCGAGCGGATCGGCCCGACCGGGCGCCCGCAGCCGTACTTCCCGATCCCCGCGCCGGTGGCCGAGCACGGCCCCGCGCAGATCATCGCGATGTGCAACCAGAAGGGCGGCGTCGGCAAGACCACGTCGACCATCAACCTGGGTGCCGCGCTCGCCGAGTACGGCCGCCGCGTGCTGCTCGTCGACTTCGACCCGCAGGGCGCCCTCTCCGTCGGACTCGGCGTCAACCCGATGGAACTCGACGTCACGGTCTACAACCTGCTGATGGAGCGCGGGCTGACGGCCGACGAGGTGCTGCTGAAGACGGCCGTGCCGGGCATGGACCTGCTGCCGTCCAACATCGACCTCTCCGCCGCCGAGGTGCAGCTGGTCAGCGAGGTGGCCCGGGAGTCCGCGCTGGCGCGCGCCCTGAAGCCGCTGCTGCCCGACTACGACTTCGTCATCATCGACTGCCAGCCCTCGCTGGGCCTGCTGACGGTCAATGCGCTGACGGCCGCTCACAGCGTCATCGTGCCGCTGGAGTGCGAGTTCTTCGCGCTGCGCGGTGTCGCGCTGCTCACCGAGACCATCGAGAAGGTCTGCGAGCGGCTCAACCCCGAGCTGCGCCTGGACGGCATCCTCGCCACCATGTACGACTCGCGCACCGTGCACAGCCGTGAGGTGCTGGCGCGCGTCGTCGAGGCGTTCGGCGACCACGTCTTCCACACCGTCATCGGGCGGACCGTGCGCTTCCCGGAGACCACCGTCGCCGGCGAGCCGATCACGACGTACGCGACCAATTCGGTCGGTGCCGCCGCCTACCGCCAGCTCGCCAGGGAGGTGCTCGACCGGTGCCGCCCCGCCGAGTGAGTCTCCCGGGTGCCGACGAGCTGTTCCGAACCACGGGTGGGATGGCGCTGTCGCCGTCCCTCGCGTCGCGTTCGGCCGCCGAGGCGCCCAGACCGGAGACCCCCAGGGCGGTCAACGGCTCCACTGACGCGGACGGCGCCGAGGGCGTCGACGGCACCGCCGCGGCCGGCGGCTTCGGCCCGGCCGACGGCGAGGGGCCGGAGCGCGCCGGCGAGCCGGCGGGGAGCCGGCGGACGGCGGGTGCGCCGGGCGCGGCCGTGCCCG
>NZ_JBHSOF010000077.1:0-26094 GCF_042656005.1 Kitasatospora misakiensis | reverse complement strand
GCCACGGCCACCGCGCCGTCGGCCGCGCCGGCGCTGTCCGCGCCGGCGCCCCGGCGTAGCGCCCGGTCCGTCGCCCGGCGCGCGGCCGTCGCGGCCGGCATGATCGCCGCGGTCGACAGGACCGACACGACCGGCGCGACCGCCGCGATCGCCGGCACCGGGGCCGGGCGGACGGCTCGGGGCCGGAGCGGTGGCGGTGGACGGCGGGAGGACGAGACCTCGCCGGTCGTCGCGGTGGACCGGCTCTTCCGGGACGGACTCACCGATCTGGCGCGTTCGGCGGACGCCCCGGAGCCCGAAGCCCACCACTGCCCCGAGGCGGCGGCCCACAAACTGCTGAGCGACGACACCGTCCGCCTGGGCCGCGTCACCCGCCCGTCGGCCGAGCGGTCCGCGCCCGGCCGACAGCCCGACCCGACCGATCTGGCCAGCACACCCACCACGACCACCCCGAACGCCACAACGGCCACAACCGCCGCGGGGACGGGCGGGGTTCTCCCGGCGGTGCGCGGGGCGGCGGGGGTGCCGGGCGAGGGTGCGGACCGGGCCGGGGCTGTCGCGGCCTCCCCGGCCCCCGAGCGGGCGGGGACGGCCGGGGTCCTCCCGGCGGTGCGCGGGGCGGCCGGGTTGCCGGCCGCGGGGGTGGACCGGGCCGGGGCCGTTGTTCCCGTCACCTCTGACCTTCGGAGCGAGTGAACCGTGCGTGTTCTGGCTTATGAGCTGCGCCGCGTGCGCGGCCTGCGTTCGACCTGGCTGCTGCTCGGTCTGGTGGTGGTCTGCGACGCCGTGGTCGCCGGTGTGCTGGCCGGGCAGGTGACGGACGGGGCCCTCGGCGGCCCGGCGGCGGTGCGGCTGCTGACGGCGGCCGTGCCGCTGGTGCCGCTGCCGTTCGCGGCCCTGGGGGCCGGGGTGCTGGGCGCGCTGGCGTACGCGCACGAGGTGCGGCACCGGGGGCTGGCGGCCTCGCAGGTGTCCTACCCCCGCCGGGTGCGGCTGCTGGCGGCCAAGCTGGCGGTGACCGGCCTCCTCGCGCTGCTGCTGGCCCTGGTCACGCTGCTGGTCGACACGGTGGCCGTGCACCTCGCCCTGCCGGCCGGGGTGGCGGTGTCGGCCTGGTCGGACCCGGCCGCGCTGTCCGGGCGGGTGGCGGAGGCGCTGGCCTCGGCCGGGTTGGGCGGGCTCGACGCGCTGCCGGCGGCGTCGGCCCCGCTGGCCCTGGTGGCCGGGCAGGGGGCGCCGGTCGCGCTGCTGGCCTTCGTCCTGCTGGTGGTGGCGGCCGGCTGGACCGGGGTGCTGGCCGCCGCGCTGACCCGGAGCGCGGTCGCCGGGGTGCTGCTGCTCGGCGCGCTGCCCCCGCT
Organism: Kitasatospora misakiensis; assembly: GCF_042656005.1. Classification (NCBI taxonomy): domain Bacteria; kingdom Bacillati; phylum Actinomycetota; class Actinomycetes; order Kitasatosporales; family Streptomycetaceae; genus Kitasatospora; species Kitasatospora misakiensis. The sequence continues at coordinate 24,736 of NZ_JBHSOF010000077.1, read as the reverse complement.
GCTGGAGTCCGGCGTGGCGCTGGTGCTGCGGCGGACCGGGACGCCCTGGCCGGTCCGGACGGCGGAGCTGCTGCCGTTCCCGTCGGGGATCGAGTGGGCGTACGGATGGGTGTACGGCGGGGACGGCCGGGTTGCCGAGGACGGTCCGGCGCTCACCGGTCGGGCGCTCGTCGAGCCGGCGCTGACCGATCCGGCGCTGCTGGTCGCCGCGGTGACGCCGGTGCTGGTGTTGCTGCTGGTCACCCTGGTGGCGCAGGTCCGGCGCCGGGCGCTCTGAGCCCTCCGGCGGGCGGTGGCGGTTCGCCAAGATCGACCAAGGGTGACCGCAATGAGCGCTTCGCCCTGATAAGAAGTCAATTATCCAGTCACGGCCGATCACCCTTTCGTGTGCTTTTCACGAGAATTCTCAAGCTGTGCCCGCCGATCGCCGACAAAGGACCTGTGAGTACCCTTGCGCACCCCACCATGACCCCCGCCCGTTCCGCCGACGGGGCCATCCACGGCCCCGTCGACCTGGACCGCTTCTCGTACGCCGATCGGCCGACCCCGCCGGCGCCCCGCTGGGAGGGCGCCGAGTCGGACCTCGCCCGGGTCGGCCGCAAGACCACCAGCAGCCGCGGTCGCGGCCTGCACGGCCAGCTGGTCCAGCAGCTGGGCCAGATGATCGTCTCCGGCGACCTCGGCGCCGACCGGCCGCTCGTCCCGGAGGAGATCGGCCAGCGGTTCGAGGTCTCCCGCACCGTCGTCCGCGAGTCGCTGCGCGTCCTGGAGGCCAAGGGCCTGGTCAGCGCCCGACCCAACGTCGGCACCCGGGTCCGCCCGGTCAGCGACTGGAACCTGCTCGACCCGGACATCATCGAGTGGCGCGCCTTCGGCCCGCAGCGCGACGAGCAGCGCCGGGAGCTGTTCGAGCTCCGCTGGGCGATCGAGCCGCTGGCCTCGCGGCTGGCCTCCGGCCACGGCCGGGAGGACGTCCAGCAGCGGCTGGCCGAGCTGATCGAGATCATGGGGCACGCGTGCGCCCAGGCGGACCTCGGCACCTACGTCCGGGCCGACGCCGAGCTGCACGGCCTCATCCTGCAGCTGGCCGGGAACCGGATGCTGGAGCACCTCTCCGGGATCGTCGCCTGCGCGCTCCAGGTGTCCGGCGGGCCGGCCACCTCCTGCGAGCGGCCCTCGGAGGCCTCGGTCGGACTGCACGCCCGGCTGGTGGACGCGCTCGGCGCCGGCGACGGCACCTCCGCCGAGACGACGATGCGGGCGCTGCTCACCGTCCACCCCGAGATCGAGCCGTCCGTCCCGGCGCCCCGGGAGCACTGAGCGGACCGTTCGGCGACCGGAATCCGCCGTCCCCGCCCCGCAACGTGTCCACGGACCGCCCCGTCACGATCCGACCCGTCATGATCCGCCCGTCCGCGATCTTCCCGCGGCTTCCCGCAGTCCCCTCGCGACCCCCGGCCCTCCGGCTGCCGCCACGGTGCAGCCGGGGGGCCTCCGTACATCCGCCCGCCGGGCCGACGGGCGCGGCCACCGGCGGACGGCACCGACCGGGCACCCACCGGGCACCCGCCGGGCACCCACCGGGCAGGCTAATGTCGTGTCCATGGTGAATGACTTCGGCGCGGGTGAGGGATGATGGAGGTCGGCCCCGGCCCGCGGCCACCGACCGGTGTGACCCGCGACACGAAGGCCATGCGTAACACTTGACGAGTAGCAGCGATGTCTCCTGAGCGGGAGCAGCTCCGGAATAACCCAACGTGTCAGAATGCTGTGTTGGTCCGCGGCGCTGCTGCCGTCCTGCAAACCCAGTCCTCAAGCCCGAGTCGGTCGGAATCGACACCGCGTGCCCGACGCGCGATCTCCTTCCCCGCCCGCTCGGGCGGCCGGTACGGGTTCGAGTCCACTCATCGTCCGAGAGGTTGTTCGTGTCGGCCAGCACATCCCGTTCGCTTCCCCCCGAGATCGCCGAGTCCGCGGCTCTGCTGGCGCTCATCGAGCGGGGCAAGGCCCAGGGGCAGATCGCCGGTGACGACGTGCGCCAGGCGTTCGAGGCGGACCAGATCCCGGTCACCAAGTGGAAGAACGTCATGCGCAGCCTCAACCAGGTTCTGATTGAGGAGGGGGTGGATCTTATGGTCAGCGCGGCCGAACCGGCCGGCGCCAAGCGCAAGAGCGTCGCTGCCAAGAGCCCCGCCAAGCGCACCGCGACCAAGGCGGTCACCACCCGGAACCCGGCCGCTCCGTCGGCCCCGACCAAGCCGCCCGTGCGCATCGCGCCCGGTGCGACGATCTCCACCCCGGCGGTGCCGGCCGTCTCCGCGCCGGTCAGCACCGTGTCCGCCGAGATCACCGCCGAGGGGGCGGCCTCCGTCGCCGCCGAGGCGAAGGCGGCTCCGGCGAAGAAGGCCGTCGCCAAGAAGGCCGTTGCCAAGAAGACCGCGGCGCCGGCCAAGAAGGCCGCCGCCAAGAAGACCACCACCGCCAAGGCCACCGGCAAGGGCGGCGAGGAGGAGCTGCTCGGCGAGGAGGAGCTGCTTGAGGACGCGGCCCTGCCCGGCGACAAGGCCGCCACCGAGGGCGGCGACGCTCCGGAGGAGGAGTCGGAGGGTTTCGTCCTCTCCGACGACGACGAGGACGACGCCCCGGCCCAGCAGGTCGCCGTCGCCGGTGCCACCGCCGACCCGGTCAAGGACTACCTGAAGCAGATCGGCAAGGTCCCGCTGCTCAACGCCGAGCAGGAGGTCGAGCTCGCCAAGCGGATCGAGGCCGGCCTGTTCGCCGAGGACAAGCTCTCGGCCGCCGACAAGCTCGCTCCCAAGCTCAAGCGCGAGCTGGAGATCATCGCCGAGGACGGCCGCCGCGCCAAGAACCACCTGCTGGAGGCCAACCTCCGCCTGGTGGTCTCGCTGGCCAAGCGCTACACCGGTCGCGGCATGCTCTTCCTGGACCTCATCCAGGAGGGCAACCTCGGTCTGATCCGTGCGGTCGAGAAGTTCGACTACACCAAGGGCTACAAGTTCTCCACCTACGCGACCTGGTGGATCCGCCAGGCGATCACCCGAGCGATGGCCGACCAGGCCCGCACCATCCGTATCCCGGTGCACATGGTCGAGGTCATCAACAAGCTGGCCCGCGTCCAGCGCCAGATGCTCCAGGACCTGGGCCGCGAGCCCACCCCGGAGGAGCTGGCCAAGGAACTCGACATGACCCCCGAGAAGGTCATCGAGGTCCAGAAGTACGGTCGCGAGCCCATCTCGCTGCACACCCCGCTGGGCGAGGACGGCGACAGCGAGTTCGGTGACCTCATCGAGGACTCCGAGGCGGTCGTCCCGGCCGACGCGGTCTCCTTCACCCTGCTCCAGGAGCAGCTGCACTCGGTGCTGGACACCCTGTCCGAGCGCGAGGCGGGCGTGGTCTCGATGCGCTTCGGCCTGACGGACGGTCAGCCGAAGACGCTCGACGAGATCGGCAAGGTGTACGGGGTCACCCGTGAGCGCATCCGCCAGATCGAGTCGAAGACCATGTCGAAGCTGCGCCACCCGTCGCGTTCCCAGGTGCTGCGCGACTACCTGGACTGATCGACGGCCGGTACCACGGCCCTACCGGAAGGCCCGGAGCCCCGCGCTCCGGGCCTTCCGGCTGTCCGGGCGCGGACGGACACGAACGGGCACGGACGGACACGAACGGGCGCGGGCCCAGGCGGGCACGGACGCGCCTGCGCGGGTACGCGCGGGGCCGACCAGCACGGACGGGCGTCACCGTCCGGGTGGCCGTTGTCCCTCGTCCGGGTGGCGGTCCGGTGATGAACGGTCGCGGACCGTAGTCGGTCACCTAGGCTGTGCCGGTTGCCTGCCGCCTAGCCACCTGGAGACACGGTGCTGCCCTCCCCGGACCGTCCGGACCGCGCCGACCTGCCGTCCACCGCGCCCTCCGCCGTACCGCCTGCCGGGCCCGCGACCGCGCCCGCCGCCCGGTCCGCGGTGGCCGGCCCGGTCTCCCGGCGGCGCCGGGCCGGTGTCCTGGCGCTGCTGGCCGCGCTGCCCGCGCCGCTGCTGGCCTTCGGCCCGGGGGCCCCGGCCGCGCAGGCCCGGCCGCAGGGCCGGATCGTCGGCGGCAGCACGGAGAGCACCAACGACCACCCGTGGGTGGTGGCGCTCGCCAGCCGGCAGCAGTTCGGCTCCGGCCGCTCGGGCCAGTTCTGCGGGGGAGCGCTGGTCACCCCGACCAAGGTGGTGACCGCGGCGCACTGCTTCTACGACGAGTCCAACGGGCGCCAGGTGGACCGGCCCGGCCTGCGGGTCGTGGTCGGCCGGGACGATCTGCGCGGCACGGCCGGCCGCGAGGTCGTGGCGCGGGACGTCTGGATCCACCCCGACTACTCCTTCACCACCAACATGAACGATGTGGCGGTGGTCACCCTGACCGAGTCGCAGGTGAACCGGCAGGTGATCGACCTCGTCGGCCAGGGTGAGACCGAGCCGTACCGGCCGGGGACGGTGGCCCGGGTCTACGGCTGGGGGGACACCACCGGCCACGGCGACTACTCGCCCCAGCTCCGGGGTGTGGACGTGCCGATCATCGCGGACCAGACCTGCGCCCAGGCCTATCCGGGCGGCCAGGACGGGCGTTTCGACGCCCGGGGCATGGTGTGCGCGGGCGAGGAGCGGGGCGGCAAGGACGCGTGCCAGGGCGACAGCGGCGGTCCGCTGGTGGTCGCGGGCCGGCTCGTGGGCCTGGTCTCCTGGGGAACGGGCTGCGCCGAGGCCGCCCACCCGGGCGTCTACACCAGGGTCGCCTCGGTCGGCGACGCCGTCCGCTCCGTCCTGTAGCCGAACGGGCGGCCCCCCCGGGCGGTGCGGCGGCCGGCACGGAGCGCGGCCGGCACGGAGCGCGGCCGGCGCGAGAGGACGGCGGACGGGAGAACGACGAAGCCGGGCAACCGACCCCCGGAGGGGTGGTTGCCCGGCTCAACCGGTCACACGCGGTGCGCGGCCGGACACAGCTCGACGCTGGTCTGCTGTCGGCGCCTCGGATCAGCGCTCGTCGTCGGAGGCCGTGGCGGTGGTGGCGCTCCCCAGGCGACCGCTCTCGTCCTGTATCTCCACGGCGATCTTCTTGAGCTCGGGCTCGAACTTCCGGCCGTGGTGGGCGCAGAAGAGCAGCTCTCCACCGCTGGCGAGTACGACGCGCAGGTAAGCCTGGGCGCCGCAGCGGTCGCAGCGGTCAGCCGCGGTGAGCGGGCTCGCAGGTGTCAGAACAGTAGTCACGTCGCCTCTTCTCTAGCTCGACGAGCTGTCGTACCAGGGTCAACATCCAACCAGGCCGAAAACGTTCCCGCTCGTGGCTTTTCTTCTCTGAGGATTCTGCTGTGTTGATGAGGAGGTGCCCCGGGGGTCGGTGGTTCATGCGTACCGAATCCCAGGATCCGCCTCTGGCTCGAACGCCCGATCGGAACCGGATGTGGGAGTCCGCGTAGCATAATCCTCTGCTGGGTTGGAGCATAAGCCCCGTCCTGGGCCCCGGTAGCCTGCATAACGGCAGTTCCGGAGCCTGTGCCCGGTCCCACGGTCCGCCAGGAGCGGTGGTATCGGGTGGAGATGGAGCCCCGGCGCCCCGAATCCGGCACGGCCCTTGTTCGCGGAGCGCGTACAAGCTGCGCGGGACCGGACCGCCGTGCTGCACACCCAGCGGAGGGGTGCGCACACCCAGGGGAACGGATGTCGGTGCGGCGTGCTGCACTGGCGGACGATCCGGACCTGACCGGACCTGGCCGGATGTGACCGATGAGACAGAACTTCACCGAGGAGAGTGCCGCGTGAGTGCCGAAACGACCGTGCCGTCCGCTCTGCTGGCCGGCGACGACGGTTCCAACTACACCGCTCGGCACCTGCTCGTCCTGGAGGGCCTGGAGGCGGTCCGCAAGCGCCCCGGCATGTACATCGGCTCCACCGACAGCCGTGGCCTGATGCACTGCCTCTGGGAGATCATCGACAACTCGGTCGACGAGGCGCTGGGCGGCTACTGCGACCGGATCGAGGTCGTGCTGCACGACGACTCCTCGGTCGAGGTCCGCGACAACGGGCGCGGCATCCCGGTGGACGTCGAGCCCAAGACCGGGCTGTCCGGCGTCGAGGTCGTGATGACCAAGCTGCACGCCGGCGGCAAGTTCGGCGGCGGCTCCTACGCGGCCTCCGGCGGTCTGCACGGCGTCGGCGCCTCGGTGGTCAACGCGCTCTCGGCCCGCCTGGACGTCGAGGTCGACCGCGGCGGCCACACCCACGCGATCAGCTTCCGGCGCGGCACCCCCGGCATCTTCACCGAGACCAGCCCGGACGCCCCGTTCGAGGCGGGCAACGGCCTGTCCAGGGTCCGCAAGGTGCCCAAGACCCGCACCGGCACCCGGATCCGCTACTGGGCCGACCGGCAGATCTTCCTCAAGGACGCCAAGCTCTCCCTGGAGCACCTGCACAACCGGGCCCGGCAGACCGCCTTCCTGGTGCCCGGCCTGACCATCCTCGTGCGTGACGAGCGGCTCACCGAGAGCGAGCAGATCGACGAGAGCACCTTCCACTTCGACGGCGGCATCGCCGAGTTCTGCGAGTTCCTGGCGCCCGACAAGCCGATCAGCGACGTGGTGCGGCTGCACGGCGAGGGCACCTTCAAGGAGACCGTGCCGGTCCTGGACGAGCTCGGGCACATGACGCCGACCGAGGTCACCCGGCACCTCGGGGTGGACATCGCGCTGCGCTGGGGCACCGGCTACGACACCACGCTGCGCTCCTTCGTCAACATCATCGCCACCCCCAAGGGCGGCACCCACGTCACCGGCTTCGAGCGCTCGCTCGCCAAGACCGTCAACGAGGTGCTGCGCGCCAGCAAGCTGCTGCGCGTCGCCGAGGACGACATCACCAAGGACGACGCCACCGAGGGCCTCACCGCCGTGGTCACCGTCCGGCTCGCCGAGCCGCAGTTCGAGGGCCAGACCAAGGAGGTGCTCGGCACCTCGGCGGCCAACCGGATCGTCGCGGCCGTCGTCGCCAAGGAGCTCAAGACCTTCCTCACCTCCGGCAAGCGGGACGAGAAGGTCCAGGCCCGGGCGGTGCTGGAGAAGGTGGTGGCCGCCGCCCGCACCCGGGTCGCGGCCCGCCAGCACAAGGAGGCCCAGCGCCGGAAGACCGCGCTGGAGACCAGCTCGCTGCCGGCCAAGCTGGCCGACTGCCGCAGCGACGACGTCGAACGCAGCGAACTCTTCATCGTCGAGGGTGACTCCGCGCTCGGCACCGCCAAGCTGGCCCGCAACTCCGAGTTCCAGGCGCTGCTGCCGATCCGCGGCAAGATCCTCAACGTGCAGAAGGCGTCGGTGAGCGACATGCTCAAGAACGCCGAGTGCGCCGCGATCATCCAGGTGATAGGGGCCGGCTCGGGCCGCACCTTCGACATCGACCAGGCGCGCTACGGCCGGGTCATCTTCATGGCCGACGCCGATGTCGACGGCTCGCACATCCGCTGCCTGCTGCTGACGCTGTTTCAGCGGTACATGCGGCCCATGGTCGAGCAGGGCCGGGTCTTCGCGGCCGTGCCCCCGCTGCACCGGATCGAGCTCACCAACCCCAAGCGCGGCCAGGAGAAGTACCACTACACCTACTCGGACGCCGAGCTGCGCTCCACCCTGCTGGAGTTCCAGCGCAAGAACCTGCGCTGGAAGGACCCGGTCCAGCGGTACAAGGGCCTCGGCGAGATGGACGCCGACCAGCTGGCCGAGACCACCATGGACCCGCGCCACCGCACGCTGCGCCGGATCAACCTGGGCGACCTGGACCAGGCCGAGAAGGTCTTCGACCTGCTGATGGGCAACGACGTGGCGCCGCGCAAGGAGTTCATCGTGGACTCGGCGGCCACCCTGGACCGCTCGCGCATCGACGCCTGAGCGACGCCCGTCGACCGGTGCCCTCCACCCGTGGGTGGAGGGCACCGGCGCGCTCGGCTCCACCCGCCGTCCACCCCGCCGTCCACCCCGGCGCCGATCAGCCGGGGGCGCCGGATCCGTAGCGTCGGAGAGGTCAGAAAGACCCTCCTCCGGACGGAGAAACCGATGCCCGCCCTGGTCGACGCCGCCCTCGTGGTGGTGGTGATGGTGCTGGTCCTCCGGCGCCAGATGCGCCCCCGGCGCCTGGACGCCGACCGCCGCTTCTGGCTGCTGCCGCTCGTCCTCGGCGCGGTCGCGCTGCGCGATCCGCAGCTGATCGACCGCCGGGACACCGCCTGGTCGGTCGCCCTGCTCGGCTGCGGGCTGCTCGCGGTGCTCGCGGCGGGCTCGGTGTGGGGCTGGACCGTCCGGCTGTGGCGGGAGGCGGACGGGGCGCTCTGGGCCCAGGGCACCAGGGCGACGCTGGCCGCCTGGGGCGGGATGCTCGCGATCCGCTTCGGCCTGTTCGGCCTCGGGGTGGCGCTGCACCTGCGGCAGTCGAGCAGCGCGCTGCTGCTGGGGCTGGCGGTGCTGCTGCTGGTCCGCTCGCTCGTGGTGCACTGGAGGGCCCGGGCCCTGGCGCCCCCGTTCGCCGCGGTGCCGTGACCACCGTGACAGCCACCGTGACCACCGCCGTACGCACCTTGGAGGCAGGCATCCTGGAGGCACCCTTGGCCGCCGGACGGTTCTGGACCCGCTGGCCGTCCCGCGAGGGGCTTGAGCACGACGCCGAGAGCCGGCCACGGCGGATCCTCGCCGCGGTCGGCCGGCTCGTCCTGCTGGTCACCGTCTGCTGGGGGACCTTCTCCGACGGCCGGTACGCGGGCTGGGCGGTGGTGGCCGCGGTCGCCGGGCTGGCCACGGCGGTCCTGCTCGCCGCCGGCTACCTGTACGCCTGCCGGGCGCAGCGCCCGGTGCCCGCGTACGCGCTGGCCGCCGGGCTGTTCGCGGTCGCCTGGCCGGCCAACGCGGGCCACGCCTACCTGCTCGCCGACGTGCTCTGGTACGGCCTGGCGGTGACCGCGCTGATCCGGCTGCCGACGGGGCCGGCGCTGCTCGCCGCGGGGGCCTCGCTCGGCTCGTACGCGGCGGTCAGCTGGGCGGGCTGGCTGAGCGTCACGGCCACCGTCGGCGGACTCCTGCTGCTCGGCTACCTGCTGCGCCTGGACATCGAGGCGCGCGGCACCGCGCGGCGGCTGCTGGCCCAGGAGCGGGCCGCGCGGGCCGCCGAGGCGGAGAGCGCCGCGCTCGCCGAGCGGGCCAGGATCGCCCGGGAGATCCACGACGTGCTGGCGCACAGCCTCTCCGCCCAGCTGGTGCACCTGGAGGCGGCCCGGCTGATGCTGGACGCCGGCACCGACCGTGAGCGGGTCCGTGAGCGGGTGGTGGCCGCCCGGCGGATGGCGCAGGACGGGCTCGCCGAGACCCGGCAGGCGCTGTCCGCGCTGCGCGGCGAGTTCACCCCGGTCGGCGAGTACCTGGTGGAGCTGACCGGGCGGGAGCGGGCGGCGTTCGGCGTCACGGGGACGCCGCGTCCGCTGGCCACCGAAGCGGCGCTCGCGGTCCGGCGTACGGCTCAGGAGGCACTGACCAATGTGCGCAAACACGCCCCCGGCGCGCGCTGCACGGTCGAGCTCCGCTATCTGGAGGATTCCGTGGAGCTGGAGGTGCGGGACGAACGCGCGGGACGGGCGGAGGCGCCCGACGGGCTGGCGGCCAGCGGTGCCGGGTACGGTCTGCTGGGGATGCGCGAACGCGCGGAACTGCTCGGCGGCAGCCTGCTGGCGGGCCCGCACGAGGGAGGATGGCGCGTGCTGCTGCGAGTGCCGGCATGACGGGGCCGGGGGTCACCCGGGTGCTGGTCGCGGACGACCAGACGGTGGTGCGCGAGGGCATCGTGATGCTGCTCGGGCTGCTGCCCGGGATCGAGGTGGTCGGCTCGGCGGCGGACGGCGAGGAGGCGGTCGCGCTGGTCGCCCGGCACCACCCGGACGTGGTGCTGATGGACCTGCGGATGCCGCGCTGCGACGGCGTCGAGGCGACCCGGCGGATCCGGGCCGGGTACCCGGGCACCGAGGTGGTGGTGCTCACCACCTACGCCGACGACGAGTCGCTGTTCCCGGCCCTGCGGGCGGGGGCGCGCGGCTATCTGACCAAGGACGCCGGGGGCGAGGAGATCGCCCGGGCGATCGCGGACGTCCGGTCGGGGGCGGCCGGGCTCTCGCCGCAGGTGCAGCTGCGGCTGCTGGAGCGGCTGTCGGGGGACGCGGCTCCGGTACCGGAAGCGGCGTCGGAAGCGGTGTCGGAACCGGCGCCGGTGCGGCCGTCGACGGAGCCGCCGGACGGGCTGACCGCGCGGGAGGCCGAGGTGCTGGGGCTGATCGCGGAGGGGCTCTCCAACACCGAGATCGCCCGGCGGCTGTACGTCAGCCCGGCCACCGTGAAGACCCATATCAACAACCTGTTCGCCAAGACCGGCGTGCGGGACCGGGCGCAAGCGGTCGCGTACGCCTTCCGACACGGAATCACCGGGTCGCCGCAGTAGTCGGATGAGCGTCTGTCGGATCATCGATCACCTCATCGAGTGAACGTATCTGCGCTGGGAGTTTGGGGAGTTGGGAGGCCCCCATCATGGGTCGGGTCACAACCCCCCGGCCCAGGAGCAGCCGTGCCACAGCAGCAGACGAGAAGACCCGAGCCGGGTGGAAAACTGGACTCGGGTGGGCAACTGGACTGGTGGGCGCCGGCATCGGCCGCCGCACCGCCACCCGGGCCGGAGGACGACTGGGAGACGGACGCCAGCACCGAGGTCTACCGGTCCGTCCAGAGCAGCCTCGCCTTCCAGCGGATCCGCCACAGCTACCGGTCCTTCGTCTTCCCGGTCAGCGGGGTCTTCCTCTCCTGGTACCTGCTGTACGTGGCCGCCCAGGCCGCGGCCCCCGAGCTGATGCGCGCCCCCGTCGCCGGCCCGGTCAACGTCGCCTGGCTGCTCGGCCTGCTGCAGTTCGCCACGACCTTCCTGCTGACCTGGCTCTACGCCCGGAACGCCCGCACCAAGCGCGACCGGGCCGCCCTGTCGCTGCGCTGGGACACCCAGGACCAGCTGCGATGAGGACCGCCACCCCGCCCCCCGTCGCCCCCGCCGGTGACCACCACGACCTGGCGGTGGTGCTGTTCGCCGTCATCGTCCTGGTCACCCTGGCGATCACCTTCTGGGCCGGCCGCCGCGGCAGCGCCGCCGAGGACTTCTACGCCGGCGGCCGCGACTTCACACCGCTGCAGAACGGTTTCGCGCTCTCCGGCGACTACCTCTCGGCCGCGTCCTTCCTCGGCGTCGCCGGGCTGATCGCGCTGTTCGGGTACGACGGCGTGCTCTACAGCATCGGCTTCCTGGTGGCCTGGCTGGTGGTCCTGATGCTGGTCGCCGAACTGGTCCGGAACGCCGGCCGGTACACCCTGGCCGATGTGCTGGCGCTGCGGTTGCGCCGGCGCAAGGTCCGGGCGGCGGCCGGCGGCGCCAGCATCGTGGTCACGCTGTTCTACCTGGTCGCCCAGATGGTCGGCGCGGGCAGCCTGGTCGCCCTGCTGCTCGGGACCAACAGCGCCGAGGCCCGCACCTGGACCATCGTGGCGGTGGGCGGTCTGATGATCGTCTACGTCACGGTCGGCGGCATGCGGGCCACCACCTGGATCCAGATCGTCAAGGCGTTCCTGCTGGTCGCCGGCTCGGTGCTGCTGACGGTGCTGCTGGTGGTCCGGTTCCACGGCGACATCGCCGAGCTGATGCGGCAGGCGGCCCAGCACAGCGGCGCCGGACAGCGGTACCTGGAGCCCGGGTTGAAGTACGGCAAGAGCTTCACCAGCCGGCTGGACTTCTTCAGCCTCGGCCTCGCCCTGGTGCTCGGCACGGCCGGTCTGCCGCACATCCTGTCCCGGTTCTACACCGTGCCCACCGCACGGGCCGCCCGCCGTTCGACGATGTGGGCGATCGGGCTGGTCGGCGGCTTCTACCTGATGGCCATCGCGCTGGGCCTCGGTGCCACCGCGCTGGTCGGCTCGGCCGAGGTCCGGCACGCCAACGCGGCGGGCAACACCGCCGTCCCGCTGCTCGCGCTGGTGCTCGGCGGCGGCAACGGCTCGACCGGCGGGGTGGTGCTGTTCGCGCTGATCTCGGCGATCGCCTTCGCCACCATCCTCGCCGTGGTCGCCGGGCTCACCCTGGCCTCCTCGGCGGCGTTCGCCCACGACATCTGGGCGGGGGCCTGGCGGGGACGCCCGCGTCGTCCGCGGGCCGACCGCGGCGGGCGGCGCGGGCGCGGCCGTCGGGCCGTCGTTCCGGCCTCCCGGCGGGCGCGCGGCGGGGCGGACGCCGCGACCGGAGCAGCGACCGGACCGGAGGCGGAGAGGGCAACGGACGGAGGGTCGGCGACCACGGAGCGCCAGGAGGTCCTGGTCGCGCGGATCGCGGCGGTCGGGATCGGCGCGGTGGCGATCGTGCTCAGCCTCTTCGCCCAGCAGCTCAACGTGGCCTTCCTGGTCGGTCTGGCCTTCGCCGTGGCCGCCTCCGCCAATCTGCCGGTGCTGCTCTACAGCCTGTTCTGGCGGCGGTTCACCGTCCGTGGCGCGGTCTGGTCGGTGTACGGCGGGCTGATCCCGGCGGTGGTGCTGGTGACCTTCTCGCCGGTCGTCTCCGGCACCAAGGTGGCGCTCTTCCCCGGCGTGGACTTCCACTGGTTCCCGCTGGAGAACCCGGGCATCGTCTCCATCCCGCTGGGCTTCCTGGCCGGGTGGATCGGCACCCTCACCTCGCCGGAGCCGGCCGACCCGGACCGGTACGCCGAGCTGGAGGTCCGCGCGCTCACCGGCGCCGGGGCCGCCTGACGGCCGCACACGGCGGACGGCCACGACCCCCGGCGGACTCCCCGCCGGGGGTCGTGGCCGTCCATCGCGTGCCTCGTGCCGCGTCCGGGCGGATCAGAGCTCGCGGAGGGCGGCGACCTCCATCCGGGACGGCGTGCCCGCCGCCTTGCCGCAACTCTCCGCGCGGGGCGGCTCGCTGACGCCCTCGGCCACCTCGACCTCCCAGGACCGGCCGTCCTCGTGCCGGACGCCGACCCGCCAGCGCCCGGCGCCGTCCGGCCGCTGCGCCAGGGTCAGCGCGTCCGCCCGCGTCTCGCCGGTGGCCAGCCGAACGGCCTGGTCGGCGGCCTGGGCCGGCCGGTCCCAGCCGGAACAGCCGCGCGACCACTCCGGCACCATGTGGCCGGCCGCCGTCGCCGCCAGCACCTCCTTGGCCGACTCGGCGGTCAGCCGCCCGTACGCGTAGCCGTAGGGCAGCACCAGCATGGTGGGGGAGAAGCGGTGGCCGCCCAGGTGGGTGACCTCCCACACCTCGCTGTGCCCGGCCGCCGCCAGGTCGGCGGCGAGGGGGCGGCCCAGCAGGGCGCAGCAGCGGTCGCGGCGGCCGTTGGTGCACACCAGGGCGATCGGGCCGCCGACGTGCGGCACCCCGAAGCCGCCGTGGTCGCCGGTGCCCAGCGCGGCGAAGTCCAGGCTCAGCAGCTCCGCCGGGTCCGCCACTTGGCCGCGGCGCACCCAGCTGCGGCCGGGGGCGGGGACGGTGTGCGCCACGACCACCTCGTGCCGGGCGGTCGGCAGGCAGTCCGCGTGCCGGCCGGGGCGGCGGATCAGCGCGACCCGGACGCCGGTGTCCGCGGTCGCGGCGTCCAGCGCGCGGCCGACCGCCGGGTCCAGGTGGCTCTCGCCGAGCGCCTTCGCCCCCCACGGGCCGTTCTGTTCGACCAACAGCCAGGTGGTGGCGGTCGCGGCGGTGGCGGCCAGGGGCTCCGACAGTTCACGCGACAGCGTCGCACAGGTGCTCACGTCGGTAAGGCTACCCTTGCCCGCTACCCGTGGCGCGACCGCCGGGAGATCGTCGGGAGAGCGCCGGGAGCGCGCCGACGACGGCAGGCGGGTGGGAACGCCGCAGGGGCGCCGACCTCGTGGGTCGGCGCCCCCGCAGGGTGCGACGGACCCTACGCGGGCCCGGCGACGGTGCTGAGCGGGGTGGTCACCGGGGTGCCGGAGCCGTCCCGGCGCGGGTCGCGCTCCGGCAGGTCGACCGGGACGCCCTTGGCGGTGGCCGCACGGGCGGGCGCCGGACCAGCCCAGGCGAAGGCGAGCGCGTCCTCGCCGCGCAGGAAGCGCTGGCAGCGCACCCCGCCGGTGGCCCGGCCCTTGCGCGGGTACTGCTCGAAGGGCGTGACCTTCCAGCTGGACTGGGCCTCGCCGGTGAGCGTGCCGGCCGCGCCGGCCACCGAGACGACCACCGCGTCGACGCCCGGGTCGACGGCGGTGAAGGAGAGCACCCGGGCGCCCTCGGACAGCTTGATGCCGGCCATGCCGCCGGCCGGGCGGCCCTGCGGGCGGACCTGTCCGGCGGGGTAGCGCAGCAGTTGGGCGTCGGAGGCGATGAAGACGAGGTCCTCCTCGCCGGTGCGCAGCTCGACCGCGCCGATCACCTCGTCGCCGTCCTTGAGCCCGATCACCTCGAACTCGTCCTTGTTGGCGGGCCATTCGGGCACCACCCGCTTGACGACGCCCTGCGCGGTGCCCAGCGCCAGGCCGGGGGAGGACTCGTCCAGGGTGGTCAGCGCGAGGACCCGCTCGTCGGCCTCCAGGCGGAGGAACTCGGTGACGGCGGCGCCGCCGGCCAGCGTCGGCGAGGGGGTGGGCGGCAGCGCCGGCAGGTCGATGACCGGCAGCCGCAGGACCCGGCCGGCCGAGGTGACCACGCCGACGTCGGCGCGGGCCGTGGTCGGCACCGCGGAGACGATCACATCGTGCTTGGCGCGCTTCTCGGAGAGCTCGAACGGCTCGCCGTCGGCGGACCGGGCGAGCAGGCCGGTGGAGGAGAGCAGCACCCGGCACGGGTCGTCCGCGACCTCCAGCGGCACGGCCAGCGAGGCGGCCGGCGCGGCGCCGGCCTCCAGCAGGACGGTGCGCCGCTCGGTGCCGAACTGCTTGGCGACGGCGCCGAGTTCGGTGGAGACCACGCTGCGCAGCCGGGTGTCCGACTCCAGGATCTCGGTCAGCTCGGCGATCTCGGAGGTGAGCTTGGCCTGCTCCTGCTCCAGCTCGACGCGGTCGAAGCGGGTGAGCCGGCGCAGCGGGGTGTCGAGGATGTACGCGGTCTGCGTCTCGCTCAGCGAGAAGCGCTCGATCAGGCGCTCCTTGGCCTGGGCCGCGTTGTCGCTCGACCGGATGATCGCGATGACCTCGTCGATGTCGACCAGCGCGACCAGCAGGCCCTCGACCAGGTGCAGCCGCTCCTGGCGCTTGCGGCGGCGGAAGTCGCTGCGCCGGCGGACCACCTCGAAGCGGTGGTCGACGTAGACCTCCAGCAGCTCCTTGAGGCCGAGGGTGAGCGGCTGGCCGTCGACCAGCGCCACGTTGTTGATGCCGAAGGTCTCCTCCATCGGCGTCAGCTTGTAGAGCTGCTCCAGCAGCGCCTCGGGCACGAAGCCGTTCTTGACCTCGATGACCAGGCGGAGCCCGTGCTCGCGGTCGGTGAGGTCCTTGACGTCCGCGATGCCCTGGAGCTTCTTCGCGTTGACGAGGTCCTTGATCTTGGCGATGACCTTCTCCGGGCCGACGTTGTACGGCAGCTCGGTGACCACGATGCCCTTGCGGCGGGCGGTGACGGCCTCGACGGCGGTGGTGGCGCGGATCTTGAAGGTGCCGCGGCCGGACTCGTAGGCGTCCCGGATGCCGGAGAGGCCGACGATCCGTCCGCCGGTGGGCAGGTCCGGGCCGGGGACGAACCGCATCAGGGTGTCGAGGTCGGCGCTCGGGTGCTTGATCAGGTGGCGGGCGGCGGCGACGACCTCGGAGAGGTTGTGCGGCGGCATGTTGGTGGCCATGCCGACGGCGATGCCGGTGGCGCCGTTGACCAGCAGGTTGGGGAAGGCCGCCGGGAGCGCCAGCGGTTCCTGCTCGCTGCCGTCGTAGTTGGGGCCGAAGTCGACGGTCTCCTCGTGGATCGACTCGACCATGGCCATCGAGGCGGCGGTGAGCCGCGACTCGGTGTAGCGCATCGCGGCCGGCGGGTCGTCGTTGCCCAGCGAACCGAAGTTGCCGTGGCCGTCGATCAGCGGCAGCCGCATCGAGAACGGCTGGGCCATCCGGACCACGGAGTCGTAGATGGAGGCGTCACCGTGCGGGTGCAGCCGGCCCATCACCTCGCCGACCAGGCGGGCGCACTTGACGTGGCCGCGCTCCGGGCGCAGGCCCATCTCGTTGGCCTGGTACAGGATGCGGCGGTGCACCGGCTTGAGGCCGTCCCGCGCGTCCGGGAGGGCCCGGGAGTAGATGACGGAGTAGGCGTACTCGAGGAACGAGCCCTGCATCTCGTCCACGACGTCGACGTCGAGGATGCGCTCCTCGAAGTCTCCGGGCGGCGGGGTCGGCGAACTGCGGCGGGCCATCGCGGCGGGGCTCCCTTACGTCTCGCTTGCGTCTCGTCTGCGTCTCGTCGGCGCGGTGTCACCGGGACTGTCGGCGTGTGCTGTCAACAGGGCTCGGCGCCCCCATTGTGGACCCTCCCGCCGACAGTCCCGGCCAGTGCCCCTCTTCCGCCCCTGGCGAACGCCCCGTCCGCGCGGACACATCCACGGCTCTCGCGCGTTGCACCACAATGGGGGACGCCACACGAACCCCCGACGTCGACGACGGGAAGGACCCGAGCGCATGGCCAACCCGGCCCCCGCCTCCGAGCGAGGCATCGCCATCACCGAGCACCGCCTGGCCAATGGGCTGCGCGTCGTCCTCTCCGAGGACCACCTGACACCGGTGGCCGCGGTCTGCCTCTGGTACGACGTGGGCTCCCGGCACGAGGTGAAGGGCCGCACCGGGCTGGCCCACCTGTTCGAGCACCTGATGTTCCAGGGATCGGCCAACGTCTCCAACAACGGGCACTTCGAGCTCGTCCAGGGCGCCGGCGGCTCGCTCAACGGCACCACGAGCTTCGAGCGCACCAACTACTTCGAGACCATGCCGGCCCACCAGCTGGAACTCGCGCTCTGGCTGGAGGCGGACCGGATGGGCTCGCTGCTGGCCGCCCTCGACGAGACGTCGATGGAGAACCAGCGCGACGTGGTGAAGAACGAGCGCCGCCAGCGGTACGACAACGTGCCCTACGGCACCGCCTTCGAGCGGCTCACCGCGCTGTCGTTCCCGGACGGCCACCCGTACCACCACACCCCGATCGGCTCGATGGCCGACCTGGACGCGGCCACCCTGGAGGACGCGCGGACGTTCTTCCGCACGTACTACGCGCCGAACAACGCCGTGCTCTCGGTGGTCGGCGGCATCGACCCGGAGCAGACCGTCGCCTGGGTGGAGAAGTACTTCGGCAGCATCCCCGCGCACGACGGCAAGCAGCCGCCGCGCGACGGCGCGCTGCCGGAGACGGTCGGCCGGGAGATCCGCGAGCTAGTCCGCGAGGACGTGCCCTCCCGCGCGCTGATGACCGCCTACCGGCTGCCGCACGACGGCACCCGTGAGGCGGACGCCGCCGACCTGGCGCTGACCGTCCTCGGCAGCGGCGAGTCGAGCCGGCTGTACAACCGGCTGGTCCGCCGGGACCGCACCGCCGTGGCGGCCGGCTTCGGCCTGCTGCGGCTGTCCGGCGCGCCGAGCCTGGGCTGGCTGGACGTCAAGACCTCGGGCGACGCCACCATCGAGCAGATCGAGGCGGCCGTCGACGAGGAGCTCGCCCGGTTCGCCGCCGAGGGCCCGACCGCGGCCGAGCTGGAGCGCGCCCAGGCGCAGATCGAGCGCGAGTGGCTGGACCGGCTCACCACGGTGGCCGGCCGGGCCGACGAACTCTGCCGCTTCGCCGTGCTGTTCGGCGACCCGAAGCTGCTGAACGACGCCCTGCCCAAGGTCCTCGACATCACCGCCGAGGAGGTGCGGGCCGTCGCCGAGGCGCGGCTGCACCCGCAGAACCGGGCGGTCCTGGTGTACGAGCCGACCCCGGCCGAGGACACCGCCGAGGACGCCGCCGACGACACCGCTGCCACCGCCGAGACCGACGAGGAGGGCGCCGCCGTATGAGCACCGAGTACGTCCCCGCCATGACTTTCCACGAGCAGCCCCAGCCCGGCACGCCCACCCCGTGGGCGTTCCCGGCGCCGGAGCGCGCCGCCCTCGGCAACGGCATCACCGTGCTGCACTGCCACCGCCCCGGCCAGCAGCTGGTGGCCGTCGACGTGCTGCTCGACGCCCCGCTCGCCGCCGAGCCGGAGGGTCTGGACGGCGTCGCCTCGATCCTGGCCCGGGCGCTCAACGAGGGCACCGACACGCTCTCCGCCGAGGAGTTCGCGGGCGAGCTGGAGCGGGCCGGCGCCACCCTGGACGCGCACGCCGACCACCCGTGCATCCGGGTCTCGCTGGAGGTCCCGGCCTCCCGGCTGGCCCGCGGCCTGGACCTGCTGGCCGCCGCGCTGGGCAGCCCGGCGCTGCCGGAGGACGAGATCGAGCGGCTGGTCGCCAACCGGCTGGACGAGATCGTGCACGAGGCGGCCAACCCGGCCCGGCGGGCCGCCAAGGCGCTGTACGCGGCGCTGTTCGACGGCGCCGACCGGCTCTCCCGGCCGCGCGGCGGCACCGCCGAGACGGTCAAGACGATCGACCGGGCCGCCGTCCGGGCCTTCTACGAGGGGCATGTGCGGCCCGCCACCACCACCGTGGTGGTGGTCGGCGACCTCACCGGCACCGACCTGCCGGCCCTGCTGGAGTCCACCCTCGGCGGCTGGAAGGGCACCGCGGCCGCGCCGAGCGCGCACGCGCCGGTGACCGCCGACGACGCCGGCCGGGTGATCATCGTCGACCGGCCCGGCTCGGTGCAGACCCAGCTGCTGATCGGGCGGATCGGCCCGGACCGGCACGACCCGAGCTGGGCCGCGCAGATCCTCGGCACCTACTGCCTGGGCGGCACCCTCACCTCCCGGCTGGATCGGGTGCTGCGGGAGGAGAAGGGCTACACCTACGGGGTGCGGGCGTTCGCGCAGCCGCTGCGCTCCTCCGCCGACGGCAGCGGGCGCGCCATGCTGGCGATCAGCGGCTCGGTGGACACCGCCTCCACCGCACCGGCGCTGGCCGACACCTGGACCATCCTGCGCACGCTGGCCGCCGAGGGGCTCACCGACGCGGAGCGCGACGAGGCCGTGCAGTTCCTGGTCGGTGTGGCGCCGCTGAAGTACGAGACGGCGGGTTCGGTGGCCGGCACCCTGGCCGACCAGGTCGAGCAGTACCTGGCGGACGACTTCCAGGCCGAGGTCTACCGGCAGCTGGCCGAGCTGTCGACGGCCGCCGCCACCGAGGCCGTGGTGAGGGCCTTCCCGACGGACCGGCTGGTGACCGTCCTGGTCGGTGACGCCGCGGCGTTCGCGGACCGGGTGCGGGAGCTGGGCATCGGCGAGGTGACCGTGATCAGCGCCTGACGGGGCACGCCCTTGAGGGCCCGGTGGAGCGTTCCGACGCTCCGCCGGGCCCTTTCGCGTGCGCGTGGTTAATTCCCTTGCGGGGGCGCCGAGGCGCGTGGGTAGATATCCCCCGGCACCCGGTACACACACGGACACCCGGTACATACGGAGAGGAGGCGGTCACCATGCGGGTCGAGCAATCCCAGCGGCGCTCCCCGAGACTGTCCTCCCGATGCCTCCCGGCCGCCTGAGCGCCGCCGACCTCTGACATCCCCCGCGTCGCGCCGGGTCTCTTCGCGCGGCATCCCCCCGGGGTGCACACCCCGCCTACGCTTGAACCGTCCGACCTTGGGAGGTCGTTGAACCATGTCGTACACCGAGGTACCCGGCGTCCGGGTTCCGATCCGGATGTGGACCGACCCGGCCACCGTCGAGGGCCAGGCCATGCAGCAGCTGCGCAACATCAGCTCGCTGCCCTGGCTG
Organism: Kitasatospora misakiensis; assembly: GCF_042656005.1. Lineage (NCBI taxonomy): Bacteria > Bacillati > Actinomycetota > Actinomycetes > Kitasatosporales > Streptomycetaceae > Kitasatospora > Kitasatospora misakiensis. Next base: position 4,801 of record NZ_JBHSOF010000077.1, on the reverse strand, counting down.
CACGGGCTCGCCGTGATGCCCGACGTCCACCTGGGCAAGGGGGCGACGGTGGGTTCGGTGATCGCCATGCGCGGCGCCGTCTGCCCGGCGGCGGTCGGGGTGGACATCGGCTGCGGGATGAGCGCGGTGAAGACCTCGCTCACCGCGAAGGACCTGCCGGACGACCTGTCGCGGCTGCGCTCCCGGATCGAGCAGGCCATCCCGGTCGGCCGCGGCCTGCACTCCGACCCGGTCGAGCCGGGCAAGCTGCACGGCGTCCCGACCGGGGGTTGGGACGACTTCTGGCAGCGGTTCGACGAGGTCGCGCCCGAGGTGAAGTGGCGCCGCGAGCGGGCGGCCCAGCAGATGGCCACGCTCGGCGGCGGCAACCACTTCATCGAGGTGTGCGTCGACGACACCGGCGCGGTCTGGCTGATGCTGCACTCCGGTTCGCGCAACATCGGCAAGGAGCTGGCGGAGCACCACATGGGCGTGGCCCAGTCGCTGCCGCACAACCAGGGCCTGATCGACCGTGACCTCGCGGTCTTCGTCGCGGACACCCCGCAGATGGCCGCGTACCGGCAGGACCTCTTCTGGGCGCAGGAGTACGCCAAGCGCAACCGGGCGCTGATGATGGCGCTGTTCCAGGACGTGGTGCGGCGCGAGTTCCCGCGGGCGAAGGTCGCCTTCGACGAGGTGATCAGCTGCCACCACAACTACGTGTCCGAGGAGCGCTACGACGGCGTCGACCTGCTGGTCACCCGCAAGGGGGCGATCCGGGCCGGGTCCGGCGACTTCGGGATCATCCCGGGGTCGATGGGCACCGGGTCGTACATCGTCCGCGGCCTGGGCAACGAGGCGTCGTTCAACTCGGCCTCGCACGGCGCCGGCCGGAAGATGAGCCGGAACGCCGCGAAGAAGCGGTTCACCACGCGTGACCTGGTCGAGCAGACGCAGGGCGTGGAGTGCCGCAAGGACGCCGGGGTGGTGGACGAGATCCCGGGCGCGTACAAGCCGATCGAGAAGGTGATCGAGCAGCAGCGGGACCTCGTCGAGGTCGTGGCCCACCTGAAGCAGGTGGTCTGCGTCAAGGGCTGAGCCCGTACGGCGCTCCGTCGTGCAAGGCCCCCGGCCGTCGGCCGGGGGCCTTCGCGCGCTCGCGGTCCGTCCCGAAGAGGACCTACGCGGTGCTGGCCGACGGGGCTCCGTCGCGCCGGGGGTTGAGCCGGCGGTAGCCGGGGTGCACCCCGGCGGTGAGCTGCTGGGCCTCGGCGATCCGGCGCAGCAGCCCGGCCAGGGCGATACGTTCCTGCGGGTCGAGGCCGGTGCAGAGGGCCTCCTCGTGGGCGAGCGCCGCCTCGGCGAGCCCGCGCATCGCCTCCTCGCCCTTGGCCGCGAGGTAGAGGTCCTGGAACCGGCGGTCCTTGGGATTGCGCCGGCGCTCGACCAGGCCGCGCTCCTCGATGGCGTCGACGAAGGCCACGAACCGGCTGGGGGACATCCCGAGCCGCCGGGCGAGCTCCTGCTGGTGCTGGCCGGGAGCCATGCTGACCGCCCGGAGCAGGCCGGCCTGGGCCGGGGTGAGGTCCAGCTCGGCGACCCGCGCGGCGAAGGCCTGTGTCGCGTGCTCGCCCAACTGGGACAAGAGGAATGCGACTTGGGCTCCCTGCGGGCCCGGGTGACCGGACGGGGCGCGGTCGGGAGATTCGGTCATGGAAACACGATAGCAGTGGACAATGATGTCCCCGGGTGAACTATTCTGGACAAGGAACTACCGTCGTCGGTGCCGATCCGTCCGGCGTCGGCCTTCGGACCCATCGACCCGTTCTCGACTGGAGTGCCCCTCATGACCACGACATCTGCGGTGCCGGCCGCCTCCGCCCGGCCTCAGCAGTCAGGCCCGCCCTTGCTGCTGCCCGCCGTGGCGTTCGCGGCACTGATGGTGGTGTCCATCGTGCTGGCCCGGCAGACCCCGCTGCCCACCGATTCCGCGGCCGACACGCTCGCCTACTACAAGGACCACGCGACCGCCGCCAAGGTGTCCGGGACGCTGCAGTTCGGCGCCTCGCTCCCGCTCGCGGTCTGGGCCGCCATCGTCTACCAGCGGCTGCGCAAGCTGGGCGTGGTCGCCCCTGGCCCCGGCATCGCGCTGGTGTCCGGCGTGCTCGCCTCCGCGTCGATGGCGCTCTGCGGCCTCACCGTCTGGGCGGCCTCCCGGGCCGGGGACCTCGGCGACGCGTCGCTGGCCCGTTCGCTGGCCGACCTCACCTTCGCCTCCGGCGGGCCCGGGCACGTCGTCCCGTTCGCCGTGATGCTGGCCGGGGTGGCCGTGCCGATGCTGCTGCTCGGCTTCGGTCCGAAGGGCTTCGCCTGGGCGGGCCTGGTGCTCGCCGGGATCGGCGTCCTGGGGACCCTGGCGCTGCTCTCCACCAGCCTCGGCTTCTTCCTGCCGATCGCCCGCTTCGGTGGCCTGATCTGGCTGATCGCGGCCAGTGTGATCCTGCCCAAGCAGCGTCCGCGCCGCGTCGCCGGTGCCGAGGCGGAGGTGGCCTGAGGGCTGATTCAGACTGCTCCGGTGCGGTGACGGCCCGGAACCCCGGTGGTGGTGCTCCGGGGTGAGGGCCGTCCCGGGTCGGGGGCGGGCGGCGGGGCGCGGCGTCGGGAGGCGCGGCGGACCGGTCGCGACCGAGCGGGCCGTCGGGTCCGTGAGGGAAAAGGGAAGGCGGCGCGGCGGTGTCCTGGGGAGGAAGGCCGCCGCGCCGCCGACCGTCGTTCGGCGACCGGAGGGGGGTCGCCGGGCGGCGGATGAAGCGGTACGCGTGCGGCATGTGCCGCACGCGATGCGCGCGATGCGCGTGATGCGCGTCCGCGGGGCCCGGTCGACGGGCCCCGCGGTGGCGGGCGGCGGGCCGCCCGGCCGTCAGGCCGCCGCGAGGCGGCGGTCGAGAACGGCGAGAATCAGCTCCTCCACCCGGCGGGCCACCGGCTCGCTGTCGCCCTCCGGGCCGGCCAGCAGGTCGAAGGTCTCGAAGCTGGTGAGCATGAACAGCATCTCCACCAGCTCGTCGAGCTCGCCCTCGCCGACATCGGCGCCCCGGTCGGCGAGCAGCCGGCCGAGCACCACCTGGAGGCCGCCGCGCCGCCGCTCGCCGCGGCTCTGCAGCGCGGTGTCGAGCTCCGGGTCGAGGATTCCCAGGCCGCGCAGCCGGCGCAGCGCGACCCGGCCGGAGGCGTAGAAGCCGGTCAGCACGTCGAGCACCGTGGCGAGCGCCTCCCGGCCGCTGGGTGCCATGAAGGCCGCGGGCATCCCGGCCATTCCGCCGCGGTGGGCCAGATCGTCGAAGAGTGCCTCCAGCAGGCCGGTCTTCGAGTCGAACTGGTAGTAGACGGTCATCCGCGCCACTCCGGCGGTCTTGGCGACGGCGTCCATGCTGAACGAAGCCGGGCCCTTCTCCCCGGTGAGCAGCTCGCAGGCCGCCTCCAGAATGCGGGTGCGGGTCTGTTCGGCGGCTACCTGGCGTTGGCCGGCTCGGTACTGGCGTGGGCTCATGGGCTGTTGACGTCTCCTGAGGCGGGTGCTATCACATTCATTGTACACTCAGTCTATATAAAAATATGGGGGCAGGGAACGGGCCGGCGGTGACCGCCTCCCGTGCCGCCCTCGCGGAGGACCGGCGCCACATCCACGACGACATCCCCCCACTGCGGAGGCCACGATGAGGTACCGCCACGTGAGTGTGCCGAGGCTCGGCGGAGCCGAGGTCCTGAGGCTGTCCAACGACGAACTCCCGTCCCCGGCCGTCGGCCAGGTCCGGGTCCGGGTGCTCGCCGCCGGCGTCTCCTACGGTGACATTCTGCTCCGTGCCGGAGTGATTCCCGGCGGGCCCAAGCGGCCCTTCACCCCCGGATACGACCTGGTGGGGGTGGTGGACGAGGTCGGACCGGGCACCCGGGCGCCCGAACCGGGCAGCCGGGTGGTCGCGTTGGTGCGCAGCGGCGGCTACGCGGAGTACGCGCTGGTGGCCGCCAACCGCCTCGTCCCGCTGCCCGACGGGGTCGACCCGGTCGAGGCCTCGGCGCTCGCCCTGAACTACTTCATCGCCCAGCAGATGCTGCACCGGGTCGCCGAGGTCCGGCGGGGCGGCACGGTCCTGGTGCACGGGGCGTCCGGCGGCGTCGGCACGGCCTTCCTGGAGCTGGCCGGGCTCGCCGGGGTCACCGTGTACGGCACCTGCTCCGCCGCCCGGGCCGAGCAGGTCCGGGCGCTCGGCGGGCGTCCGATCGACCGGGACAAGGAGGACTTCCGGCGGGTGGTGCGCGCTCTGCCGGGCGGCGCGGTGGACGCGGTGTACGACCCGATCGGCGGCCGGCACTTCCTGCGCTCGTACCAGGCGGTGCGGCGCGGCGGCGTGATGGTCGGCTTCGGCCAGAACGCCGCGCTCGACGGCAACCGGCGGGACTTGCTGACCGGCGCCCAGGGGTTCCTGGGCGGCATCGTGCTGCCGAAGCTGGTCCCGGACGGTAAGCGGACGCTGTTCTACAACGCCTGGAGCCTGGAGAAGTCCCACCCGTCCGCGTACCAGCAGGACCTCGCCACCGTGCTGGAGCTGCTGCAGAAGGGGCTGGTCAACCCCCGGGTGGGCCGCACCATGCCGCTGGACGAGGCGGCGGACGCGCACCGCGCGATGGAGACCGCCGCGGTCACCGGGAAGATCGTGCTCGTCCCGGCCGGGGCTTAGGGCCCGTCTTCGAACCCCCGCCTGCGGGGCGACGCCGGGGCACGCACCTCGACGGCTTCTCGTCAGTCGCCGATGCTCCGCAT